>CAZVZH010000194.1:4156-8804 GCA_964630705.1 uncultured Saprospiraceae bacterium | reverse complement strand
GAACATCGGCCTGAAAATCCCGCAGATGTACGACGCCGCCCTGGACGATCAGCTTAAAGCCCTGTGGCTCATGGGCGAAGACCTGGTGCAAACCGACCCGAACTCGCAAAAAGTGATCGCCGCCATGAAAAAACTCGACCTGCTCGTAGTGCAGGAACTGTTCATGACGGTCACCTGTGAGTACGCGCACGTGGTGTTGCCCGGCGCTTCGTTTCTGGAAAAAAGCGGCACGTTTACCAATGGCGAACGCCGCGTCCAGCGCGTTCAGGCGGTGGTTCCCCCGCTGCCCGGCACCAAATCCGACGGCCAGATCATGGTCGATATCATGAACCGCATGGGCTACCAACAGGCCGACTACGCGCCCGACACCCTGCTCGAGGAAATCTCCCAAATCGTGCCCTTCTTCGCCGGCATCCGCTGGGACGAACTGGGCGACAACGGCAAACAATGGCCCGTCAGGCCCGACGGCACCGACACGGAAATCCTGCACATCGATTCGTTTAAAATCGGGAAAGGCAAATTTCAGTACGACGATTTTCGCGAAACCCGCGAACTGGTCGACCACGCCAAAGATTACCCCTACATCGTGACCACCAACCGCGAACTGGAACACTACAATTCCGGCACCATGACCCGCCGCACCCGCAACGTGCAAATCCTGACCGAAGACGTGGTGCTCATTCACCCCGACGACGCGGCGAAACACCAGATTCAGGACGGCGATATGGTTTGCCTGGAATCGCCCCGCGGAAAGGTCGACATAAAAGCCCGCCTGACCGATGCGGTCAAGCCGGGCATCCTGAGCACCACGTTCCACTTCCCGGAGGTGCTGGTCAACAACATCACGTCGAGCATCCACGATGTCGACGCACTGTGTCCGGAATACAAAGTGGTGGCCGTGCGGATTCGCAAAAGCAAGGGGAAATTCAAGTTACAGCCGGCTGGGGCGGAGGCGTAGATCGTTTGAAAACGCTACCTGGTTTTCACCACTAAAGGCACTAAAAAACACTAAACGACACTAAAAGGGGCATCGAGCCTTAGTGTCGTTTAGTGTTTTTTAGTGCCTTTAGTGGTGATAGTCGGACGAGCCGGGTTTTATGAAAATCTAAAGTTCAATTTTAAATTTACATAAAAATTCTACTCCACCACCACCTGCTGCAAGGTCTGCTTGCCGCCGCTCAGCAAATGCAGGTAATACAAACCGGCCGGCAAACCCTCCAACTCGATACGCCCAGTAGCCGTATTTTCAGAAAACTTTCCTTGCCAAACGACCTGTCCGCCCGCGTTCAACAATGCGCCCTGCATAGCATCCGGCAGCGCTTCCGGCGCTTTCCATTGCACAAAACTGCTGGCCGGGTTGGGGAAAACCGTCAGCGCCAGGCTGCCCGGTTTCGGTTGAAAAGTCGACACCATGATGTCCTGGCCCAACAGGCCCAGGTAGCCATTGTTGGCCGAATAGCTGTTGGCAACGATGCTGCCGAAGGCGGCAATGTCGGTCACCGTCCCGCCGACCAGTATGCTGTTCGCGTTGTAAACCGCCATAGCGGCAGGGTTGACGTTCACCTCCGCGCTGCCGGAGATAAAGGTGGCCCAGTCGAGCGCGCCGGTAGCGCCGTTGAACCGGGCGTAATAGGCGTTGCGCACGATGGCGGAGCCGACGGCCACGATTTTAGTATTTCCGAAAAAGATGGTGTCGCGGAATTGAGCGCCGACGTAGAGGTTGCCGGCGGCGTCGACATCGAGTTCGCCGAAATTCAAACCGAAGCGGCGGGTTTTCACCACGTTGGCCCAGAGGGCGTTGCCGTTGGGGTTGAATTTGGCGTAAAACTGGTTGAGCGAATAGGGCGAAGCCAGCGAGGTGGCGCCGATGTTGGCCGTCCGGCTCGAAAAGCCGGAGAGATAGGTATTGCCCGCGGGGTCGACGGCGAAACCGCCCGGAAAACATCCGGCTTCATCGTTTGAATCGTCGACGCGGCCATGAATTTTCGCCCAAATCAAGTTGCCCGCCGGGCTGAATTTTGCCAGCAGGATGTTGCCGTCGCCCTCAGCCGTTTGGAGCAGGTCCGCGTCGTTAAAATCAATGTCCAGCGAATGCGATTCGGAGGTCAGGTAGATGTTGTTTTGCGCATCGACGCCTACCATAGCCAGGTACTCGATGTCGTCGCCGCCGCCGCGTTGCGCCCAGAGCACATTGCCGGAAGGGTCGAGTTTGGCCAGGAAAAAATCGTCGTTGCCTTTTTCCACCAGCGTGGTCGCGCCGAGGGTCATATCGAAGGAAAAAGTGCCGCTCAGCAGGATGTTACCTTCCTGGTCTACAGCAATCGATTCCGTGTGTTTGCTTCCGTTAAACGTGCGCACCCACTCCACAGCGCCGGTGGCGGCGTCCAGTTTGACGATAACATCGTTGCCAAAACCGTTGTCGGGCAGGAGGTACGGATAGGTTTGGCCGTTGAAACTGAAATCGGCGAAAAAGTATCCCAGGCAGATCAGTTTGCCGTGCACCTTGTCCAAAACGGCTTTTTTCGGATAGACAAATTCTGTGCTAACGCCGGGAATGACCTGGCGCCAGAGTTCCTGGCTGCCGTCGTGGTTGCGTTTGCTGATCAACAGCGAGCCGACGGGCAAAAATGTGGAGGTGCCTCCGAGATCGATTTTTCCGGACACATTGGCGGTCAGGTATATGCCCGAATCGTCCACTTCGAGCGCGCAAACCCGGCCGGAACCGCTGTCGCTGTCCCACTCCAGCCGCTGGGTTTCAGCGCCGTTGCCGTTGAGGCGGCTCCACCAGGCGCCTTTGGCCGACAAGCCGGCCGCCAAAAAACCGGACGGGTGTGTCGTCAGTATCCGGCCGCCTGGATTGTCGAGCAACATGGATACAGCGCCCGTAGTCGGGTCAAGTTTTGACAAAAAATTGCCGGTCCCGCTCAGGCTCGACCCTCCCCAGGAGATCGGCCCGAATCGCTCTCCAGCCACCCAAACGGCGCCGGTGTGGTCGGTGGTTACCGAGAGAATACGGTTAAGTTCAGATGGTGTATCGGTCTGGCTTTGAATCCAGGCGCAGCCGTTTGGGCTGGTGCGCATCAGAAAGGAATTTTGGGCAAAAGAGGCATCGCTGGCGTCGCAGCTGCCAGACGTCAGATCGACAGTGTACTGACCGCCAACATAAATTTCATCGGTTGCAACAACGTGCAAGGTATTTACCGACAAGGTGTAGGTGCCGACGGGCGATTCCGCCACCACCTCGGGCAGGCTGGGGAAGCCGGTAACCGGGTTAATTTTGACCAGCGCAATAGCAGCCTCATTTACCTGGATGAATTGGATACCGATCGATAGGGTATTAAAAAACGAGCCAGCCAGATAAAGGGTGTCGTTTTTCCACTGGATAGTGGCGTTGAAAAAATCGTCGAAGAGTTCCCAAATTATAGTCCCGGAAGCGGATAGTTTGAAGGTGCGAAACGTAGAGCGGCAGTAGATATTCCCGGAGTTGTCGGCGACGAGTTTGACGGAGTTTTCTATGGAGCTTCCAGGCTGGGTCAGTACTTCGGTCCACAAAAACTGCCCGTTGGCGGCAAGTTTTGCGGCGAAGAGGTTTTGCGCCGCCCCGCCGCCGTACGGGTCGTTGGTAATCAACTGGCAATTTTTAAAAGCGCCCGAAACGACGGGGTTGCCGCTGCCGTCCAGCGCAATATTCTGGCCGAAAACCTCGCCTTCGGGTTGGTCGGCCGCCAGCTTTTGCACCCATTGCAACACGCCGGCAGCGTTGAAGCGGGCCACGAAACCCTCGTTCAGGCCGGTGCTTTGCAGGCTGCTGGCGCCCAGTTGCATGGTTCCGTTGAAGGTGCCCACGACGAACACATCGCCCTGGGCGTTGCTGACGATGTCGTTGATCTGGTCGCCGCCGGAGCCGCCGATCTGGCGCAGCCAGTTCCAGCCGGGCGGGTTGCCGATGACCTGCGCCGACAGGTTTTGGAGCGAAAGGGAGAGGAAAAGAACGAGCAGGAAATTTGTACTGGTTAAATGTTTCATAACAAACAGGTTTGATGAAAATGGTTAAAAAACGCGGCAAAGTATCGCGGCGCGGTCTCAGGCAAACCCGAATTTTAACATTTTGAGAAAATTTTAACCAAGTACGACAGCCTGAATTTAACAGGCCACCGCCCAACCCGGCTGCTGCAATTGCGCGCTCCGGTAGCGGTACCAAACCAGTTGGTCGTTGCCGGCCGACTGGTTCCGCACGAAACGAATCAAAATCGCCAGGGTGGTAGGGGTGGGGTTGATGCGCCCGGGCTGCCCGTCGAGCGCGGCGCTCGCGTAGTTGCCCAGGGTTTTGTAACTCAGCAGCTGCCCGGTTTCTTCTTCGATAAAACAACTCAGGGCTTGGGCTTTCCCGTGTGGCAGCGCGGCCAGCGGCTCGCCAAATGCTTTGAAATGAACTTCCTGCAACAGGTTTTTAAAGATTGCAAATTCTTTGGTCGTCATCATCAGACAGGGTTTTGAATCGTGAACAATGCCCTTGGCGGTGGCTTGTTACGAGGGGATTAGTCGCGCTTCCAAAGCATTTCCCAACCATTTCCAAGCCGTTTCCAATAAAAAAAATCCAAAGCCCAAACCTTTGTGGCCACTCCGGTTGGAGGGTTTCTGGTTAGAA
>CAZVZH010000194.1:0-4056 GCA_964630705.1 uncultured Saprospiraceae bacterium | reverse complement strand
AAATCCAAAGCCCAAACCTTTGTGGCCACTCCGGTTGGAGGGTTTCTGGTTAGAAAGTTAGAAGGTTAGAAAGTTAGAAGGTTAGAAGGTTAGAAGGAAAGCGCTAAGTCCCTCAAAACCGAAGACCGAAGGCCGCCAACCCAACTGCACCAAATTTTCCATTTTAAAAAACAACCTAAGATGAAACAGCTCCATGCACCATTCCTCCTTGCGCTGACCCTCCTGCTGTCGGCTACTTTTTCCCAAAAAACCTTCGCCCAGGCCGGCGGTACCAAACCCGAACTGGTCATGTACAAACACAACTCCGGCCCCAACGGCGCCGAACCGGTGCTGCAGGGCGACCTGCTCGGCGAGATCAAATTCAATGCCCTGACCGAAATCGGCAACGTGCAAACCGCCGTCTCCATGCGGGCCTACGCCACCGGCCCGGTCAGCCCAGGCTTCGTCCCCGCCAACCTGATCTTCCGCACCGGCGCTACGGGTCCGTTCGACCGCATGGTCATCACCCAGGACGGCCTGGTGGGCATCGGCACGCTCACGCCGCAGTTCCACCTGCACACGGTGGGCAACACCCACACTACGGGCGATTTCTTCGGCCGCATCCACTTCGACAACAACGCTACCACGAATGACGCCCCGAATACCTACATCGCCGAGGCGTATTTCGAGCGCAAAAACCGCTCGACGCTCACCGGCGGCCTGGCCCTGCCGCCCAGCGCCAACGCTCAGGGCGGCCTGCTCTCCCTGGCGCCCGGCGGTACCAGCCTCGACCACCAGCTTTTCTTCGGCGACGACGGCATTTGGAACCGCCGCAAAACCGGTAACGCCGCCGACTGGTCGGGCGCCGACTGGTCGAAACTCCTGACCAGCGAAGACATCCACGGCACGCCCAACCGCGTGGCCAAATTCACCGCCCCTACCCAACTCGGCGACAGCCAGCTCTGGGACGACGGCGTCAACGTGGGCATCGCCACCACTGCCCCCACCGCCAAACTCGACGTGAACGGCAACACCCGTCTGGGCGGCAATGCCAACGTGAGCAACGACCTCCAGGTGAACGGCAACACCAACCTCGCCGGCCTGCTCAACGTGGCGAACAGCGCCTCCATCGGCGCCAACCTGGGCGTTTCGGGCAACGCCACCATCGGCAACAGCCTCGTCGTAACGAATAATGCCAATGTGGGCGGCAACCTCGCCGTCACCGCTTCGGCCCAAATCGGCGCCGACGCCCGCATCGACGGCCGCCTCATCGTCGGCAACCCGCCCAGCACGCCCGGCGCGCACCAGGTGTACGTCGACGGCAGCATCATCGCTACCGAGGTGAAAGTGGCCCTGCAAGCCAGCTGGCCCGACTACGTGTTCGAGCCCGGTTTTCAAAAACCCGACCTCGGCGCCTGGGCCGCTTTTATCGCCGAAAACAAACACCTGCCGGGCATCCCCTCCGCCGCCGAGATTAACCTAGCCGGCGGTTTCGAACTGGGCGAAATGAACCGCCTGCTCCTGCAAAAAATCGAGGAGCTCACCCTGCTGCTCATCGACCAGCAAAAACAGATCGACGCCCTGAAAAATCAGCAGCGCTAAACCTTCCGTTCACCGCATAAAAAACCGAATGCCATGAAAAAATGGATTTTCCTGCTCGCGCTTTGCACCGCCGGGCACAGCGCCGCGGTGTACGGCCAAACGGCCCCCGACAGCCTGCGCCTCCAGGCCTGGACGCGCCTGGCCAAACCCGGCAGCACCCTGCGCGGTTTGCAGATACGCGAGGACCTGAAACTCGCCCCCGGTAAATTTTTTAACGACTGCCGGACCGCGCTCGGCCTCAGCCCCCGCGACGAATTCCGTTGCGCCAAAATCAGCACCGACGAACTGGGCATGCGCCACCACCGTTTCCAGCAATACGCCAAAGGCTACCGCATTGAAGGCGCCGACTACATCCTGCACGAGTTCGACGGCCGGGTGCTGAGCGCCAACGGCCGGGTGCTGCCCGATTTTCAAAGCACCGAGCCGCCGCAAATTTTTTCGGAAAAACAAGCCCTCGAGTACGCGCTCGAGCTGCTGCCGACCAAAAACTACCTCTGGCTCGACGCCGATGCCGAAACGCAGTTGCAAAAACGCACCGACAACCGCGAAGCCACCTTTTTCCCCAGCGGCGAACTCGTCTGGCTCCAACCCGAACCCGACGCTGCCTACCGCCTGGCCTGGAAATTCGACCTGCACACCGCCGACGGCCTGTCCGAACGCATTTACCTGGAGGCTGCCGGCATGGGCGTTTTGCGCCGAACCCCGCTCGATATCCACTGCGACGCGGGCACCGGCACCACCACTTGGCACGGCACGGTCAACCTGAACACCCGGCAGTCGGGCGGCAATTTTATCCTGCACGACGACTGCCAGGCGCCCAACATCCACGTGTTCAATGCGCAGGACTCCGCCTCCACCGCTTTTTCCGTGGAATACACCGACGGCGACAACAACTGGACCGCCGCCAACCAGCAATCGGCCGTGCAAACCTTTTTCAGCCTCACCCAGTCCTGGCAGTATTTCCTCAACCGCCACGGCCGCGACAGCTACGACAACGGCGGAGCCAACATCAACGGCTACAACCAGGCGGGTTTTATCGGCAGCAACGGCACCCGCAACTGGAGCAACGCCAGCTGGAGCCCCGGCAGCCAGATTCTCCGCTTCGGCGACCACGGCACCGACGGCACGGCCACCGACGACTGGAACACCATCGACATCGTGGGCCACGAGTTCGCCCACGCCGTCACGAGCAACGAAGCCGACCTGGTGTACGCCGGCGAATCCGGCGCGCTCAACGAATCGTTCAGCGATATTTTCGGTGAAATGGTGGAGTTGTTCACCGACGGCTCCAACGACTGGCTCGTCGGCGCCGACCGCGGCTACATCCGCAACATGAGCAACCCCAACGACCGTAGCGACCCCGACACCTACCTCGGAACCAACTGGAGATCGACCACGCCCCCCTGCGACGGCACCAACGACCAGTGCGGCGTACACACCAACAGCGGCGTGCAAAACTTCTGGTTTTTCCTGCTCACCGACGGCGGCTCGGGCGTCAACGACAACGGCGATTACTTCGAGGTGCAAGGCATCGGCGCCATCAGCGCCGCCAACATCGCCTACCGCAACCTCAGCGTGTACCTCGGCCCCAATTCCGACTACGCCGACGCCAAGTGGGGCGCCATCCAATCAGCCATCGACTTGTTCGGCGACTGTTCCAACGAGGTGCTGCAATGCGCCCGCGCCTGGAACGCCGTGGGTGTGTATGCCGCCGACGGCCTGGGCTACGACATCGAGGTGGACTGCCCGGTGCAGGATTTTGTGCATGGCCTGGGAGCCCCGTTTTTCCTCGACGCGTTCAACGACATCCGCTCGGATTGCAGCATCGCCCCCTCGAACGGCGCGGCGGTCATCTACGAGGCCGGCCATGCCGTGATCCTCAAGCCAGGTTTTACCAGCGGCGATAATTTTCGCGCCTACATCGACCCTTGCGCTTCCCCGGCGATGGCGCCTTTGCAATCCGGCGGCTCGGGCGACCGCGTGCAGTCGGCTGCCCGCTTCCCGCAAGACAAGGCCGCCGAATTGGAGTTGTTCCCCAATCCGTTCCGCTCCAAAGTGCGCATCCGTTTCGACCTGCCGGCCGCCGGCGCGGTGAGCCTGCGCCTGCTCAACGCCCAAGGCCACGAGGTGTACAACTGGTACAACCAGGAAACCCTGCCGCCGGGCGAGCACTCGCTGCTGTACGCCCACACGGGGCTGCCCAACGGGCTGTATACCGTGGAGTTTCGCTCGGGCGAGGCGTACTGGTCGAAGAAGTTGGTGAAAGTGGGGGACTAAACTTTTCAAATCGAACTTTTCAAATTGGGGATCATAAGGAGGGAAAGTTTTCTGTAGCCCTGGACGAAAATGCTCGAAAGCGGTAAACTTTGTAACGCAAGTTGTGGTCAACCCTCGTAGAGTAATTTCCCGCAGATTCCGCAGATTTTCCCCGCAGATTTCCGCAGAACCCGAGGTAGAGAAATTGCAAACAACTCA
>CAZVZH010000193.1:0-8847 GCA_964630705.1 uncultured Saprospiraceae bacterium | reverse complement strand
GCCTAAAGTTTAATCCCTGATTCGCGCAGGACTCAAGTTTTTTTACAAGCGGTTTTTATCGATCAGGTCGAGCAGATCTTCCCGGTAGTTCTTTCCGATAGGAAGTAATTTGGGTTTGTCTTTTTCCATGACCTCCACCATGTTGCCTTCGATGGCCAGGATTTTGTCCATGGCCACGATGTAAGAGCGGTGAATGCGTTTGAAGCGCCCGTAGGGTAGTTTTTCTTCGAGGCTTTTCATGGTTTGCAGCGTGATGACCCGTCCGTGGTTCAACCGGATGATGACGTAGTCTTTCAATCCTTCAATGTAAATGATATCATCGAAATTGACTTTGACCAGTTTTTTATCCGCTTTGACAAAGAAAAATTCCGTGCTTTCCGGGCCGCTGCTGTGGTGGTTCTCGCGGAGCGACAACTCGTGTTGTTCGATAGCCTTGTTCACCGATTTCATAAACCGCTCCAGCGAAATCGGCTTGAGCAGGTAATCCAGCGCATTCAAATCGAAGCCTTGTATGGCGTAGTTGGGATATGCCGTGGTAAAAACGACCATGGGCGGCCGCGTTAAAGTTTTTACAAAATCAATACCGGTGAGTTGGGGCATCTGGATGTCGAGAAACATCAGATCAATATCGTGGCTCTTCAGTACTTCATTGGCCTCCAGAGCATTAGAGCAACGCTTTACCAGGTTCAGCTCTGGCATTTGGCCGATATAGGTTTCCAAAACATCGAGGGCAAGAGGTTCGTCATCAACTATCAGAACGTTCAGCATGTGGTTCGTTTTTAGGTAAATTCTGGTAAAGAGAAAATGCGTGGCCTAAGGTAGTCGCTCTGGTACGAATCCCAAAATTTTGGGCGGTTTGTTTAATCGAGCCTCAGGGCGTCAGTTGTAAGAGCAAACGCACCGCGTAGCGATTGGGTTCGTCCTGGACGGTCAGTTCATATTTGTCGGGATAAAGAATTTTCAGGCGTTGCCGCACATTGGTCAGGCCGATGCCGCCGCTGCGCGGATGCACCGCCCTGGGAAGTTGTTCCGTTTTGCTGTTTTCAATCCGAAATTCGAGTTGTTGATCCGCTACTTTCAAATGGAGGCGTACGTATCCGCCACCCTTCACGTGCGTATTCAGCCCGTGTTTAAAACTGTTTTCCAAAAAAGGAACGAATAACAGCGGAGCGACCAGTTGTTCGCTGATATTGCCCTCGGTGGTAAAGGTAATTTCGGCGCCGCCAGCCTGCCGCAAACGCTCCAGATCGAGGTAGTTTTGGATGTAGTGGATTTCTTTGCTCAGCAGCACTTGTTTTTCATTGCATTCGTACAGCATGTAGCGCATGATCTCCGAAAGTTTCAGCACGATTTCAGGAGCCTTGTCGCTTTTTTTTAGCGTCAGCGCGTACAGGTTGTTCAGGGTGTTAAATAAAAAATGGGGGTTGATCTGACTTTTTAAAAACCGGAGCTCCGACTGGATCGTTTGGGTTTGCAGCGCTTGTTTTTCCCGTTGATAACGCCACCAGTCAGTGATCACCCGCAGCACCGTCGATAACAAGGTCACTATTATGCTGGCCAGGTACAGGTAGCCCTGATTCTCTACCAAGTTGTTCTGCGCGCGGGGCATGCCGGAAAATTTCAGGTAAAGCACCAAAATTTTGATGGGCGTTACCACGGCGCTCGCCGCCAATACCAAACCGAGATAAAGCAGTACGTTTCGGGCCAGGTAATTGGGAATCAGATAATAGAGATTGAAATAAACCAAAATGGCCAAAAAAACCAGGCTGATCATCTCATTGCTCAACAAAAACCACAAATTCGTTTTTTCACTGTAACCCCAATACACGTTCAGCCCAAACAATGCCAGCCAGAACAAGGCGTGGTACACCGGACGGGTGGTCAAAAAATTATAGGACTGGTCGATCAGGCGCTGCGCCTTCATGCAAAAACTTTTAGCAAATGAACGGAAAGGTATCGCAGCGGTTTTAAATTTTAGATAAACCCAAAAAGGTCGGGGATTAAGTCGCCTTGCAGCACTGTAAAACCTGCTTTTCAGCGTACCTTTGCGGCCGATTTCAGAAAATACTATGGTCTACATCACACGAATTGAACGCTTTAACGCTGCGCACAAACTTTGGGTGGACGATTGGACGGAAGAGCAAAACAAAGCCGTATTCGGGAAATGCTCCAACAAAAACTGGCATGGCCATAACTACTCGCTCCACGTTACCATCAAAGGCGAGCCCGACCCGGTCACCGGGTTTATTATGGATGTAAAAAAACTCAGCCTACTCATTAAGGAACAGGTGGTCGACCACCTCGACCACAGCAACCTCAACCTGGATGTGCCCTTCCTTCCAAAAGGGATGCAACCAACCACGGAGAACCTTGTTATCCTGATCTGGGACCGCTTGGCGGCGGCCCTCGAACCCTTCTCCTGCCAATTGCACGCCATCAAACTCTGGGAAACCGAAACCATCTACGCTGAATATTACGGTTGATCATGGCAAAAAAAGCACCGGCAAACGCCCAACCCACACCAACCGACGAACTCTCCCGGCAATATGCCGCTATTCTGCAATTGATCGGCGAAGAACTCAATCGCGACGGCCTGCTCAAAACGCCGGAGCGCGCGGCCAAAGCCATGCAGTTTTTTACCCAGGGCTACCACCAGGACCCCGTCAAGATACTGCGCTCCGCCATGTTCCAGGAAGATTACAGCGAAATGGTACTGGTGAAAGACATCGAGTTGTACTCGCTTTGCGAACACCACCTCCTGCCATTTTTCGGCAAAGCGCATGTGGCTTATATCCCCAATGGACATATAGTTGGCCTGAGTAAAATCCCCCGCATCGTCGACGTTTTTGCCCGCCGGCTGCAAGTCCAGGAACGGCTAACCCTCGAAATCCGGGATATCATTCAGTCGACCCTTCAACCCCTTGGGGTAGCCGTGATCGTCGAAGCGCAACACATGTGTATGATGATGCGCGGCGTTCAAAAGCAAAACAGCATTACCACCACTTCTGCGTTTACGGGAGAATTCCGCAATGCCGAAACGCGCAGTGAGTTCCTTCGCCTGGTGAGCTCGAACCTGCATTGATCTGAATTTCAGTATCCTAATTTTGAGCCGATACCTGCCCTATTTCTTGCTTATTGCTTTGGTCGCAGCCTGGACCCTTGCTTTCCAGCATATTCCCTTTTTCTGGGACACCGTACAACTCGGCAGCAAACATGCGCACCATTTTTTTGAAAATGGCCTCGCCTGGATGCCTTTGCCAACGGATATCGACAGCGGCCACCCGCCAGTATTTGGATACTATTTGGCGCTGCTCTGGACCTTTTTTGATAAAACCTTGTCGGTCAGCCATTGGGCAGTGTTTCCATTTTTTCTGTCAATGATTTTGGCGGCATACGCATTGGGGCAGCAACCGTTGCGCTCGGCTTGGGCCGTCGCCCTGGTGTTTGTGGTGTGGGCCGATCCGGTTGTGGCCGGGCAGTCCACTCTGGTTAGTCCGGATCTGGCGCTGGCCGCTTTTTTCCTGATCGCTGTGTACAGTTTTTTTAAAAATCTGAAATGGTGGTCGGCGCTTGCCTTGTTCGGCTTGTGCCTGATCAGTATGCGGGGCGCCATGACTGCGGCTGCACTGCTGGCCTGGCAGGTTGTGGAGCATCGGAATCAACTAAAAGCGCCAAGCCAATGGCTCAAGTGGGCGCTCGTGTTTTTTCCTGGATTTGCGGCCGCTGCCGCCTACCAGCTTTGGCACTACAGACAAACAGGCTGGATCGGGTACCATCCGGCATCTCCCTGGGCGCCGGCTTTCCAGCCCGCTGACGTTCAACAGTTTTGTAAAAACATTGCCGTCGTTGCCTGGCGCTGGCTCGACTTTGGGCGCTGGGCGGAATGGCTGCTTTTGTTTGCCCTCGTGCTGCATTTCCGGAATCGAAACCATTGGCCGCCTCATTTCAAATCCAGCGCAGTGCTGAGCATTTGCCTGCTGCTCCTCCTGTCGCCATCCGCGCTGCTATACCAAAACCTTTCTGCCCATCGCTATTTTCTCCCCCTGTTTTTAGCCTTACATCTTTGCGTGTTTTATGGATTAATGCACGCCGACTGGAGCTCGTGGCAGAAAAAAGTGCTGTGCCTCGGCTTGGCGCTCAGTTTGCTGACCGGAAACCTGTGGATTTATCCGCGGGGAATTTCGATGGACTGGGACGCCACCCTGGCACACTTGCCCTACCATGCCTTGCGCTCGGAAATGATGACATTTATCGACCGCTCTAAAGTTCCGCTGGCCGAAATTGGAACCGCATTTCCTAATGTAAACTCCGGAGAACATCTGCTGCTCGATGGCGACACCCGGAAGTTTGCGGAAATAGATTTTGAAAAAAATCAGTATATCCTGGCTTCCAATGTCTATAATGATTTTTCAATCGAAAACCTGGATCGGTTAAAGGCAGACTGGCGCCTGCTCCAACGGCTGGAATACCAGGGCGTTTGGCTGGCTTTGTATAAAAAACCCGTTCCAAAATTATAACTTGAAGGTATGAAATTCCACTTCCTCCACTTTTGCCCCGGCGCATTGCTGCTGCTGGCGCTGTTGTCCCAACAAAACTGCACCAACCCTGCGCCCCAAAGCCCGCCGGGCGCCCCCAGCCCACAAGGTGTAAAAGCCCCCTTGCGCTTAGATACCGCTTTCGCCGCCTATTGGTTTCAAGGGGAAGCCGAGCTAAATGTATATTCGGTGGAGCAAGAGCGCTACGGCGCCCTGCGATCTGCCCAACAGGTCATGATATTTGTGACGGAGGACTTATCCAAAACCAAACAAGTCAAACTGGACCATCCCGCCCAGGCTGGCAACGATCGCGTTCCCGTGCTCAAAATCAACGCCATCCGCCGCTTCCATACCGGCATTTACGATTATTCGCTGATGGAATCGGTGTTTACTCCGCTCGACGGCTCCCCAACCGTGAAGACGACAGCTACGGTGCAGGATTGGTGCGGACAAGTTTATGCGCAATTCAACCGGAATGGGCAGCGCTACCAGATTCACGCGTTTTCCTACTTCGAGTCGGAAGGCGACACCGAAATCACCCTGGATGCCGGTGTGGTTTTGGAGAGTGATTTTTGGACCCGATTGCGCATTGCCCCGGAAAATATACCGCTCGGGGCGCAACAGGTGGCGCCGTCTGCTATATTTTCCCGATTGCGGCACCAGCCTTTCCAAGCACATCTGGCGCAAGTGTCCATGGAGCCCGATCAGACAAGGCCGGGCGCCTCCTGGCTGCGAATTGAGTACCAAAGTTTGCCGCGCAGTGTAGCCATACAATTTGAAACGGCGTTTCCACACCGTATTCTCGGTTGGGAAGAATATTTTCAAGGACAACCGATGAGCAAAGGCACGCTCCAGTCGACCCAAAAGTCGGCCTACTGGAAACACAACCAACCTGAGGACGCCAATTTGCGCGACGCCCTACATTTGTGGTTTTAGCAAAACTTTATGGCCAATTTGCTCCGTAACTTTACCATTTCAAAAAGGGCAACAAGCAACCCTGACACATGTTATATCGCCATCTTGTCAACCGGGCAAATGTTTGTTTCGCGTAGAATGGCGGAGCGATCAAATTTGTTTGGAAAATGCAAAAGGATTGCGGCATATCCTTTTTTACATGGCCAGAAAAAATCTAAATTGCCGCGCCATCGTTCAAACGTTTTTTCAACCTATTGCCCAATCTGCGCATGACTTCCTTCCGCAAACACGTTTCCCTCCTTTTATTTTCCTCTTGTTTTGTCATCGGCGTCCAAGCCCAGGATTGTTCCACTTCCATAAAAGAGAACAAAAAAATTTCCGGTATTCAAATTGTTCGCACCGAACTGGTGACCATTGTGGTACGGGGCGGCTACAACTATGGAATGGAATTTTTTACCGATGAAAAAGGGGTTTATGCGCGCATGACCTCTGTCGGCGGCATTGAATTCAACCAAGACGACCAGGTGGTATTCGTGGATTACACCGGAAAAGAGCGGATATACAAATTCACCAGCCTCGGCGAAGTCGTGCCCGGCAATGTGCCTACACACCGCAACAACCTCCAACTGGACCTCGACGCGGTGCGCTGGTTGGCCAGCACCACTATCACCGGCGTCAACCTCATCAACTTTGTCAACCGCCAAAAGTATAAATTTACCATTAACCCCAACCGGCAAAGCGAATTCCGAAACCTCTCCCTTTGCTTCCTCAACTCCCTGGAAACCAGCGCTGTAAAAGACACGCCAGGCGCGGAGATCATTCGAAACCCCCGAAGCACTTCCGACCTTAATCCGGATACGGGAACCAGCACCGCCGCAGCCGGCACCAAGCCTGGAACCACCGCCGGTAGCAAACCGGGCAGCAGCGGCAGCCGGCCCGCTTCAGCACCGGTCAGCGATGACGAGGTAACCAACTTGCGCGCCGAACTGGAAAAAACCAAGGAAACGCTTCGGGCCGAAATAAAGGCAGAACGCGAACGGGCCGAAAGCATTAAAGCCCAGTTGCAACAAGAGGTTGCCGCCGCCCGGGAAGCAGCCAACCAGAAAAAACTGGAGTATGCCAACGAAGTGCTGGAAGCCCGTAAATCCAGCCAGGCCGAAATCGACCGGGCCAAAGCCGAGACCCAAGCTATGATCGCCGAAAGCCGCAGCCGGGCCGACTCTGCCGTGTCGCGAATGGCCTCTGATGTGGAAGCCGAACGGCAAAAGGCCGCTGAAGAAATTCAACGCGCCCGCCTGACAGCTGCCGAGGAAGTGAAAAAAGCCAGAGAAAGCGCCGCCCAGGAACTGGCCCGCATCAAGGAACGCCTCGAACAAGCCAAATTGCAATACTCTGATGAGGTGGCTACCGCCCGCTCCAATGCCGATGAAGAATTGAGACGCATCCGGGAAGATAATGCCCGGGCAGTCGCTGAAGCCCGCGACAAAGCCAAACAAGAGCGCGAAAAAACAGCGGAAGACGTCGTCGGCGCTAAAAAAACAGCCGGCGACGAAATCCTTCGCATTCAGGAAGAAACCATCAATGAAATCTCCCGCCAACGGGAAAATGCAGTTTTGGAAAGACAACGCCTGGCAACCGAAATGGCCGAGGCGCGCCGGCGCATCGCCGAAGAACGCGCTCAATTGGAACAAAGCAGTGCTTCTGAAATTGCCGAGATTCGGGAAAATGTAGCCCGCCAAAAAGAAGCCAGCGCCCTGGAAGTAGCCGAAGCTAAAAAACGCGCCGCCAGCGAAATAGAACAAACCCAACGCGACGTCCAACTCTTCCGGCAAAAAGCCGAAGGCGAAAAGGTAGAGATTGCCAAAGACGTAGCGGATAGCCGGAGCCGGGCGGCACAAAATGTCCAGCAAGTCCAAGATGAAGCCGCTAAAGCTATAGCCGAAGCGCAAGCCAGGGCACAAGCCCAACGCGACTCCATTACCGCCTCCGTGCTTGCGGCCAAAAAACGCGCAGAAGACGAGCTCAAAAAAATCCAGGACGAATTGGTGCAAGCAATAGCCGCCGCCAAAGAAAAAGAAAACCAAATACGCCAGGAAAGCGCTCAGCAGGTGTTGCAAGCCCGGGAGCGTGGCCAACAGGAAATCGCCAAAGCACAGGAAGAAGCCCAGGCCAGGGTGCTCGCAGCCAATGCCAATGCCAGCCAGGCGCAGAAACAATACGCAGAAGAAGTCTCCGCGTCCAAACAAACCGCAGAACAACGCATCGCGCAAATTCAGCAGGAGGCCGCGGCAACCATCGCCGACGCCAAGAAAAAACAACAAGAAACCGCCAGTGTATCGGCGCAAGAAGTGATGTCCAGTCGGGAAAAAGCCGCTGCTGAAATTGCAGCCGCCAAAGAAACTGCTGCCCGTGAAATTGCAGCGGCCAGAGAAGCGCAGGTTTTAGCCCAACAACAAGCCGCTAATGCAGCCGCCGAAGCCAAAAAACAAAGTGCGGAAGCCATCGCCGCCGTAAAAACCGCTGAAGCCGACTCCGTGCGAATTTCCCGTGAAAACGCCGCCCGCGAGCGGCAACGCCTGGCCTCCGAGCTGGCTACAGCGCGCGAACGCGCCGCCCAAGAGGTTGCCACGGCAAATCAACAAGCCGCAGAGGATATCAAAACCGCCAAGGAAAACGCCGCCCGCGCGCGGCAGGAAAGCGCAGAAGCAGTCGCTCAAGCCAAAGAGGAAGCAGCAATTCAGATTGCCGCCGCTAAAGAAGCCGAAGCGCGGGAGGTAGCCAACACCAAAAAACAAGCCCTGGAAGCTATCGCCCAGGCTAAACAAGAGGCGGAAAAACGAAAAGCAGAACTCGCAAAAGAAGTTTCCGATGCGCAGGAGCGTTCGCGCAGAGAAATGGAAGAGGCACGAACCCAAGCTGCCGCTGAGGTTTCTGCCGCCCGCAAAGAGGCTGAACAAAAACGCCAGCAATACGCCGCCGAAACCGAACAAGCCAGAAAAAATGCCGCAGAAGAAGCCGCTCGGGCGCAAAAGGAAGCCACCGAATCGGTTTACCAGGCAAAACAGGAGGCAGCCGCCAGTATAGCGCAAACCAAAGAGGAAGCCGCCCGGCAAATCGCTGCAGTCCGCGCCGAAAATGCCGAGGAAGTCCGCCGCGCCCGGGAAGATGCCGCCCTAAAAGTGCGCGACGAGCAACAAAAGGTGGCAGACGCCCAACAACGCCTGAGCCAAAAACAACAGGAACTCAGCCAAAGCGAACAACAACTGGCCGCACTGCGCGCTGAGATTCAAAAGGCGCAGGCTGAACTGCAACGGCTACAAGCAGAAGCAGACAAGAAAAAGGCTGGCGGAAATTAAATAAACCCTATGGTTTTTTCCTGAACCGGTAGGAGTACAAG
>CAZVZH010000192.1:0-8903 GCA_964630705.1 uncultured Saprospiraceae bacterium | reverse complement strand
AAAGCCCTGGCAGGACTATCTCTTAACCTGTAAAGTTATTTTAGGACGGGACACCGCCTCTTCAACACATCTTCCTACCCACAACACCCGCCCTCTCCGCAATCCTTCCTACCTTTACCCCACAAACCCCAAACTTCAAACTTCAAACTCAGCGTGAATCTCACCGCCCTCTCGATCCGCCGCCCCTCGCTCATCATCGTCGTATTTGCCGTACTGACGTTTATGGGCGTAGCCAGTTATTTCAGCCTGCCGATTGAGCTGGTGCCCAAGTTCGACCCGCCGGTAGTCACGATCATGACGGTGTACCCGGGCGCTTCGCCGGCCGAGGTGGAAAACGCGGTGGCCAAGCCCATTGAAGATGCCGTTTCGTCGATCGAAGGTATCGATCAGATCCAGATTGGCTCGAATGAAAATGTGTGTTTTGTGGCGATCGAAACCCATCAGGACATCGACATCGACAAAACGGTGCAGGAGCTACAGCGCAAGATCAACCAGATTTTACCCAATTTCCCCAAGGAAGTGCGGGCGCCGGTGATCAACAAATTTGCCCTGTCGGAGCTGCCCATCCTGCGCTTGTCGGTGCGCTCCAATGTAGCCGGCTCGGCCTTTTACGATCTGGTGAACAACCGCGTGGTGCCCGAAATCGCACAGGTAAAAGGCGTGGCCCAGGTGAGCATCCTCGGCGGCGAGGAGCGGGAGATCAAGATCAACATCAGCAGCGCCCGGCTGGAGCAGTACGGCTTGTCGCTCCTGCAGGTGGCCCAGGCGGTGCAGGCCGCCAACCTCGATTTCCCGACTGGAAAAGTGACCGGCGCCGAATCGCAAATCCGCATCCGCCTGGCCGGCAAATTTCTGACCCTCAACGACATCCGAAACCTGGTGGTGGGCAAATCCCGCTTCGGCTCCTCCATTTTTATCAAAGATATTGCCGAGGTGCAAGACGGCGTGAAAGACCCCGAAGTGCTCTGTCGCTACAACGGCGAGCCGGTGCTGGGCCTCGCCATCCGCAAACAAAGCGACGCCAACGCCGTGGAAATGGCCGACCTGGTGCTGGAAAAACTCAAAGGACTCGAAACCAGCTACCAGACGGAGGATTTGAAGTTTCAGGTGGTGGCCAACACCAGCACGTTCACCCGCCAAGCCACCGATGCAGTAGTGCACGACCTGTTGATCGCCGTTTTCCTGGTGGCCCTGGTCATGCTGCTCTTTTTGCACAGCCTGCGCAACGCGGCCATCGTGCTCGTTTCGATCCCTACTTCCATCGTGAGCACCTTCGTGATGATGCAAGTGATGGGCTACTCGCTCAACCTGATGTCGTTGCTGGGTTTGTCGCTGGCTATCGGTATTCTGGTCGACGACGCCATAGTGGTCATTGAAAATATTTACCGACACCTCGAAATGGGCAAGCACCGCGTGCAGGCCTCCTACGACGGGCGGCAGGAAATCGGCTTTACGGCCATCAGCATCACCCTGGTCGACGTGGTGGTGTTTCTCCCCATCATTTTTACGGTGGGCATGGTGCCCAACCTGCTGCGGCAGTTTTGTATGACGGTGCTGGTGTCGACCCTGATGTCGCTGCTCGTGTCGTTCACCCTGGTGCCCTGGCTGACCTCGCGGTTGGGTAAGCTGCACCGTTTTCAGGGGAAAAATCTGGCGGGCCGGCTGATCCTTCGCTTCGAAGTGTTCCTCGACTGGCTGTCCGACGGTTTTGTCACCGGTCTGCGCTGGGCCTTGCAATCGTGGAAAACCAAAGTAACCGTGCTGATCACCGCCGTTGGCCTCACGCTGGGCTCCGTGTTGCTGGTGACGGAAGGGTTTATCGGCAACGCCTTTATCGATCCGGGCGAGCGCGGCGAGTTTTTAATGGAAATTCAGCTGCCCAAAAACGCCTCGCTCGCGCAAACCTACGCCGCCACCAAGTCGGTGGAAAACTGGCTGCGCCAACAGCCCGATGTGGTCAACACCTTCGCCACGGTGGGCACCACCGGCAAATCGTTCGGCCTGAACGCGCCGTATGTGGCCGAGCTGCTCGTTTTTCTGACGCCGCTGCACGCGCCCCGGGAGTTGAGCACCGATCTGTTTGCCCGCCAGGCAAAAATCCAACTGGAAGAACAAATCCCGGGGGTGCGCATCAGCGTGTCGGCTATCGACATTCTGGGACTTTCCTTCGCGCCCATCGAGGTGCGGGTCAACGGCCCCGACCTGGATAGCATCATGCTGCTGTCCGACACCATTCAGCAAATCATGGCCTCTGTGCCAGGTTGTGTGGAAATTACGCCCAGCGTGGAAGCCGGCAACCCGGAAGTGCAGGTGGAGGTCAACCGCCAGCGCATGGCCGATTACGGGCTCACCATGGCGCAGGTGGGGCTCAGCCTGCAAACGGCGTTTAGCGGCAACACCGACGCGCGTTTTCGCGACGGCGACTTCGAGTACCCCATCCGCATCGCGCTTGACGCGTTCGACCGCCGCAGCGCCGAAGATATCCGCAACCTCTCGTTCGTCAACCCTTTGGGCAGCACGGTGTACCTTAAGCAGTTCGCCAGCGTGCGGGAAAGCTCAGCGCCCACCCGGCTCGAACGCCGCGACCGCCTGCCCTCGGTGCAATTTTCGGCCCAGGTGGTCGGGCGCCCCAGCGGCACGGTGGCCCGGGAGGTGAAAACCCGGCTCGAAGAACTGCGCCTGCCTACCGGCACGCACTACCGCTTCGGCGGCGACTTGCGCCGGCAGGAGCAGGGTCTGGGCTCGATGGGTTTTGCTTTGTGGACCTCCCTGCTGCTGGTGTACCTCATCATGGTGGCCTTGTACGACAACTGGATGTACCCTTTCGTGGTACTGCTCTCTATCCCGCTTTCGGTCATCGGCGCTTTTCTGGCGATGGCCCTGGCCGGGCAAAACCTGACAGTGTTTACCGGCTTGGGTTTGCTCATGCTTATTGGCCTGGTGGGGAAAAACGCTATCCTGGTCGTCGATTTTGCCAACCACCTCAAACAGCAAGGGGCCAGCCTGACGCATGCCTTGTTGCAAGCCACCAAAATGCGTTTCAGGCCGGTACTGATGACCAACATCGCTATGGTGATCGGCTTGTTGCCGCTGGCCTTGTCTACCAGTGTGGGTTCGGCCTGGAAAGTGGGCCTGGCCTGGGCCATCATCGGGGGGCTGTCGTCGTCGATGTTCCTGTCGCTGATTTTTGTGCCTGTGGTGTACGGGTTGTTCGACCGGGCGCTGGCGCGGTTGGGCTGGGACAAAAAGCGCGTGGTGGAGTTTGTGGAATGAGGGGAGTTGGATGCTCGCGGCAGCCAATTGAAAAAGCTGGACAAGATTTACAAGATTAACAGGACTGCCTTGCCGACTGCGCCGACAGGGCTGTTTTAGCAGCGAAGCCGCAAATGTTTATCTTGTTTATCCTGAAAATTCTGTCTGTAAAATCGAAAAGGGTCTGTGGTGAAATGTGCAGCATTTCCCGCAAAGCAGGTTTAAACAGTCGTTTTACCGCACCGACAGCCAAACGATCATGCCGATCAGCCCGATAAAAAACAACCAGGCCCAGATACCGAGGCTGTTGTCGCGCCATACATTGAAGAGTTTTTCCATGACGTTGCGCCAGTCCAACTCCTGCCCTCTACTGCCGCGGGAGGCGCGCTCGTGAATGAGACAGAAGTACTTGCGCTGGCCTTTTCGCGCCTGGTCGCCGTGTTTGGTGAGCACGATAAAATCGTTGTTCATGAAACGCAGGTCGAACAGTTCGCTGCGGCCGGCCACCTCGATGATGAGCGAGTTTTCGGCGCCGAGGCGGCGCCAGGTCCCTTTGATCAGGTTGCCGTCGAGCGACAGCAGGTATTCGCCGCCACGGCTGAAAATGTGGAGAATGGCTTCGTGAAAACCTTCGTCGTCGCGTACCTCCTTCCAGCGCTTGTCCAACCAGAATTCCTCTTCGCCCAAGTCTTCGCCGTAAGGGATAATTTTCGGGACGATAAAATCGAGGTGCTGGTCCATCGTACCCAGGTCGCGCGGGAGTTCGGGACTGAAGGCCCGGGAAATATCGTTTAGCAGGCGGAATTCAAATGCCATGGTAAAAAAGGCTTCTGGCGGTAAAAGTCGGGAAAACCGCGGCAATTCCGGCACCAAAATGAATTCGGGCCTGATTCCGGGGTATTTCGCAATTTTGCAGGCATGAAAAATACCCTGTTGTTCAATGGGCGGCGCATCGCCTACTTCCTGTCGGAGGATGGATGGGATAGCCCCAACGCGCCGCTGGTATTGCTCCATGGTTTTTGTGAAGATGCGTCGATGTGGGCGCCGGTGCTGCCGTACTTGTCCGGACTGCCGGTGCTGCGCATCGATCTGCCGGGTTTTGGCGCTTCCGACCTGGCCATTGTCCCGGGTATCGAAGGTTATGCGGCGGCTGTGTGCGCTGTGCTCAACGAGTTGAACCTACCCCGCTGTGTGCTTTTCGGCCACTCGATGGGCGGCTACACAGCCCTGGCCATCGCTGCGCAGCACCCCGAACGGCTGGCAGGGTTTTCGCTGATCCATTCGCACCCCTATGCCGACACGCCCGAGCAGGCCGAAAACCGCCGCCGCGGGATCGAAATGCTGGAGGCCGGAAAAAAAGACCTGTACGTGGCGCAGCTGTTCCCCAAACTCTTCGCCCCGGAATACGCCAAGCGCCACCCCGAAGTGTTGGAACAACTCATTCGAACCGGGCAAAAAGGCAGCGCCGAGGGCATTATCGCCGGCCTGCTCAGCATGCTCGAACGGGCGGCACACCTGGAAATGCTGCGGCATTTTGCCCAGCCGGTGCAGTTTATCCTCGGCGACCAGGATGCCCTCAATCCGCTCGAGCGCGCGCTGGCTGCCGCCGCCCTGCCCGCCACAGCCGATATCCGGGCGTTCGCTGGCGTGGCACACATGGGCATGTTTGAACTGCCGGAAAAAACCGGCCCAGCTATCCGGGAGTTTTGGGCGTTTTGCCAAGAGCAGGTTTGAACACCCACAGGTTTTAAATAAAAAGCAAACAATCCTTTGAAAGTCAACTATTTGAGCAAGCCTATGTTTCTTGTGCTCCTGTCCAACACCAGCAACAACCAGCCATGACCAGTACCATCATCCGACGCGTCATCCTTCTCGGCGCTTTCTCCATCCTGAGTTTGCTTGCTGTGCAAACCTACTGGGTATTGCGCTCGTGGAACCTGCAGGAGCAGGAATTCGACCGCAAAGTGCGGCAAGCCCTGCTCGACACCGCCCGCGACCTGGCCCGCATGGGCCTTTTTGTGCTCAAAGACGCCAGTTTGATCGAGCAGCCTTCGTCGAACTACTATGTCGTCAACATCGACAACCCGTTCGACGAAGCCAGCCTGGAGTTTTACCTGCAAAAAGCTTTTGAAAATCAGGGCATGCGCGAGGATTTTCAATATGGCATTTTCGATTGCTCCAACAATCAAATGGTCAGTGGCAAGATGATCAAATACATGAAACCCACCTTAGCCCAGGGCGAATCGCTCAATGCTCCCTTGCCCACCCACTACAACAGCGATTTTGTCTACTATTTCGGCGTGCGTTTTCCGAACAAAAGCGCCAACCTGCTGAGCAACATGTGGTTGGTGGTCGTGTTTACGGTGCTCATGCTCATCACTGTGGCCTTTTTTATCTACGCCATGTTCGTCATTTTGCGGCAAAAACAACTCTCCGAACTGCAGCGCGATTTCATTAACAACATGACGCACGAGTTCAAAACCCCGATTTCGACGATCAACATCAGCACCGACGTGTTTTTGCAAAACGAAACCATACGGGCCGACCAGCGCCTCAACCGCTACTCGGGCATCATCAAGGAACAAACGATGCGCCTCAATACGCAGGTGGAAAAGGTGTTGCAACTGGCGAAAATCGAGCGCGATAAAATCGAACTCAACCTGGAAGACATCGACTTGAGCGAACTCATCGCCAGCATTTCGCCCTCTATGGAGCTGAAAATCAACGAACGGCAGGGCCAGCTGCAGCTTGATTTGCAAGCGCCCCAGGCACACATCCGCGCCGATCGCCTGCACTTGACCAACATCCTGCACAACCTCGTCGACAACGGCGTCAAATACTCCCGCTCGGCCCCAGAAATTACCATCAGCCTCCGCGAGGAAGACCGCCAATTCGTGCTCGCCGTCAAAGACAACGGCATCGGTATTGCCAAGGAGCACCAAAAGCACGTGTTCAACAAATTCTACCGCGTGCCCACCGGCAATGTGCACAATGTCAAAGGTTTCGGCCTCGGACTTTTTTACGTGAAAACTATTTGCAAAGAGCATGGCTGGAAACTCCAACTGCACAGCGAACCGCAAAAAGGCACCACCGTCGAAATCCACATGCCCAAACCCCGTTGAGCAGCATGCCCGCATCCGAACCTGAAATTTTTTTCGGCGCGCTGGCCGACACCCTGCCCGGCTGGCTGGCCCAGCGGCAGTATTCCCGGTTGTTTGTCCTCACCGACGCCAATACCCAACGCCACTGCCGGCTGCTCTTGCCGCCGCTGCACGAATCTGTCGAATTTGTGCTGGGCGCACACTTGCCGCCGGGTAGCCCAGTGGAGCCCTTGAAAACCTTGCCCAGTTGTGCGGCGATCTGGTCGGCCATGCTGGAGGCGCGCCTCGACCGCAGAGCCGTGCTGCTCAACCTGGGCGGCGGCGTGGTGGGCGACATGGGCGGGTTTTGCGCAGCAGCGTACAAGCGCGGCATCGACTTCGTTCAAATTCCGACCACCTTGCTGGCCATGACCGACGCCGCCATCGGCGGCAAAACAGGCGTGGATTTTCAAGGAATAAAAAATGTGTTGGGCCTGTTCCAAAACCCCGCGGCCATTTTTATCGACCCGGCATTTTTGCGCAGCCTGCCGGCCCGCGAGCTACACAGCGGCTTTGCCGAAGTGCTCAAACACGCCTTAATCGGCCACCCAGCCCTGTGGGCAACCGTGCAAGCCTGGAGTGCGGCAGACCTCAGCGGCCAACCAGAGCCTGCCTGGCAAACCTTGCTCGAGGCTTCTGTTTCAGTAAAAACACAGGTGGTGACGGCCGACCCGCACGAAGCTGGCTTGCGCGCTTTGCTCAATTTCGGACACACCTTCGGCCATGCCGTGGAAAGTTTTTTCCTCGAAACCAAACAGCCGCTCACCCACGGCGAAGCGGTAGCTTTGGGCATGTTGTTCGAAGGGCTCGACGATCCGCGCCTGCCCGCTTTCGCGGCAGTCATCCGGCGTTTGTTCAGGCTGCCCGTGTTGCCGGAATCCATCTTCGATGCGTTGTGGCAACGGATGCTCCACGACAAAAAAAACGCATCCGGCGCGGTGCGAATCGCCGTGCCGGATGCGGAACCGTTTTCCTTAAAAATACTGGAGTTGAGCCGGGAAGATGCCTGGCGGCGCTTCCGGGCCTGCAATCAGCTCAATACAAGCCCTTCGGTTTGACGATGGTAAACACCCGGGAAATATTGAACCCGAAGCGAATACCGCTCATGGTTTTGCCGTCGGCGCCTTTGAAAAACCAGTCTTCGGTAGTTTCGGTGATAAACCCTTTGTAGGTCATGTCGGCCGAGTTGGTAAAGTGCAGCTGAAACACGTGGCCACCGGTTTCGATGTCGAAGCCTACCGACAGCACATTGGTGTAGGCAGCGCTGATTTGATCGGGCAGCACGTAGTAGTACTCGGCGTTGAAGGTTACGCGTTTCGACAATTTTACCCGGCCGGCTGCGCCGATGGAGATGACGTCATTTTTTTCAGCGGCGGTATTCACGAGGTTGCGGTGTACCAGCGTGGGCATGAGCTGGAGCGTCAGCCGTTCGTTGAACTTGCGGGCAATCAGCAATTGATGGGTGTAGTACAGCCGGTGGGAGAAATAATTTTCCCGGTCGGGTTCGGCAAACTTCGTGGTGCGAATTTGGGCGTCGATCAGGTACGACAACGAAATGGGCATGTTGCGTTTGCCTGTCGACTGGCGCAGGATTTTGTACTTGGCAAAACCGTCGATGATTTTTTCCTTGCTGCTGCGGCCCAGTCCCACCATCAGCCGGTCGGTGATGCCGTAGTCGAGGCCGAAGCGGATGGACGCGCCGTCGAGGCCGAAGAGGTCGTACACCCCGTTGCGCACCGGACCGAAACGGTGCGAGATTTTGAAGTCGAGCACGCCCGGCGCAGTGTTTTCGATCGAGTGGCCGTTGACCACGCGGTTGGTTTTAAAACTAGCCGTGGCGTAGTCGGTGGTTTCCTCCTCGCCGAGCATGGAGAGCAGGTCGTCGCCGTCTTGCGAAAAAGCCGGCCCGGCGGCCAACAGTAAAAGCAGGTAGAAGATTTTTTTCATAACCGGATGGTGTATGGTTAAAAAGCCGGGGTGACGGCGCCACTGCGCTCGCCACCCCGGCACGAAGTGAGAAGTTGTGCGTTATTTCATCGGGGTGAGCGTGGCTTCTACCACCACCGAAATTTCTTTGGCGATGTTGTCGCGCACCACGCTGGGGATGTCGATGTTGTAGTCGGCGCAGGCTACCGAAAAATTCGAGATCACGAGCACCGTACCATTTTTAACTGTAATGGTACCGGGTACCGAGATTTCTTTGGACACCCCGTGGATGGTCATGGTACCTTTCACCGATACTTTGTAGGTACCGTCTTTGGAAAAATTGACGGCCGAAAGACTGACCAGCGCGCCTTTGAACGTGGCGTTGGGATAAGTGGACGACTCCATGTAGTTTTCATTGAAGTGTTCCTGCATCAGCGCTTTTTCGAAAATAAAATTTTTGATCAGCACCTTCCATTCCATGCGGCCGGTTTCGGTATCTAAAACCGCGGTGCCGCTTTTGTTGACGCCTTCAATTTTTTCCATGGGCGTGTCGGAGGTGAACTGAATTTTCGCGTCGCGGGTGAA
>CAZVZH010000191.1:0-8908 GCA_964630705.1 uncultured Saprospiraceae bacterium | reverse complement strand
AATATTTTGTTTTAACAGAAACGGTGATTATTCCACTTTTGAGGCGAGTTCGTGCTTCAGCCCAGCATAGCCTTTGAGTACCATTTTCACCGAGCCGACCGACACTGGAGTTTCAATGAGAAGCGGGATACGGTTGTTGTCATTAGATACCCAAACAGTCATTTTGGCATCCTCATTAAACACGTTGCCGGCGATCACCTGCGGCTGGAATTTCAGGGTATTGTAACGGCCCATTCCTCGGATTTTTTTCCGGTCTTCTTTGCCGAGGTAACGCATGCGCAGGGGGAACTCCTCTTGGTCCATAAAAATCCGAAAAGCCTCTTCAGCGCCGGGTTTGCGTTCGGCAAAGTCGAGTGTCCGCAGAAAATACAAGCTGGAGAGTACGTCGTGTACTTGCTCCTGGACGCTGTGTTCTGTTTTGGTTTCAGCTTCGCCGCGTTTTTTGGCACGCCAGACGGTCGTTTTTTTAGCAGCCTGGTTGAACGATATTTTTTCAAAAATCTGGTAGTCGCCCTCTTGAATATCGCGCTCCGAGTAGCTAGGCAGTAGGCTAGACTTGTCCACCCAGGAGTTGTACACATCTTTTGCTTTGAAAAACCATTCGTAGGAATCGTAGGTTTCGCCGTAAGCCTGGTAGTGGTACTGGTTGCCTTCGTCAAACACCTTAAAGGTAACTTCACCGGCTGCCAGCCAAACGAAATTCCAATTGTAGTAAATTTTATACGTGATGCGTTCGCCGTGTTGGAACGAGCTGCTGAGCGTTGACTCAGCTGAGGGTTGTGGCAATGGTAGCGGTGTTTGCGGGAATTGCAGCGGCACAAAAGCCAGGGCAAAGAAACTGGTAATCAGGGCTGTTGTTTTAATCGTCTTCATATGCGCGTTGTTTAGCTATGTTGACGTGAAAAAGTGAAAAAGTACCAATTAACGCGGGTAAAATTAGGTTTATTATCCACAAAACATAGCTGGAAGCCATGCAGGAAAGCGCATTTTGACCGAATGGCAACCAGACCCAGGCAGCTAAATTCCCGCGTAAAAAAAGAGCCAATAGGGGGGTCAGGGGCAAGCAGGTTTGTATTAAAAACAGCACAGTGATCCCGGAATATGCCAGGAGAAATCCGGGGGCGACGGCAAAAAATTTCAGTAAAAAAAAGTACTGTGTGCAATAGGTCAGGTAGCGTAAAAGCGCCCAACCGAGCAGGGCACTGGCTGCGCGCGTACTGATTTGTTCCAAAACTCGCCCTTCGCTAAGCCATCGTTGCCACCATCGCCATCTGGAAAGTCTCTGCAGCCAGGGCAGGTATTTTTGAAAACTGAAATACAAGACATACAAGGGCGTCAAGGCGACGGCGGCCAGGACGTATAGAAATGGCAATGTTTCGAATGCCCAAAGTCCCTGCCGAAACCCCATATACACTCCCCCCAAACCTCCCAGGGTAAGTATGATCAGTATTTGGCTAAAGTTACCAGTCAGGTTGATCCACACTGCTTTCAGGCGGTGTTCCGGGGGGACTAACAGAATACGTCCACCATATTCGCCCATGCGGTTGGGGGTAAACAGCGAAAAACTGACGCCTACCCACACGGCCAACAAACCTTGGCGCAAGCTGAGCGGCGTGTACTGATACAGAAAAGGTTGCCATTTCAGGGTTTCAGCCAACCAATTAAGCGGCATCAGTAGAAGGGCGCCAAGCAACCAGAGAAATTGCCCTCTTTGCAGTTGGTTCTTGAAAGTAGTTACCATGGGCCCCAGGTTTTCCCTGGATGTAAACTCTGTCCACAACAACAACGTGAGCAACAGGAGAACCACCGCGCCAACAACGTTGTGCAGGTGGCTAGGCTTCCATTTTAAGGTTTGAACCCAACGGCTGGCTGTTGTAAAAAACATAAATCCGGTCTGTATTTATTTAAAATAGCAAGAGCCATCTCCAAGGAGATGGCTCTTGCGCACCGCTGTGTGGGCAGCAAAACCTACACAGAATTCGATTTCGGGCTAAAATTAATAGCCAGAGGCTTTATTACCCATAAAGCGGCCTTGGCCGGCTTCGGGACCTTCCGGGCGTTCTTTATCGGCAGCACCGGCTTTAGCCACGCTGAACTCCACGCGACGGTTCAGGCCGGAGCCGTTTTTCGGCACCAGAGCAGAGCCTTCGCCAGCCCAGTCGAGGACGAGGCGATCGCGAGCGATTCCATGCTGGTTCACGAGAAACTCAATGGCGGCTTTTGCGCGGTTGTACGACAATACGTTGTTGTACTTTTCCGAACCGGTTTGATCGGTGTGGCCAGTCACCTGAATACGTACTTTCGAGTTGTTTTTCAGCACCTGAGCCACCTGATACAGTTTTTCGTATTCGCCGTAACCGATGTTGTAGCTGTTCAGGTTAAAGTTGATGATCGGGAGGAACCAATCGGAAAGGCCTTCCTGAACCGGCAGTTTAAAATTAGCCAATTTGGCATCTACGATGCGGTTCACATCCGCTTCGGTGATAGGTTTCGGCACCTGCGCTACGCCGTTGGCATCCACGGCATAACCCGGAGGCGAATACGGCTCTTTGTCTTTGTAGTCGGGCACTTTGTCCATGTCGCTGTCGAGTGCAACACCTTTGGTATCTACACGAGCGCCGGCCGGGCTTTCTTTTTCCTGGTCGATCATGTCGATAATGCCGTCGCCGTCCGTGTCGGTCGGGTCGTACACCGGGCGGGCTTCCAGAGCAGCGATAGCGTCGCTCACCATGCTCATGGGGTTAGCCCAGTACAGCGGTTCCGATTTTTTTGCACCGGTAGCTTTGTCCGTTCCACCCAAGTTGAAGTTCAGGCTGAGGTGGGGGAAGTGCAGGAAGTCGCGGAAAGTCGTAACGTCGCGGCCAAAGTTGTTGCTACCGTCCAGCAGGTCGGCGCCTTCGCCAAACACCGTCATCACCGTGTAGTCGAGGCCGATGTTAAATTTCGGGCTGACGCGGAAAGCGATTCCAGCGCCCATTTCAAACTGTGCGCTCAGGTCGCCTTTGAATTCACCATTGAGGCTACCGTCTTCCTGAAGGATGTTGGTGTAGTCGGTGGAGAATTTGGAAAGGCCGAGACCCGTGAACAGGTTGAGGCCAATTTTGCGGTACGGCTTGTTAAAGCGGAGGTTGTTGATCGTTACCACCAGCTGAGCCGAGCCGGAAGCCCAGCTCATTTCTGCTTCGCGGTTGTTGTCGGTGTCTTCGCTTTTTGTTTTAGCGTACAATCCGCCTACGCGGATGGAGAAGATGTGATCGAGTGCTTTGCGAACGTGCAGGCCGCCGCCGAAGCCGGGCTTGCCGTCGAGGTCGCCAGCTACGAAAGGTACACCCAAATCAACACCCAGTTCCCATTGGTCGGCAGGCGTGAACGAGCGGTAGGTTCCGCCCGGTGCTGCAGCATCCTGGGCCGAAAGGCCGAAAGTTGCAGAAATAAAAAGAACAGCTAATACTAAGTTTCTAACTGTCATAGGGTCACTGCATTTAAAATTAAAAAATGTTAACAGTTTAGTTAAACGCGTTTCAGTTGGCACGCATTAAGATATGGGAACAAAAATTCTTTAATTGGTCGATTTTTCCGTTTTGTTTTTCAGAAGAATTTTAATTACCCAATTTTCTCAGGGCCAAATATAGGGCATTGAAAGAAATTTTATTTGGTGCGGGGTTAATTTTTCTCACTTCTTCCAAAGCGTGTCGAATAGTGGCGGAAGCATCGCTGAAAATTGCCCGGTCGGTCAGCGCAACATCTGGCTGCATGAGATAGGCGAAAACTCGCGCCATGCCGCAGTTGGCGATAAAATCGGGGATCAAAGCGACCTGTTCGTCGGTGTAGCTGGCGGTGGGGCCAAAAAATATGCCATCGTCGACAAACGGAACATTGGCTCCACAGGCAATTACCTCTAAGCCGCTTTGCAACATGGCGTCAACTTGGTCCCGGGTAATGAGTTTGGAAGCCGCCCCCGGAATAAAAATATCGGCGCCCATTTTCCAAATTTTGTCGTTGACTTCCTCAAACGGCAACATATCCGAAGTTTGCAATTTGTTGCCTTTTTTAGAGATGAAGAGATCTTTTACAGCCTCCAGCCCAAGTCCTTCAGGGGCCAGGATACCGCCATCGCGGTCAATGACCCCGACGATACGCACGCCTTCCTTGGCCAGGTAGCAAGCTGCTGCCGATGCAACATTACCCCAGCCTTGTATGATCGCCGTTTTGCCGGCTGGCGTATGGTGAAAATAGAGGTCATAAAAGTGCCGAATGGACTCCGCCACGCCATAGCCCGTGATCAAGTCGGCCACGGCATATTTCTCCGCACCGCCCTCCGGCACATATTCGGGGTCTTCCACTATTTTGCTACAGCCATGACGCAACTGGCCTATAATGCTGATTTGCTGGCCCTTAGTGGGTTTCAGATGACCTTTTACGATACCTTCCTGAGGGTGCCAAAGACCAAGGTCTTCCGTAATGGGAACGACGTCTTTCAGCTCATCTACGTTCAGGTCGCCGCCCGTACCGTAGTAATGTTTAAGAATGGGCAAAGCCACCTGATACCAGCGTTCAAGTACCTGGTGCCTGCGCGGATCGTTGGGATCGAAATTGATGCCGCTTTTCGCGCCTCCAATAGCCGGGCCACTCACGCTGAATTTGATTTCCATGACTTTAGCCAGCGACGTCACCTCTTCACGCGTGAGGCCCAGGCGCATACGCGTTCCTCCACCGGCGGCACCATTGCGCAAGGAGTTGATGACGATCCAACCCTCGGCGCCGGTTTCCGGATCATGCCATTCGAAAACGATTTCTGGCTTTTGGTCTTTGTAGCGTTGCAGTAATTCTTGCATGAATGTGGTGGCAATATGTTATTGGTTAGGTGCCTTTGACAAGCGCCGCAAAAGTAGGCAAAAAGCCCTCGGAATAATTTTTTGGACTGGAATACGCGACAAACTTCGTTTTTTGCTTTCAAAATCTTGATACATGCTGGAAAACTGGCTGAAACCCCTGCCTAAAACGCTGTTGAACGCTGTTGAGCAGCATCCCGAAATGTCCTTGGGGAGGCAGGTGTTGCTGCATCGCACCGGATTGCCCGACCTGAAGCAAGTGCGCATTGCCATTATCGGCGCCGACGCCGGGGAGGCCGACGCCGTCCGAAAAATGCTGTATCCAATGAGCTATCCGTTTTTGCGGGGGAGTATAGCCGATTTGGGCAATCTGCGCCGAACGGAGCCTTCGGTGCTTATCCCGGTTTTGCTCGAGTTGCTCCACAGTAAAATTTTACCCGTGGTAATTGCCCGGAATGCAGACCTGGCTCGTGCACAGTTTTTGGCCTACCAGGAAAAAAAGGCTTTAGTTAACCTGGCCGTCATCGACGAAACATTTTGCCTCTCTGGGGCCCGGGCAATTTTCGCCCCAATTTTACAACCGCGCCATCCACAACTTTTCCACTTTGGCGCTATCGGCTTTCAGTCGCACCAAACGGCTCCCGAAGCCTTGCATTTCCTGCAAGAAAATCATTTTGACGCCTTGCGCCTTGGGAAATCCAGGCAGGCTATTGAGGAAACCGAACCAGTATTGCGCGATGCGGACCTGCTCGCCTTTCATCTGGGTGCTTTAAAACAAAGTGAAGCGCCTGCAGTGGAGCGCCCTTCGCCATCGGGGTATTTTACGGAAGAAGCCTGCCAATTGTGCCGGTATGCAGGCATGAGCGATAAACTAACCACTTTTGGCATCTACGGTTTCAGAGCCGAACGCGACCCGGACGGACAAAGCGCACAAACCATTGCGCAAATGTGTTGGTATTTCCTGGAGGGCTTTTTTAACCGAAAAAACGACTTCCCAGCCTCCAAGGACGGGCTTACAGAATACATCGTAGATTTCAGACGGCTCCAGCACCAGCTCACGTTTTGGAAAAGCACCCGCAGTGGCCGATGGTGGATGGAGGTGCCTGCACCTCCAAGAAAAAAGCACCAGCGGCATTACCTCGTCCCCTGCTCGTTTCAGGATTACCAAGCAGCCTGCCGGGATGAATTGCCCGACCGGCTGTTGCAAGCCTTAGGGCGGTTGGGGTAAAATATGGCCGCTGTGGTAAATGCACGAAATGTGGCTGCTAAGAATGGGTTAAGATTTTTTCGAGTTGGATGCCACGAGAAGCTTTAATCAGAATAAACGCTTCTTTCCAGATTTGTTTCTCGAACCATATTTTTGCCTCCTGGACATGTGGAAACTTCAAGGAAGGCACACTTTTCGGAGCCTTGCAGCGGCCGAATTCCGAGCCGACCAAAACCAGCAAGTCGGGTTTGCATCGGGCTGCCAACCGTAATACGCGTTCGTGTTCGCGGCTGCTTTCCTCGCCCAGTTCTAGCATATCGCCAAGAATAGCGATCTTGGGGTTGCGCGGCATTGCCTGCAACGTTTCCAGAGCAGCGCGCATGCTGGCCGGATTGGCATTGTAAGCGTCTAAAAAGATCAGGTTGTTACCTTCCCGAATTAGTTGAGAGCGGTTGTTGGAAGGCTGATAGGATTCGAGTGCTGTTTTGATTTTTTCGGCCGGCACTTTGAAATATATGCCTAAAGCAATTGCAGTCATCAGGTTCTGAAAGTTGTGTTGCCCAATCAATTTCGTTTGCACCTTTACGTTTCGGTGATCTTCCGACAAAAAGGCTAGTTGGAGGAAGGGCGTTTGAACCAGTAGTTGGATATCGACCATACTTTCCTGGGCTTTCAGCGTATCACTTTCTGCATAAAAAATACGCTTGCGAATGGAGCGCGACATCTGTTTCAAGTATTTCTCGTCGGTATTGACAAACGCGCAACCATCCTGCTTTTGCAAATACTGGTACAGCTCGCCCTCCGCTTTTTTTACCCCCTCCAGGCTCCCGAAACCTTCCAAATGCTCTTTACCAATATTGGTCAGCAAACCATGAGTTGGCATCGCAATGGAGCAAAGTTGATCGATATCGCCGGGTTGATTTGTTCCCATTTCGATCACGGCTACTTCGGTTTCAAGTGGCATGGCCAACAAAGTCAGCGGTACGCCAATGTGGTTGTTCAGGTTTCCTGAAGTATAATGACAGGGGTAATGGCTGCTCAGTACGGCAGAAACCAACTCTTTGGTGGTGGTTTTGCCGTTGGAGCCACCTATCGCAATTACCGGAATATCGAATTGCCTGCGATGGTAGGCCGCCAAATGTTGCAGACTTAGTAAAGCATCCGGCACTCGAATCAACCGACCGTCTGGCTTGTTTTCAGATACGGGTTCATCGATAACAGCATATGCAGCGCCTGCTTCAAGGGCTTCAAGTGCGAAACGGTTGCCGTTGAAATTTTCACCTTTTAGGGCAAAAAATATGCAGCCTGAACTCAATTTTCGCGTGTCGGTGCAAACAACTGGGTGTTTTCGATATAACTCGTAAAGTTGGCCCGTTAGCATCTTTCAGGAAGTTTTAAAAGCGTTGGCAGAATTGAATTACCGGATATGTGGGATTCGTTGCAAGCCGATGCGCTTCGAGCCCCGCACTCAAATAGAATTTATTTCCTCTGCTAAACAAAAAAACGGGAGGGACTTTTGGCCCTCCCGTTTCCACTGGATTTAACAGTGTACCTGACTATTTCTTAGTAACGGCGTTTTTCTTTTCTGCGCTTGGTTTTGAATTGGTTACCAGCAGGTTCATTGTTGCCTGTTGGCGAACCCACACGCGTCATCGAACACCGGAATCCAACCGTTTTGCTGGCTTTGTCTTCTTCAAGGAAACGTCGAGCACCAGGCGAAAGCCACCAAGCGCGATCGGCCCAAGAGCCACCTTTGATCACACGGGCTTTGTCACTGATCAGCGTGCTGATTCCGTAGCGGTATTCCACTTCCGATTCTTTATCGCCGTCGAGGTAATTATATACTTCCGGGCGTTTGTAATTGTCGCGAAGGGCAGTCGAAGTGGTGTCCATAAGTTCGTACTGAAGGCGACCTAAGCTGTCTTTGGTCACCGGCAGACCAGTTTCCGGGTCGACCACTTTAGTCATGAACACGTTACCGCGGAAGGGGTTGAGTTCCATGTTTTCTACATCAACCAGATCGGTTGAGGTCAATGGACGGAAAAGGTCAGAAGTCCATTCATTTACATTACCAGCCATGTTGTACAAGCCGTAATCGTTAGGCCAGTTGGAACGCACCGGTGCAGGCGTAAAAGCTTTATCATTCAGGGCGCCTGCCATACCACCGTAGTCGCCGCCGCTGCGCTTGAAGTTAGCCAGCATTTTACCCTGGTATTTGTTACGCTTTTGGTAACGGGTCGTGTTGCCATCCCAGGGATAAATTCGACGGTCGGTGATCAATTCATCTTTGCTGGTTGCTTGGTTGCCAAGGAGGGAAAGCGCTGCATATTCCCATTCCGCTTCTGTCGGGAGCCGGTACACAGGAAGCAAAATGCCATCTTCCAAAAGCACGTGGCGTTCGCCACCCGTACGTCGGTCTGGCAAGTTTTTGCGAACCGAACCTTCATATTGCCCAACAAGGTAGGCTTCAGTGTTGAAGTTATTTTCGTTTTTCTGGTCGGGCGTATTTTCCAAAATACCGCGTTCGATGAGGATCATCTCGTTCACACGGTCAGTACGCCATTTACAGTATTCATTGGCTTGCAGCCAGTTAACACCCACCACGGGATAATCGTCGTAAGCGGGGTGACGGAAATAATTTTCTACCAAAGGTTCATTGTAGGCAAGTTCTTCACGCCATACCAATGTGTCGGGCAATGCGCGTTTCCATACTTCCGGATATGTTGAACCCCAGACATTGGCAACCCAAAAGAGGTACTCGCGATAGTCAATGTTGGCAACTTCTGTTTCGTCCATATAGAAAGACGATACCGTCACACGGCGCGGCACATTATTCCACTCGAACGTTACATCCTGGTCTGTCAATCCT
>CAZVZH010000190.1:0-8910 GCA_964630705.1 uncultured Saprospiraceae bacterium | reverse complement strand
CTAAGTATAAATCAATACATCGGATTCTGCAGCCACCGCCCTTCCAGCAGGTCGATCTCGGCCTGTGGAATGGGCAGCAACTCGTGCTTGCCCGGCACGAAATTGGTTTTCCCAACGGCTTGCAACACGGAGGCTGCGCGCCCCCAACGCAACAAATCGAACCAACGGTGTTGCTCCATAGCCAGCTCTACCCGGCGTTCCCGGTAGATGCGTTCGCGCAGCAGTGCCTGGTCGGTTACCGTCACATCGGGCAGAATAAAATTGTTGGTGCCGCGAGCGCGCTTGCGCACCTGGTTGAGGTAGAGCAGGGCTTGCGCAGGTTTGTTGTTTTCATTGAGGGCTTCAGCGGCCAGCAGCAGGACATCGGCGTAGCGGAGGATGCGGATATTGCCCGGCCCGTTGTCTTGCAATCCCGGGTGCGCGGGCGCCCAGGCTTTTTGGTTGTAGCGCTCGCCGACAATCTCCGGGTTGTCCTGCACTTGTGTGGAACCGTCGGGCAGCACCTCGCCGACGTAGATGACGGTGGCTTCGCGGCGCGGGTCGCCGTTTTCGTAGGAAGAGACCAGGTTGTCGGAGGGGCGGTTGAAGCCCCAGCCGAGGTTGGGCACGCCGCGCACACCTTGCACCATGTTGTAGGGCGTGGCGCCCGGGCCTGCAATGGCTGCCGGCAGGGCAACTGCGCCAATTTCAAACACCGATTCCGCGCCGTTTTCACCCACCCGCAGGAAGTTATCGGAATAGCGGGTCAGCAGGCTGTACTCATTGGAGTTGATGATTTCCAGGCAATACTGCTCGGCCTTGCCAAAGTCTTTTTTCACCATGTACAATTTGGCGAGCACACCCTTTGCAGCGCCTTTGGTTGCCCGGCCGAGGTCGTTGGAAGCGTACTTGGATTTTTCCGGCAAGGCCTGGATCGCATCCAGCAGGTCGCGCTCGATCTGGTCGTATACAGCCGCTACAGGCTGGCGGGTTTGGCTGTAATATTCGTCTTCGCGCAGTGGAGCCGTGATGACGGGCAGTTCGCCGAACCACTGCACAAGCAGGAGGTAGCTGTAGGCGCGCAGGAATTTGCATTCCCCCACCAGACGGCTGCGCAAGTTGGCGTCCATGTCGATGTTCGGAATTTCCTGGATGGCCAGGTTGGCCCGGGCGATCACCTGATAGTAGCCGCGCCAGACGGCGGCAAAGTTGGTGTTGGCTGCATCGAAGGTGAAATTGTCGATTTCGGCCAGCGGGGGCGCGTCGTTGGGCGTGGAGCCCTTGTCGGCGTCGTCGCTGATGATATCGGTACAGCCCAGGAAGGGCAGACTGACACAGTCCCAGGCGCGAAACTGGCTGTATACGGCATTGGTGCCCTGCACGGCCTGCTCGGCATTTTGGAAAAAGTTTTCAAAGGTGAGCTGACCCAGGGGCTTGCGGTCAAGAAATTCCTTTTGGCAGCTGTTGGCTACAAAAACCACCAGCAGCGCAGGCAGGAATACATTTTTGACGATAGAAAAAGTATGTTTTTTCATAGAAACAGCGGTTTAAAAAGTTATGTCGATGCCGGCTAAAATGGTTTTGGCAATGGGGTAGGAGCCGTAATCCACCCCGGCGCTGAACACGCTGCTGCCCGGAAACTCAGGGGAGTAGCCGGTGTAGGCCTGTTTGGTCCATAAGTTGGTGCCACTGCCGTAAAAGCGCGCGCGGGCTATGCCGATGCGTTGGGTCAGCGCCTGCGGCAAGGTGTAGCCAAGCACCAGGCTGCGCAGGCGGAAAAAAGAGCCGTCTTGCACATAAAAATCCGACATGCGGTAATTGTGTCCGCCGTTGGTCACGCGGGGTACGGCGTTGCTCGTGCCCTCGCCCGTCCAGCGGCCGTCGTAGAAAAATTGCTCCCAGTTGTATACCCCAAACCGCGACATGGCCCGGGCATTGACCACTTTGTTGCCGCTGACGCCGAAAAAGTCGGCCGCCAAATCGAAACCGAACGCCTCCACACCGGCCGAAAAACCGTAGGTCAGGTTTGGGATGGAACTGCCGAGAAACACCTTGTCGTCGGCAGTGATGACCCCGTCGCCGTTGGTGTCCTGGTAGCGGAAATCGCCAGGTTTTTCGTTGCCCAGGCGGGGCAGCGAGGCAATCTCGTCGGCATTTTGAAAAATACCGACCACTTTATAGCCATAAAAATCGCCGATGGATCGGCCTACGCGGGTCAGGGTGGCGAAATCGCCGTTGGCGGTGCCGGCGCCGGGTACTTCCGATTTGCGGGCGTCGAGCTCGAGCACTTCGTTTTGTACCGTCGACAAGATAGCGCCCAGGTTGTACGTCCAGCGCGAGCGGCTTTCCCGCCACTGCAGGGTGACGTCCCAGCCGCGGTTGCGCACGTCGGCTACGTTGACAACCGGGTTGCCGGCCGAGCCCACGTAGTCGGGGATTTTCAGTTCGTACAAAATGTCGTACGTCACGCGGTTGTACCAGTCGACTTCGGCGGACAGACGGCCTTGCAACACAGCGACTTCCAGGCCGACATCCGTTTGTTTAGCTTCTTCCCAGCGCACATTGGCGTTGGCCAGGGTGATGAGCGTGGCGCCGGTGTTCAGGTTTTCACCCGGGCCGAAAATGGCCGCCAAACCGCCCTGAATAGTGCCCAGCGAGGGATACAGTTGTGTTTTGTCGTTGCCGACTACGCCCCAGGAGCTGCGCAATTTCAGCCGGTCGATGAACCGTTGGCGCGCCATAAAAGGCTCCTGGGCGATGTTCCAGCCGAACGCGAAAGAGGGAAAGTAGCCCCAGCGGTTGTCGGGCGAAAAACGAGAGGAGCCGTCGGCCCGAAGCGAAGCGGTGAACAGGAAGCGTTCGAGCAGGGTGAAATTCACCCGGCTCAGGTAGCTGGCCATGGCCCAGTCGCCTGCGCCGCCGTAGTTCATTTGCGTGGTGTCGTTGCCGGCCGAGAGGTAGAGCAGTTCGTCTTGCGAAGAAGGGAAGTTGCTGCGGCTGGCGCCAAAGAAATCAAAGCGGTTTTCCTGGGCGGTGTAACCCGCCAGCACGTTGATGCGGGCGTTTTTCCACTCGTGATCGAAGTTCAGCGTGTTTTCCCAGAGCCAGGAGCGGGTCTCGTTGTAGCCGATTTCGAGGCGGTCGTTGTTGTTGCGTTGCGAAACCGACACTTCGAAAATGGGTTCGAAGTACCGGCTTTTGGCGTTCCAGTAGTCGAGGCCGAAATTGGACCGGAAGGTGAAGAATTTCAAAAAATGCACATCGGCGAACACGGTGCCCACCAAGCGCTTGACGTCGCTGTGGTTGTTGTTTTTGTAAAACAGGTCGGCGGCGGGGTTGCCGATGGAAGTGCCGAAAAACGTAGGGTCGGTAAACGCCCCCGAGGAATCGCGTTCGGCCAGCACGGGCGGCATCCAAAGGGTGGAGTTGAGCACGCCGGGCGGGTTTTGGCTTTTGGCATTGGCAAAAGCCAGGTTGTTGCCCAGTTTCAGCCAGTTGTTGAGTTGGTATTCATTGTTGAACCGGACGGTTACCCGCTCGAATTCCGATGCGCGGAGGATGCCCGATTGGTTGAAATAGTTGCCGGAAATGTTGTATTGGTATTTGTCGCTGCCGCCGTTGATGCCTAGTTGAACATTGGCCATAGGGGCGTTGCGGTAGGCCACATCCTGCCAATTGGTGCCGGCGCCCAGGGCAGCCGGGTCGGGGAAGTAGTTCTGCCCGGTGAGCTCGTTGTACATCTGGGCGTATTGCGTGGCGTTGGCCAGAGGGATTTGCCGGGTGAGCGCCTGCGAGCCATAGTAAGAACTCAGGTTCACCGTAGCCTGGGCGCCTTTTTTACCGCGTTTGGTCGTGATGATGATCACACCATTGGCGCCGCGGTTGCCGTAAATCGCTGTGGCGGAGGCGTCTTTGAGCACCTCAATGGATTCCACGTCTTGTGGGTTGACAAAGTCGGCGTCGTCGAGCAACATGCCATCTACCACATACAGCGGGTTGGCGTTGTTCAGTGTGCCTGTGCCCCGGATGCGCACCACGGCGCGCGCGCCGGGCTGGCCGCTGGCCGGCGACACGTACACGCCCGCAATTTTGCCCTGCAAGGCCTGGTCGACCGAGGCGGTGGGGATCCGCTCGATATCTTTGGTTTTTACGGAGCCAACCGAACCGGTGAGGTCGCTTTTTTTCTGGGTGCCGTAGCCGATCACAACGGTTTCGTTAATCAGGATCAGGCCTTGCGCCAGTTGCACATCGATTACCGAGCGGCCTTCAAGGGCAACTTCCTGTGACTCGTAACCGGTATAGGTGAATACCAGCACGGAGTTGGCGTCGGGGGTCTCGAGCCGGTAACGCCCATCGAGGCCGCTGACGGCGCCCGCCGAGGTGCCGCGCACCGCTACGCTGACCCCGATCAAGGTGTCGCCGGTTAGCGCGTCGGTGACCGTGCCGGAAACCCGGTGCTGCGCCCACATGCCGCCGGCGATGAGGAGCAGGCTAAGTGTAAAAAAGTGCTTCATACAAGTTGTTTTTTTTGGTGAACTATTGCGTCATGCTTACTCGGATTTTTTTCAGGTCGCGGGAATTGCCGCCGACCATGATTTCAAACTCGCCCGGCTCGGAGCCGAAGGTCATGTCTTTCCGGAAAAAACTCAGATCGCCGTCGTCGAGCATAAACTCCACAGTTTGAATGGCGCCCGGCGCGAGGTATATTTTTTGAAAACCACGCAAGTCCTTCACCGGCCGGGTCACGCTGCCTACCAGGTCGCGTACATACAACTGCACAACCTCCTCGCCGGCGCGCCGGCCGTTGTTGCGCACATTGATGCGGATGCGCAGGGGTTGCCCTTTTTTAAAAACCAACTGGTCGGCCACGGGCTCCGAGTACTCGAATTGGGTGTAACTCAGCCCGAAGCCGAAGGGGAACAGCGGGTCGTTCGGACTGTCGATGTACTTGCTCGTCCACTTGCTGTTGGGGTCGAAAGGCCGGCCGGTGCTTTTTTCATTGTAAAAAATCGGAACCTGACCCACCGAGCGCGGAAAAGTCATGGGCAGTTTGCCCGAGGGGTTGTAGTCGCCGTACAAAATATCGGCCAGTGCATTGCCGGTTTCAGTGCCCAGCCACCAGGCTTCGAGCAGGGCGTCGGCGGCTTCGGCCAGTTCCGGGATCGCCAGCGGCCGGCCGTTCATCAACACGACGATCACCGGTTTGCCGGCGGCTTTGAGCGCCTGCACCAGCTCCACTTGCACGCCTGGTACGGAAAGCGCCGTGCGGGAGGCAGCCTCGCCGCTCATTTGCGCGCGCTCGCCGATAGCCACTACCACCGCATCGGCCTGGCGGGCGGCCGCGAGGGCTTCAGCAAAACCGGAGCGGTCGTCGCCTTCAAAATCGCAACCCCGAACCTGCGTAATCGTGCCCTTGCCAGCGGCTTTCAGTCCTTCGAGCAGGCTGACACAGTCGTTGGCGCTCCCGGAGGCCGACCAATTGCCGATCAGTTCGGATTTGTTGTCGGCCAGGGGGCCAACCACCGCCAGCCGGGCCGTTTTGGCCAGCGGCAAGGCTTGCTTTTCATTTTTTAACAACACCACCGATTTGCGGGCAACGTCGCGCGCGGCGGCGCGGTGCTCGGGCGACAGGATGCGGGCTTTTTCGCGTTCGGCGTTGCAAAATTTGTACGGATCGTCGAAGAGGCCGAGGGCAAATTTTACCTGTAAAATGCGGCGCACGGCATCGTCGATTTGAGCCACCGACACTTTTCCGGCTTCCACCGAGGCCTTCAAATAACGCTGGTAAACGCCACCCTGCATGTCCATATCGACACCTGCATTCAGGGCGAGTTCGCCGGCTTCCTGTTCGTTAGCGACCACGCCGTGCGGCACCATTTCGTTGATGGAAGTATAATCGGTGACGACAAAACCGGTAAACCCCCATTCGCCGCGCAGAATCTCGGTGAGTAAAAACCGGTTGCCGGTGGCGGGCACGCCGTCGTAGTCGTTGAACGAGGTCATGACGGTAGCGGCGCCGGCTTTGATGGCGGCCTGATAAGGCGGCAGGTAGTATTCGCGGAAAAAGCGCTCGCTCATATCCACGGTGTTGTAATCGCGGCCGGCCGTGGGAGCGCCGTAGCCGGCGTAGTGTTTGACGCAAGCCAGTACGGCGTCGGTTTGACCGATGCCTTGGCCCTGAAAGCCGCGCACGCGGGCTTCGGCAATGCGGCAGCCCAGCCAGGTATCTTCGCCGGCGCCTTCCATCACCCGCCCCCAGCGCGGGTCGCGGGCGAGGTCGACCATGGGGGCAAAGGTCCAGTGCAAGCCGGCGGCGGAAGCTTCCGTGGCGGCAATGCGGGCCGATTTCTCGATGGCGCCAAGGTCCCAACATGCGGCCTCGCCCAGGGGAATGGGGAAAATCGTTTTGTAGCCGTGGATGACGTCGTAGCCGAACAGCAGCGGGATTTTGAGCCGGGTTTCTTCCACGGCGATGCGCTGGAGTTCGCGGGTAAAAGCCACCGTGTGGCTGTTGAAGAGCGCGCCGCAGCGGCCGGCCCGGATGTCGTCTTTGTAGCCCGCGCGAATGGTGGGGCCGGTCGATTCCCAGTCGGTGGTGAACAGCGCAAGTTGGCCGATTTTTTCCTCCAGCGTCATGCGGGCGAGCAACGAGTCGACGCGGGCGTCGAGGCCGGCTGCCGGGGCCGAGCTTTGAGGCCGAGCCGCCAGAAAGAGCGCGGCGAAGCCGGTGGCAGCGGTCAGGAGCAGCAAGAAGAGTTGAAGCGGGGTGGTGTTTTTAATAAAAAATCGCATAGCGCGGGAGGTTTGAAGTGTTCTTTTTTAAGGCTGCCGCTGCTGGAGGGGCGTTTTGAAAGTTCGGCGGCGGCGCTGTATTTTTGTTCAATAAACAGTTTTCACATGAGCCAGGAAGTTATGTCGACACAACAACCGATGACCTTGGAAGCCTATATCGATTTTGAGGAGCGCTCGACGGTTCGGCACGAATTCATCGATGGAAATTTGATCCCTATGCCCGGTACAACAGACGACCACAACGAAATTTGTTTCAATCTGACCGCTCAGTTAAAAAAACTGCTGCGCAGCAAAGGTTTCCGCATTTACACCGAAGCGGTAAAAGTGCAAATCACCAGTAAGAAGGATTACACCTATCCGGATGTGATGGTGACGAATGATCCACGCGATTGGGAAGATCGGTACATCAAAAAACACCCTGTGGTAATTTTCGAAGTTATTTCCAAAACCTCCCGGGTCGAAGACGCTGCCGATAAGTTCGTGCGCTATAAAAATATAGCCGCCTTGCAGAACTACGTCCTGGTCGATTCCGAAAAGGTTTTTGTAGAGGTGCGCCACAAACTCGACTCTGGGGAGTGGGAAGCGCAAACCTATCTCTCGTCTGACGATCGGGTGCCACTTCCGGCCTTAGGCGTCGAGCTCGATTTGCCGGGGATTTACGAAGGAGTCAGTTTCCTAAAAACCTAAGGTTTCCTGCGTTGGGCAAACAGCCAGTTCAAAATTTCAGGGTTGTAGTACGTCTGCATCCAAATGGCGTGACCGAGGGTGTTGAATTCGGTGTAGCGCACCGGCGCATCCAGTTTTTTCAGGGCATCGGCCAGCCGGCGCGAGCGCTCGGGGGGCACGGTCTCGTCGCGTGTTCCGTGTAAAATCCAAATCGGTATGTGTTTGATGCGCTCGGCTTGGCTCGGGTCGCCGCCGCCGCAAAGGGGCAGCGCCGCTGCGAACCATTCGGGCCGGCGCATCAGCAAATCCACGGCGCCGGCGCCGCCCATGCTCAGGCCGGTGAGGTATACCCGGTCGGGGTCGATCGCCGGGTTTTCTTTTAAAATCTGTTCGATCAGCTCGATCAACAACTGCGTGGCCGGGGTGGGCGTGTCGCTCCAAACGGCTGCGGTTTCGATGTTTTGCCCCGACCACCGGAAGCCTTCGGGGCACTGCGGCGCCAAAATAAAACAAGGGTGCTGGCCGAACTGCTCCGGCTCGACAAAAGCCAGCAGGCCGTTGCCCAGTTGCCCGCGGTTGTCGGCGCCGCGTTCGCCGGAGCCGTGCAGGAAAATCACCAATGGATACTGCTCACGTTTGTCGGGGCTGTCACCGGTCTGCTTGCCCATGTCGAAATCGAAAGGCAAAGCGTTTTTTGCCGGACGCTTTACAGGCCGCAAAAAACAGTAGGGTAGGGCTGTGGCGGAGTCTTTGCGAAATACGTGTCGTTCAAAATAAAAATACGGATCGGTCGGTACTTCCGGGTTGGCAGCACCTGAGGGTGTACTTTCCCGAGCTGCCGGCTGTTTGCCGAGCCAGCCGCCGGCAAATCCGGCGCGCTCGAGGCCGCGGCGGATGTACGGATTTTTTTTCATCACCTTCCAGATCAACTCGCTGCGGTAGTTTTCCAACATGAGCAAAATAGGCCCTTGGTCGATGCCGAGGTAATCCACGTCAAACCAACCTTGCGGCAGGCGACCGCAAGCGGTAAACGAGGGGTTGAAGGCGTCTTTAAAACCGTAAGGCCCTACCAGGCTGTCGTAGTAGGTATTCCACATGTTTTCCAAAGCCGGCAGGCAGACCTCCGGGGCGAAGGGCACCGAGCCACCGGCGGCTGTGGGCGCCAGGGTGCCGTCGTCTTCGAGGTAGTCACTGGCGGCCCCCCGGGCGCTGTAGCCGCGAAATTGTCGCAAACTTTCGTCGCAACAACCGGGGTTTTTTGCCAGCCAGTCTGCCGGACCATCGCAGGCGGTGAGACCCCACAGGTCGGGACCATAGCCTTTGAATTTGCCCGGATTATTGATGCAATAAGCCCGGTTGCTCAAGGTTGCGCGGCGGCTGTTTTTGAAATAGTCCGCCCCATGTTCCGTCGAGTATGCGTCGAAAATTTCCCGAAAATCAATCCAGATATGGCTGTACTGGTGGCCGAAAAGC
>CAZVZH010000189.1:5466-8930 GCA_964630705.1 uncultured Saprospiraceae bacterium | reverse complement strand
CCACCACCACCAGCCCAACAGCCCGGCAGCTAAACCCAGCGCCAGAACCCACCAAAAATAAGCTCGCCCAACAGGCAGCTCCACCGGCCCGTCCGCCCCCGACAAAGTAAACGCCGCCCAGTAAAACGGCGCCTTGCGCGCATCGGGCCCTGCCTGCCGCAACAGCGCCAGTTTGGCCTGCCGCAGCGCCTCCGAACGGGTTTGGCCGGCGCCCAGCTGCCGGTAAAACTCCGTGAACAAATCGGCCGTCGAGCGGTCGGGTACCGACCAATAGCTGGCTACCAGGCTTTGCGCGCCGGCATAGGCGAAGGCACGGGCCAGACTCAGCACGCCCTCGCCGCCGGCGAAAGCGCCCGTGCTCGTCTCGCAGGCGCTCAGGGCCACCAGTTGGGCCTGCAAACGCTGCCCGTAAATTTCAGACAAACCCACCGCCCGGTCGTACATTTCGATGCCCGGCTCGGCGCCGCCGCCGGCGTGCGCATGGGTGGAAAGGTGCAACAAGCCATAGTTCGCCGCTTGCTCCAAAAAGGCGCCCGCCACGGCTTGTTCGCCCTGCCAAACCTCCGAAGGGCCATCTTCCGGCAACTCCCGCAGGCTGTTCGGCAACGGCGCCAAGCCCCGGCGCCCCGCTGGTACGAAGGGCGCTACCTGAAGCCATTCCGACCGGCTTTCCCGCGCACCCTTCGGCGCTGCCAGCAAGGCGGCCGACCAGAGGTACTGCACCCGGTGGCTGCGCAACAAATAGGGCGCCGTGCTGTACGGCCCGCGGTGCGGCTGAGTTAGCAAAACCTCCACGGGCAGATAGGCCAGGGCGCCGTCGGGCGCGATGGCCAGAGCGTTCGTACCCCTGAGGATGGAGTCGGGCAACAAGCGTTGTTTTAAAAACCAGGCGGCGGCGAAAAAAACGGCGGGGTCGCGCTCCTGCGCCGCTTTGTCCGACAAGGCAGTTTGAAAATTTAACACAGCCTGTTCCAGCGCCGAATCGCGGGGCGTTTCAAAACCGAAAAGGCCGTTGCGGCGCAAGGCCAGGCAGAGGTAGCGGTCGCCCGCGTCGAACCAGCTGAGCAACACGGCGCTGTCGGGCAGCGCCGCGCGGATGTCGGCCAGGCCGGCCGTTTGCCCCGCTTCGAGGTAGTCGCGGAATTGACCGAACTCCGATTTCAATTGCCGGAGCAGGGCGTCGTACAGGATTTGCAGCCGCGTGCTTTCACGCTCGAGCAAGGCGGTGGCGTTGCCGGCGCTCCGGCGGTTTTGGATGTCGGCTTTCAGGCTGGCAAGGTCGAGGCGAAGTTGCTCCTCGCGTTGCAGCAGGCTGTCGGGTACGCTGCTGAGGGCCAGGGCGCGCTGCTGGCCCAGGGCGTCGCGCAGGGCGTTGGCGCGGTTGTTTTCCAGGAGCAAAAAAAGGCGCTCGAGCAGGCGGGCATCGCCGCTTTGGCGGTACCATTCCCAGAGGTTGAGCGCGGCTTCACGGCGGAGGTTGTAGTTGCGGCGGGCCTGGAAAATTTTAGCGTCGTCGGCGCCGTAGGTGCGGCGCAGGCGCTCGGCGGCGGCGAAAGCCAGGTCGAAACAATGGGCCGCGGCGCGCCGGTTGTCTGCGGTCGGCTGCTGCAACAAGAGCGCGGCTTTGCTAGCCGGTGCTTGCATGGCCCAGAGCTCCAGGGGTACCTCCTCTAGCCCGGGGTTGACCGCCGGGTCAAGGTCGTTGAAATTCGGAAATGCCTGAACCAGGCCGCGCTGGTAGGCTTCCCGCGCGCCCGGCGCCCGACCGGCGTCGGCCAGCATATCGCCCCATTCGGTGTAGAGTTTGGCCAGCTCGCGGCTTTTCCCATTTTTAAAATAAATACGGCCTTCCGCTTCGGCTTTTTTAAAAAACGCCTCGGCTTCAGCCCACTTTCCCTGGCGGGCAGCCAGGGTAGACAAGGTCGCGTAACAACGGATGCGGTTTTCGCCTTCCTCCGGTTGGTCGTAGTAGTAGTTCAGGCTGAGCCGAATCAAACTGGCCGCCTCCGGATAGCGGCCGCGCCGGAGCAGCAGGTCGGCCCCAACCGACTGCAGCGCAGCCCGCGAGCTGCCTTCGCCCGGAACTGCCTGCCCAAGTTGGAAATAGCGCCAGGCCAGGTCGAGGCTGTCTTGCCAGTAAGCATTGTTGGCCAGCTGGCTGTAGATGGAAAGCAGATCGTAGCCGGTGGAGTCGCTCTGCAGCGCTGCCTCGAGGTACTGGTTGGCCTGGGCATAGTTTTGCCGGCGGATGTGCACCTGAGCGGCGTTATTGTAGGCATAGGCGACAATGGGGGCATTGAAGCGGTGGATTTCGTAGATACGGAGCGCCCGGTTGTAGGCCTCCAGCGCGTCGGAGTATTGTTCGAGATCGCGGTGCGAACGGGCTTTCCACACCCAAAGGCGGGCGGTGCCCAGGGAATCGGCCCGGCCGGCGCGGCCGAGCGTTTGCAAGGCCTGGTCGAGCAATTGGATGGCCGGGACGAACATCGTGTCCTGGTCGTAATACCACTCGGCCCGGATTTTTACCTGATCGCAGAAATATGCCCAATAAGCCGGCGCAGCCGCGGTATCGCGCACGAGTATTTTTGGGAGTTCAGAAAAATCTTCCCGTTCAACCAGCGCATCGATTTTAAAAAAAACCGTGCTGTCGGTGCGCAGTTGCGCCAACAGCACGGAGGCTAAAATTGCGAGCAGGAACAGCAGAGCGGGCAGGCGTTTCATGTTCAGTCAGGTTGCGCCTGCAAGTTTATCATTTTTGTCGAAACCGGCGCAGGAGGAGGAACAAGATCAATACCGCCGCTGCTGCCAACGTCAGCTGAACCGGCAGCGACAATTCCTGCCACCAGTGCTTGCCCGGGCAGTTTCCGGGCAAATTAACCCACTGCTCCACAAAGTCGCCGGTGACGGTGTCCCAAACGGCCACGTATACCTGCTGACCGCCGGCCAGGCCGCTGTCTGACCAGGTGTGCTGGTCGGTGGCGCCATCGTGCCACTGCAAATCCGTAGCGGGTGGCCCGCCGGCATTGCAATTGATCGCCCAGACCGGATTGTTGGGGCAGCCACTAGTAGCCACCTGGCCGACGCTCAGTTGCAGTTCCTGCGCCGGTCTCAGCCGTACGCGGACCACTGCTCGCTGGCAGAGGTTTTGGTTGGAAGCCACCAGCGTGTACTCCCGCCGTACGGGTCCGGACAACATCGGAAACAAAGCAGCATGGTTGCTCAGGCCCAGGGTTGGGTACCATTTGTACACCCAGTCGGAAGGATTGGCCGTCAGCAGGGCATAGGTAGCAGGCCGCAAATCGGTTTTGCGCAAGAGGGAGTCGCCCGCCGCAATGGATACCGGCCCGATAATGGTATCTGCCACTGTCAGACAGGCGGTGCAGGTATCGGTGCAGGGGAAAGGCACCAGGGCCGTAGCGGTAGTGACGGGCGGGTTCCAATCGAAGAAAATGCGTGCGCTGTTG
>CAZVZH010000189.1:0-5366 GCA_964630705.1 uncultured Saprospiraceae bacterium | reverse complement strand
GCCACCACCACTTTGCTTACCGGCGCGTTGCCTTCGTTTTGAAAATCAATCCGCCAGGTAATGGAATCCAGCGAGCACATGTCCGTTCCGATAGCTGTTTTGAAATTCGGATCGTGCCCGGCCGCCACTATTTCGCCTTTTATGGTATCGGCATAGGTGCGTGGCGGACAAGCGGGCGCACCATTCGTGTTGAATTGAAGTTGCACACTCGTCGGCGGCTGAAGCGTGGTGCCGGTATCAATTTCAGTGCGCGTTTTCAGTCGGATAAATAAACTGCGTTGTTCGTTGGGTTGCAGGCCGCTGAAGGTCAGGTGTTTCGTCAGGGCATTCGCAGCAGAGCCATCGGTTTGGGGCGTTTCCTGCCAATAGCGGTCGAGTTGGGCGGAGCCGGCATCGAACACGAGCGTATTGTAGGTAAACTGCACCGTTCCGCTTACCGGAGCGGTGCAGGCGCCGCCGGGATGCTCGTAGGTCACGATGTACGTTACCGAATCCTGGGGCACCGGGTTGGTGCTGCGGCGGAGTTGCACTTTGTTAGCGCCGAGGGTAGTCGGCGGCGTGGCGGTGAGCCCACCGGTTCCGGTGGTTTGGATATCGATCAACGCCGTGCGGCCGGGCGGTTTCTTTTTGTCGTCGTACAGGGCGACGATTTCAGCGAACGCCGGATAGGCCGCGCTGCGGTAGGCGTACCGGTGCCGGTGTGCTGCGAGTTGAACCGGGCCGCCCATGAAATAGCTGCCGTCGCCGTGGCTGAGCAGGATCAGGGTGTCGGCATCGGGGCCGTCGAGGTCCGGGAGGTCATTGACGACGAAACGGTATTCGTTTGTTGCCGCATCGACGACGATGGCCTGCAGGCTCGGCGGACCGTTGAAAAAATAAAAGGAATAATAGGCGAATGCCAGGGCTGTCAGGCCCGTGAGTGCGATCCAGGATGTCTTCTGTTTCATTGTTTATTGGATTTGCGTAGGGGCGGCCCTTGCGGCTGCCCTGAACCAGAACGGCCAAAATGTTGGGCGGCTGCCGGCGTTTTCGGGCGACCGCAAGGGCGGCCCCTACGATGCGAATGGTTTACAATTTCACCTCCAGGGCCAGCTGCACGAAGGGCTGAAACCCACGGTCGAGCAAGCCGCCCACGCGAATCCCCAGGTTGGGCCCCGCGCGCACAGCGCCCAGCGTGAGGTCGGCGAACAGGCTGAACCGGGCTGTGGTGGCGGAATACGATTGGTTTTGCTGCTCAGCGGCGCCCAGCGGTTTGGAACTTTGCAGTTGATAACCGCCCGGCACGGCAGCATTAAAAACATACAAATCTTCGCGGCGGCTGATGTGCCGACGGTCGGTGCCGTTTTCAAAAAACACGCGCGCGCTGACGCCCAGGCCAGCGCCGAAAAAGCCGGTAAAATTTTTTCGCAGCAGCAGCGGGACCTCCACCGACACGAATCCGCGGTCGCCGGAAAAGTCAGTGGTGGTGACCGTGTCAAACACAAAATCGGCGCCCATCGGGGGGCCGTTGGGCAGCCCGGTGCGTTCGACGATCTCCGATTCGGGCAGCTCGGTGCGGCCTTTGAGGCCGGTGAGCAGCTCCACCTGCGGGTAAATTTTCCAGGGCTTGTAGGGCGACAGGCTCATGCCCAGGAAAAAATAGCCGCTTTCAGACGTGGAATCGGGGCGAAAACCATAGCCCACTTTCGGCCCCGGCGAGAGGCCGGGTTTGAAGCGGGTTTTGGAAAAATTGGTGTAGATCGGCTTGTTTTTGTCGAACACAATTTTGGCCTGACTGTGAAAGGAGCGCTTGGGCATACGTTTTTCCGGCTCCAGGCGGTAGCGCACAAAACCTTTGGTGGAGTCGTAGTCCGTCACACCGGCCTGGCGGCTGCCGGGCAGGTAAATGTTGCGGAAGGTGAACACCAGTCCGCTGGCGAAAGTAGCCGTGTCGAGGCAGCTCAGTTGCTCGCGGTTGGCGGCTGTTTTGGGGCAAATCGGGCACTCCGGGTACCAGGAAAGCGGGCGCATGCGCGTGGTGTTCAGGCCTTCGGGCACGGTGATGGTGAGCTCCACTTTTTTGGCCGGCCCCTCGCCGTTGTTTTGAAACTGCACTTTGTAGTCGAGTTTTTCACCGCCCAGGCGCCGGTAATTGACGCGGTTGTCCGACACGGCGATGGCGTTGGGGTCGTGGGAGCTGACGATTTCGATTTCCAGGACAAACTCGCCGGCCGGAATAGCCGGGTCGAAGTTTTCGAGGATGCCCTGGAGGTGGATGAAGGCGCTGGTGTCCTGCAACATCGTGGGCAGGCTGCCCAGGCTGACGAAGAGGTTGCGGGTTTCGCCGGGGCGGAGTTGGCTAAAGCGCCAGGTTTGGCCGTCGCGGTAAGTTTCCCGGGCTTTGGCCAGCATACCTTCCGTGCGGGGGTCGGGCGGGGCATACACGAGCAGGGGCAGGGCAGCGTCGCCGGCGGAAGAGGCCAGGCTTTCGCTGAGGGCCGACCAGTCGAACACCCGGGGGCGTTCGGCGGCCGAAAAGGCGGCTTCTTCGGTTTCGCCGAAATGGCTGCGGGCCGACTGGAGGCCGAAGTGGCGCGTGCGGAATTTTTTCTCGTTGAAAAACAGGTGCAGCCGCCCGTCGGTGACGAATTGGCTGGTGTTGCGGTAGCTGATGATGCACACCAGCTCTTCGTTGGGCCGGGGCTGGCGGTTGGTTTTCAGGGCGATGGTTTCGCGCTCTTTTTCAAACACCGAGCGCAGGGAGTCGGGGCTGCCGCCAGCATCGGCCAGGATGGATTGCTGCACGCCGGGCGGCTTTTTTTTGTCGTCGTAGTGTGCCGTGAGGTCAAGCATGGCCGTGTAGGCGCCGGCGCGGGCGTAGCGGTGCAGCGGACTTTTTTCAAAACTGAAATCGCCGTCGCCAAACTCCCAATAGTGCGTGTAAAACGGCTCCGGTGCGCCGGGGATAGGCGCGGGCAGGGGCGGCTCTTTGGCGATGAAGCGCAAGGCGCCGGCTTCGGCCCGGGTGGAAAACTCCGGGGGTTGGGGTTGGGTTTCCTGGGAAAAAAGCGGGAGGGAAAAGAGGGTGAGCAGAGCGGTGGCGAGTGGTGTTTTCATTTTTCGATGGCAGCTGTTTTTTGTAAATGAAAATGGCCGGAACGTTTCAAATCTCAAATTTAATTCCAGTTTGAGATTCGGAACATTCCGGCAGGCAGATCATGCGCTGGCTTACGCCTACAGGCACTTCACAATTTCAGCGATCAGCTTCGCAAAGTTCCCCACGCACTTGACGCAGGTCGGCGCTGCTTTCACCAGGCAAGCGGTCGTTTTCCACACCCGGCCTTTTTGGCCTTTGTAGGCGTTGATGCACGCTTTTACCTGCGACAGGCAGGACGAGCAGGACGAACCGGTGGAAATAATCGCTTCCGCTACTTTGATCGGATCGCAACTGGCTTTCCGGGCATTCACTGTGCTACCCGAAACCGAATAGGTCGTGACGCCATCTTCCGCTACCTGGATCACTTCTTTTTTTGCGCCGCGGGCAAACTCCACATAGGAGTGCTCAACCGGTTTTTTGCCCTTGGCCGTGTAGCTGACGGCCACTACGGTAATCGACCAGGCGCCCTCGGCGTCGGTACCGGAATAGGTGGCGTTGTGCAGGATGTTGCCCCGGACAAAACCTTGCTGGACCAGGTGCCGCTCCAATGCTGCGCCTTCGCCGGATTTCAGACGCTGTTCAGCCTGGGGTTTGGACAGGGTTTGCGTACGTACTTGTGCAGCTGTCTGGGTGGGGAGTGCCAAAATGGCGGCGAGCAGCAGGGCGCCCGCGAAAAGCATTTTTTTCATAAACGAGGAGTTTTTAAAAATTTGGTGAAAAGTGATTTTGAACCATATCCACCCCGCTTGAAAAATGTTACCTCATCGCCAAAAAAAGTTCAAAACTCCCCCGGCCCCGATTACCTTCGCCGGCGCTTACACCCGTATTATTTTATGAGCGCACATTCCGATTCCCACTACATTCAGGCCCTGCTCGACAACGACCGCCGGGGCATTCAAGCCATTTACGAGCGTTTTGCCCAGCGCATGGAGCGCTTCGTTTGCGCCAACAGCGGCAGCCCCGACGATGCCTGCGACGTGTTTCAGGAAGCCTTGGTAGCCATCACCCAGCAAGCCCGGCGGCCCGGGTTCGTGCTTACCTGCCCCTTCGAGGCCTACCTCTACCTTGTTTGCCGGGGCAAATGGTTCAACGAAATCAAGCGCCGCAAACGGGCGCAGGTAACAATTCGCGAAACAGAGGGATTTACCGAAAAAGAGCAAGCCGGCGCTCTAGCCGACGCCACCTTGCTCGAGGAGGGCCGCCAGCAGCTGTTTCGCCGTTTTTTTGAAAAATTGTCGGAAAACTGCCGGGCCGTACTCAAACTCTCCTGGAGCGGAATCTCCATGGAGGAAGTCAGTCAACAACTGGGCGTCAGCTACGGCTACGCCCGCAAACGCAAGTCCGAATGCATCGCTCAACTTACCAATTGGATACAGGCCACACCCGAGTATTTAACACTAACATAAATCCATCCCATGGACGAGAACCTGTACATCCGAATCGAAGATTACCTGGACGGTCTCCTGAGCGCCGACGAGCGCCAGGCGTTCGAAGCCGAAGTCCGGGATAACCCGGCCGCTGCCCAAGCCCTCGCCACCGTGCAGGAAGCCCGCGAACGCATGCGCCGGCACTGGAACACCGAAGTGGCCGACGCGGCCCTGCGCGCCACCCTGCAAGATGTCGGCAAGGCTTATTTTAAATCGGAAGCCGGCAGCAGCAGCGGCGGAGCGCGCATTTTCCAACTGCCCCGCACGGCCTGGGCCGCCGCCGCCGCCCTGGCCCTGCTCGTGACCGCCTGGTTTTTCCTGCGGCCGCCCGCGCACGAGCGCTTGTATGCCGACTACCGGAGTTTTCCGCCAGCCGACTTCACCCTGCGCGGCGATGCGCCCGCCGCGCCCGATGCCGCCGCCGCGTTCAACGCCGGCAACTACCAGCAGGCGCTCGAACAACTCCAACAGCGGCTCGCCGCCCAACCCGACGATTTGGAGGCTCAATTTTTCGCCGCCCTTTGCCAACTCGAATTAAAAAACTACGCCGCCGCAACCGCCGCCTTCCAGGCCATCAGCGCGGGCGCCAGCGCCTGGTCCGACGAAGCCCGCTGGTACCTGGCCCTCAGCCATCTCCGCTCGAACGATCCGGCAAAATGCGCCGAAGTGCTCCGCCAAATCCCCGATACCAGCAGCCATTATGCGGAGGCGCAGGCGCTGCTGAAAAAACTTTAAAAAGGTTAGAAAAGGTTAGAGGGTTTCTGGTTAGAAGGTTAGAGGGTTGTTCATCATCCGAAATGGTG
>CAZVZH010000188.1:0-8939 GCA_964630705.1 uncultured Saprospiraceae bacterium | reverse complement strand
CAAACTAGGATTGAACCCGATCAGGCTACAAACATTGAGCCTCTCCGAGGCTTTCCATACAGTTGTGGCGAGGACGCCAACAACGGCTGAAAAGACATTTTCCTGTTCTTAGGCACCACCAAAGAGTGGCACCGGCGCCGTTCTGCCAATCCTTTTGTTATCATCGGTGTATTTTACCCTAAAAAGGAAAAACAACTTTCTTTGTTTTAAAGATTGAGAAATACGGTAACAACCTCGGCTTCCGCCTGGTTTTCGTCCCGTACTTCAGCCGGGGCCGTTGTGCGTGCAGTCATAGCGCCCATGTTTGTAAACACAGCGCCTGTGCGTACAGTCATAGCGCTCATGTTTGTAAACATAGCGCCTGTGCGTACAATCATAGCGCCCATGTTTGTAAACACAGCGCCGGTGCGTACAGACATAGCGCCCATGTTTGTAAACATAGCGCCGGTGCGTACAGACATAGCGCTCATGTTTGTAAACATAGCGCCGGTGCGTGCAGTCATAGCGCTTATGTTTGTAAACATAGCGCCCGTGTCTACAGACATAGCGCCAATGTTTACAGTTATTGTTTAAAAACAGTCAGAACCCTGCCGCCAAACTGGAAAGTTATTTCCGGCACGTTACCGCTTCACCACCCGCAAACCATCCGCCGCAGCGACTCAAACCAGGTGACCTTCAACAATTGCCGCGCCCGTTCAAAATCGGCGCAGGCTTCATCGCGGCGGTTCAGGGATAGCAGGGCCGAGCCGCGGAAATACAACAACTCAGTGTTGTCGGGATGCAGTTGCAGGGCCTGGCCCCATTTTTCCACGGCTTGCTCGAGTTGGTTTTGCTCGGCCAATTGGGCTGCTTCGTTAGCCAGCAGAAGCGCCTGCTCGAAGCGTTCGTTGGCCGTTTTACATTGGGGTTTGTTCGATTTGAACATAGTGCGCAGCGGCACGGCGGTCGTTACGGGCCGGCCGTGGTATCGTGCCGGCGTCCACATACCTTTGGTTCGGTTGAGTAGCCGGATGCTTTCCCACTGAAAATCCATGCCCAGGGCGTTGAAGTCTACCTGGCTGCCTAGTCGGGTGTTGCCATCTGGCGCAATGATCAGGTCGGTCTCCACAATGCCGGTTTTGCAGCTATCCAAAAACTCGGCAGGGTAGGCCAACTGCTGGAGCACGAACTGGACCAAAGCTTCGTCGCCGCCCTGGAATGCCGGGAGCGTGTCTACCTCGATATAAATTGAATCGCCTGTTTCGTCGATGTAGTAGGGTAGGGCTTCCTGCAGTCTGAACTTTAGGGGGATCGCCTGGCGCATGCGCACAGGTTTACCCTGAATCTGGGCGGGTACCCAGCGCAACCCGGCTTCGTCGAGGGCTTGCAGCACCCGGGCGGCTTCCGCTCCGCAACCGCCGCCGATGTCTTTGAGCACCTGAATATTGGAAATCCGGCCGTTGGTTTCTACAATAAACCCGGTGACCACGGTGCCTTCGATATTGTCCTGGCGCGCGGCTTCCGGGTACCGGATGTTGTTCGCCAACACACTCAATAATTGGTTCTGCGCGCAGCGGCGGATGCTGTCTTCCGTCCAGCCAAGGTGCCGTTCGGGCTGGCAACTGGCGAGCAAGGGCAGCGGCATTTTTTCGGCAATTTCGTAAATGGTCGTATCGGTGGCTTGCGCCGTTGCGCCAGCATTCCAGAGCAACAGGCAAGCGGCAAGCGGAAAGAAAAATCTCATAGATGTCAAATTTTCAGCGCAAAGGTAAGGATGCTGAAACCCGATTGGGACAAAAAAAGAGGTCCTGCCGCATTCGACAGGACCACAACAGGAATAATCCCATGAACATTGTTCATTTTTGGCTTGGCGCGGGAATGGGTTCTGGTTGGGGTTCCCTTTAGCGCGGCGTACTGATCTGAACGGTACCGTTTTTAATTTTGATAAAAATAGGTTTACTCATAATCCGCTGAATTTGATGAAAAGATCGAGTTTGATGTTCACAATTTAAGCGGCAATTGAGGTGTGTTCACATGTGGTGTGCCAAGGTGTTATCGTTAATTCGCTGAGTTTTTTTTCTAATCAGTTGCAGTGCCGGAGCCTGTGCCGTATTTTTGGCAGCCATTAATCCACGAAGAAATTCAACACCGCCATAAGTTTAATCCTCCGTTATGGCAACTTATTATTTTAATCCCATGCGCATTCCCTTATGGGAGGGGCCGGCCAACTGGGCCGGCCTTTTTATTTGCTTGGCAGCGCGGCAGGGAATGCAGCTTCGAATGGCAAAAGTGAGGTGGAATTTTCGCCGCAGCAAAAACAATTTTTCATAGTTGTGAAAGGTGGTTTTCCAGTGCAAGCCAACCCGACCCATCTGTTCATGCTTGGAAAGATAGAAATTCAAATTATTGAATCCCTGAATTGTGAGCGGATGCCCATCGGCATTCGGCACCTGTCCGGATGGGAGCTGCCTGAACGGGCGGGTACAATTACACCCACCCGTCCAGTTTGCTGTTCAGGATGTTTACCTTTGTAACGACTCAAGTTTGATCTCGATTTATGCAAAATCTCTTGATTATTGGGGCCGGCCGTTCGGCCACCGTTTTGATCAATTACATTTTGGAACAAGCCCGGTTACACAACTTTTTTGTGACCGTTGGCGACGCCGATATGGCGCTCGCGCAGCATAAAATAGGCCGCCATCCCAATGGCCGGGCGATCTGGCTGGACGCCTCCAAACCGAATGACCGCCGCGATATCATCATGCGCCACGATGTAGTGGTATCCATGCTGCCGCCGCAGATGCACCTGGAAGTTGCCCAGGATTGTATCGCACTGGGCAAACACATGGTGACGGCCAGCTACGTGTCCAAGCAGGTATTTCGCCTGGGCGATGAAGCCCGCCAACGCGCGCTGGTTTTTATGAACGAACTGGGCCTCGACCCGGGCATCGATCACATGAGCGCCATGCAACGGATCGATGAAATCCGGGCTAAAGGTGGCAAAATCACAGCGTTCTATTCCTATACCGGCGGCCTCGTCGCCCCCGAAAGCGACAACAACCCCTGGCATTACAAATTCAGCTGGAACCCCCGCAACGTGGTGCTGGCCGGGCAAGGAACCGCGCAGTTCCTGGAAGACGGCAAACTGAAATACATCCCCTACCGCCGGCTGTTCCGGCAGTACCGGCTCGTGGAAATCCCCGGCATGGGGCAATGGGAAGTGTACGCCAACCGCGACTCCCTCCTGTACCGCGAAGCCTACGGACTAAAAGACGTGAAAACGCTCTTCCGGGGCACCATCCGCCACCGCGGCTTCTGCGATGCCTGGAACGCTCTGGTGCGCATCGGCCTGACGGATGCCACCTTCCCCATCGTCGGTTCCGACCGCCTGAGTTACCACGATCTGATGGACGCATTTTTAGGCATCAGCACCTACGCCGGCTCCGTCAAAGACCGCGTGGCTCAAATGATTGAGGTGGACCCGGAGGGCGATATTATGCAAAAACTGACCTGGCTGGGCCTGTTTAGCAAGCGGCGAATAAAAGTTCAAAACGCGACGCCTGCCCTGATTTTGGAAAATTTGCTGCTCGAAAAATGGGCCCTGCAACCCCAAGACAAAGACATGGTCATCATGCAGCACGTTTTCGAATACGAAATTGGCCGAAAAAAATACCGCAAGACTTCCACCCTCACCATGAAAGGACACGACAGCGCCGATACCGCCATGTCGCGTCTGGTTGGATTGCCCCTAGGTATTTTTGTGAAACTGCTCATGCTGGGAAAAATCTCCACAACCGGCGTAAACATCCCAACCATGCCCGAAGTGTACGAACCGGTGATGCAAGAACTGGAATCCTTTGGCGTCCGCTTCACCGAACTGGATGAAAGTATCCATTGATCCGAGCAAACGTTGAACACATGGAGCAAAAAGAGCCGGACCAGCCTGCTGGACAGGAACTTGCGGGCGCCGAAAATTCCGCGGCCCCGCTCCCCGAGGAAATCGACTTCCGGGAGGCCGATGTCAGTACCCGTTACGCTGATGTTTTTCAAACCATTCAACCGGATGAAATCGCGACGGTGCAGTGGCAAAACGGCGCCTATGAGTTCAGGTGCCAAAATGGCGTCGCCCTGCGCCTGTCGGTAATAGCGCCCGGGATCATCCGGCTGCGCTACAGCCCCGACGGCTATTTTCAACCCGACCACTCCTACGCCCTCCGACCCGATTTTAACCCCGAGAAAATTAACGCCACGCTCAACGAAAGCACGAATGAGTACATTTTGGCTTGCGAACCCTTACAAGTTGTAGTGGCCAAATCGGGCGCCAAAGTGCGTTTTTACGACCAAAACGACCGCCTTATCAACGAGGATGAAGCCGGCTATTCCGCCCAACGCACCATCCTGAAAGGTTGGAACCGCCTGGAAATGCGTAAAAAATGCCAGCGCAAGGAAGTATTCTACGGCTTGGGCGACAAAACGTGCAGCCCCGATCTGCGCGGTAAAACCTTTCAAAACTGGTGCGAAGACGCCTTTGGTTTTGGCCGCGAAACCGACCCACTGTACCGGGCCGTGCCGTTTTATTACGGCCTGAATCAAGGCCTGGCCTATGGTATTTTTCTCGACAACAGCTGCCGCTCTCATTTCGATTTTGACAGCGCCGGAGAAGGCGTCGTACAGTTTTGGGCCGAAGGCGGCGAATTAAATTATTACCTCCTGTATGGCCCCGAACTGCTCCAGGTGGCCCGCGCTCTTACGCGGCTTACCGGAGCGCCCGAACTGCCGCCGCTATGGGCCTTGGGTTACCACCAATGCCGCTGGAGCTACTACCCGCACAGCCGCGTGCTGGAGGTCGCCGAGCAGTTCCGGGCCTTGCAAATTCCCTGCGACGCCATTTACCTCGACATCGACTACATGGACGGCTACCGCTGTTTCACCTGGAACCGCGACCATTTCCCCAATCCTCAAGAACTGATCGGCAGCCTTTGGGACAAGGGTTTTCACACCGTGGTCATGATCGACCCCGGCATCAAGGAAGACCCGAATTATGCCGTGTACCAGGACGGTTTGGACCAGGGCATGTTTCTGCGGTCGGCCGATGGCGCTATCGCAAAAGGCCCTGTGTGGCCGGGCTTTTGCGCTTTCCCCGATTTTACCGACCCCAACGTGCGCGACTGGTGGGGCGAGTTGTACCGTTCCCTGTATGTCGAAGACGGGGTCAGCGGTTTTTGGAATGACATGAACGAACCAGCCGTTTTTCACGTCCACCACAAAACCCTGCCCGATCAGGTGCTCCACCATTTCGACGGGCAGCCCTGCGGCCACGCCAAAGCCCACAATGTGTACGGCTTGCTCATGACCCGCGCTTCCTGGGAGGGCTTCAAACGGCTGCAGCCCGAAAAACGCCCCTTCCTGCTCACCCGGGCCACTTTTGCCGGCGGCCAACGCTATGCCGCTGTGTGGACGGGCGATAACTTTTCCAACTGGGAACACCTGGCCATTGCCAATGTGCAGTGCCAGCGCCTGAGTATTTCCGGCTTTTCGTTTTGCGGCACTGATATCGGCGGTTTTGCCGGTTCAGCCGATGGCGAACTCTTCGTCCGTTGGCTGCAATTGGCCGTTTTTCACCCGCTTATGCGCGTGCACAGTATGGGCCAGCATGCCGGCGGCGATATCGCCGTAACCGAAGAAGCGCAACTCAGCGACCCCGCTTTGCACGTTTCCGACCAGGAACCTTGGTCTTTCGGTGAAAAATGGACGGCTTTGGCGAAAAAAGCCATCGAGCTGCGCTATGCCCTGCTACCTTGCTTGTACACCGCCATGTGGCAAAATTGCCAGGACGGTACCCCGGTGCTCCGACACGCGGCCTTCGCCGACCCGGAAGACCCCAAACTCTGGGATTGCGAGCGCGACTTCCTCTTCGGCGACCATCTGTTTGTGAGCCCGGTAGTCCAATCCAAACTGCAACGCCAATTGGTGTATTTGCCCAAGGGAAACTGGTATTATTTCTGGACCGGCCAACCGCACAACGGTGAAATTTTTGTGAATGTAATGCCCGAACAAATACCCTTTTTTGTGCGGGAAGGCGCCGTGCTGAGCACTTATCCCATTCTTCAGTATACCGCTGAAAAGCCGGTGGACGAACTCACGTTGTACGTGTACTACAAGGATGGAAGCGAAAACAGCCAGCTCTATGAAGATGCCGGCGAAGGTTATGCCTACCAGAAGGAGGAGTTTTGCCTGCGCCGCTGGCAAACCTCCGGCACGGCCGACACCTTTTCGCTCGAACAGGAAATTTTAGGCGCCTGGGCGCCGCCGTATGAAAAAATAAAAATATTTCTGGTGGGCTTTCCCACCTTTGTCCGGCAGTGCCGGGTCGACCGGGAAGCACTGCCCATCAAAGAAATCCGGCTGCGCGACCGCGCTTTGTATACCGTGACGGTTGCGCCCGACTTTAAACGCATCACATGGAACGCGTAAACTGGATCCGAATCCTGTACCACATCTGCTTTTGGCTGGTGTACCTGTTGTTGAACTCCTGGTTGGGCAGTATTTTCAATCGCGTGGAGTTGTTCAAGGCTTTCCTGGGCGAGGCGGTGGTGCTGCCGGTGAAAATCCTGCTCACCTATTTTGTTTTCTACTTCATCATTCCCTTGTACCTCGACCGGGATAAGGTATGGAAACTGGTAGGCTTGAGTTTACTGGCTTTTGCAGTAGCCACGCTGTTGTACCGGATGGTCACGGCCTGGATTTTTTTCCCGATTTTCGAGCCTGGCCGCACGATCCCGTTTTTTTACTTGCCAGGCCTCTACCTGACTTCCTTCGACCTTTTTATCACCGTGGCTGCTGCCACTACGATCAAAATGATCCGGGTACACTACAAAAGCCTGGAATTCGAACAGGAGTTGCTCCGGGAAAAACTGCAATCGGAACTCAAGTTTTTGCGCGCGCAAACCAACCCGCATTTTTTGTTTAACACCCTCAACAACCTCTACGTGCTGGCCCGGAAAAAGTCGGATCACACGGCTGATGCCATCATGATGCTCTCGAAAATCATGCGCTTCGTGCTGTACGATTGCCGCTCTCCGTTCATACCCGTGGAGGAAGAAACCAAGGTGATTCAGGACTACATTGAGCTCGAAAAGCTCCGCTACAACAAACGCCTGCAGGTGGAATACCGCGAGGCGATCACACCGCCTGGAGGTTCGATCGCCCCCTTGCTGCTGTTGCCATTTGTTGAAAATTGTTTCAAGCACGGCGCCGGCGGTACTACGGGCGATGTGAAAATCTGGATCGACCTGCGCTTGAACCAAAACCTCCTCGAATTCGAAGTCCGAAATACCGTCGAAGACGTGGAGCCGGCGCCCAACCCGGAAGGCATCGGCCTGAAAAACGTGCGCCGGCAGCTCGACCTCCTTTATCCCGACCGCCATGACCTCCAAACAGGGCGGCAAAACGGCGTTTATGTGGTGCAACTGAAAGTACAGTTGGACGAGCAACAAGAGCCAACTGCCCGGGCAAACCAGCCCGAACAAAACTGATTTGTCTCCCCGATTGCCTTATTTTGAAGAAGCGCCGGGCTTTTTTTAAAAAAAATCGTTCGACCAGGCAACCGGAATATAAAATTGGCTGCCAAACAGAAACCGTACAACCTCATGCAACAATTCAGTGACCAGGACTTGGTAAAAGGTGTGCTGGCGAACAATCCAACACATCAGGCTGCTTTGTACCAACAGTACAGTGTGCCGATGTTTCGGGTGTTGCTGCGGTACGCTCGAGACCGGGCCGAGGCCGAAGACTTGTTGCAGGAGGGTTTCATTCGGGTATACCGCGATCTTGCTCAGTTTCGGGGCGAGGGCGCGCTGGGCGGTTGGATCCGGCGCATTATGGTGAATACCGCTTTAAGCCATTTGCGCAAACAACGCGATTTTCTGCGCGATACTTCGGACTTCAGCCCCTTCGAAAATATGTTCAGAACAGAGGAGGACTTTGCGGCCAACCTCGATGCTGAAACCTTGCTGCAATACCTCCAAAAACTCCCCCCGGGATACCGCACTGTTTTTAATCTGTATGCCATCGACGGCTTTAGCCATGAGGAAATTGCCAGCCAACTGAATATTTCCATCGGAACCAGCAAAAGCCAATTGTACAAAGCGCGCGAGTTTCTAAAGCGCATTTTAGATAAATCCTTTATCACCTGAAAATCGAAAAACCGGTAAAACCGGATAGAAAAATGGACGAACCGCAAGAGTATTCATCCCTCGACGAACTGTTCAGAAAAACGTTTGACGACTTACCTTCCGAGGCTTCTGCTTCGGGCTGGGACCAACCTTCTCCCCGCGTGTGGGAACAGCTGCGCGGCCAAATTCAACCGCCCAAAAATGGCTGGACTACCCAGTCGATTGTTCTCATCGCAGGTATGGCTATCGTTTTGTTGCTCGGCTTGTATTGGGCGCTCGCGGCGCCGAAACCGCAGTCTGCTTCCGTCGCTCCGGAAACTACAGCAGTAGCACCCCTTGCACAGCAAGACCAGCCGGCCGAACCAGCTGACCTGGTGGGAAACACTACTCTGGCCATCCCCCCTGCGCTCCAAAACGCTCCGGAAACCAGTAGCCGGAAAGCGGTTTCCAGGCATTCCTTATCCAGTAATAAACCAGCCACCGGGACCAGCAAAGCTCTGGAAATACCGGAAATGCATCGCCAGCTGCCTGGCAGCGCGCCCCTGCCCGGCACAACTCCCGCTTCGCCAAACACGACAATCCGCCGGCAATTGGAAATGTGGCGCAGTGCGCCCTGGGCACAACCCCTGGCGCCATTGCCCAGTATTTTGGAAAGCAACTTTATCCGGCCCGTTCCGGAAAGTTTGAAAAACCTGGGGAATTGAAACGGGAGATACTGGACATTTTTGGTGAAGACCTTCCAGGTTTCGAAAACCTGGAAGGTCTGGATTCACCTCAAGAACAAAA
>CAZVZH010000187.1:0-8944 GCA_964630705.1 uncultured Saprospiraceae bacterium | reverse complement strand
CCCATCCTGTTTGCCGTTTTTAAAAAACAAGCGGCCGGCTCGGGGCTGTCCTATTTTATTTTGGTAAAACGCGGTTACGTGGGCTCCAAGGAAGTCCGGCTGGAAAGCTTCCTCCCAGGCGCCGGCGTTTTGCACGAATTGGCCCTGCCCGACGATGTCGGCCTGCGGGCGCAGGTATTGGAACTTTCCGATGGGAACTTCCTGATCGTTGGTAAAAAGTTTTATTGGAAAATCCGGTACGACGAAGCCAGCGGTTTTTCCACTGATTGGACCCGCCCGGCGCCGCTGTCGCCCACAGCCACCACCGCAGTGGCGCAACGCGACGGCGCCTGGGTGCTGGCCGACGAAACCGGTCGCCTGCACGCACTCGACACCGCCGGCAACACGCTTTGGCAGCGCCAGTATCCCGTGCAGTTTTGGGCGTTGAAACCCCTGGCCGACGGATTTATCGCTGCAGGAACCACGGCCGACAAACAGGCCGCCGTCGTACGTCTGGGCGCTCAGGGTGAAATCTGGTGGACGACGCTGCACCCCGGGCAGGCGGCATTTTACGACATTATCCCAACGGCCGCCGGCGGTTTCGCCGCCACCGGCTCCAGTGCCGGCGGGCAAATCGCCCTCGTCGCGCTGAACCACACCGGACAAGCGCTTTGGAGCCGGGCTTTTGGCGAAATCGCTTCCACTTCGGCCGGCTTTGGCTTGCTGGAACTGCCCGGCGGCGGGTTTTTCGTTGCCGGCCGCGGCAAGGCGGGGCTGGCCCTCCTGCGCACTGATGCACAAGGCCTGGCTCCGGAAGCGGAACCGGCGCCCGTCCATTTCCGGCGTTTGAAAACCGCCAGCTTGCAGGCTGATTTTTATCCCGGCCCTACCTTGTTCAACGATGGGAGCCAAGGGACCATGGTTAGCCTGGCCGATAGCAATGCTTCCCTGCTGTTCGCCCACACCCCCTGGCTGGGCGGCATCGACCCCGAGGGTGCTATCCGCGTGGCAGTAGGCGATTACTCTGCCGGATTTAAACGCACGGATTTCCGGCCCGGCGGCTTCAATACCGTTGCTCAGGATTTCAACCGCGTGTGGGCCGTGCGCCGTACCGAAGTCAACGACCTGCGCCGCGATTTTCTGGACAACCAAACGCTCGACGAGCCTGTGCCCCACGACCTGCTTACCTGGCCTGCCCGCGGCAACCCGCACTGGCGCTACCGGCTGGATTTTGCACCGGTAGAAACCGACCCCGAGCACTTCCCTGCGCCTTTCGTGGATGCCAACGGCGACGGGCGGTACAATGTGTACGACGGGGATTACCCGGTGTTGAAAGGGGATCAAATGGTGTGGTGCGCGTTTACCGACAGCTCGGCGCATGAACGGACGAAAGGGAAAGCCCTGCTGGCAGATGTACAGGCCGCTGCGTATACTTATGCTTGCACGGGAAACCCGGCTATTGATCAGGCCGTGTTTACTGAACACACCATCATCAACCGGTCCGACCTGGATTATTCGGAAGCCTACGTTGGTTTTTTTAGCGACCCTGATTTGGGGTGCTACCTGAACGATTATATCGGTTCGTTACCGCAAGCGGATGCCTGGTATGTATACAATCAAAATCAGCAAGACTCGTATCCAGGCTGCTTTGGTGTGCAAAGTTTTGGCGCGGATGTGCCGGTGCAATCTGTACAATTTCTGACGCCGGCACTCGATCATACGGTTTACCATGTCAATCCGGCATTCGGTACGCCGCCGCCAGGCACAATCGATCCGTACACTATCCTGGGGTTTTACCGCAACTTGCAAGGACGCTGGATTGACGGCACCCCGTTTACGGTAGGCGGCTACGGCTATAATCCGTTTAACATGAACCTGACCAACTATTTTTTCATGGACAATCCCGCCGACCCGCAAGGCTGGACCATGTGTACGGCTAATTTAGGCTATCAAGACCGCCGCGTTGTCGCCTCCCACGGCCCCTTCACCTTTGCCGCCGGCGATACGTTCCGAATTGCGCAGGCATTTACCATGCACCGGGATATTCCCCTGCCTTGTCCGGATATTTTCGGCCTGGTGACACCCACCCTCCAGCAACTGAAACAATGGCATTCCGACGGCGCGCTCGACCAGCGCCCGGCCCTCGAACCGGTGTACACAACGCTGCCGGGCCGGGTGTTCAGTCTCGACGCTTCGACGGCCGGCGCGACGGCTTACGCCTGGTCGACCGGCAGCGCGGCGCCGCAGATCGAAGTGGCAGCGCCGGGGCAATTCACCGTCACCGTCACCGGGGCTACCGGCTGCACGCGGGAAGAAACGGTGCTGGTGCAGGCGCCTACGAGGACGGGCGATTTGGACGCGGCTCCCGACTGGCACTTGTGGCCCAACCCGGCGACCGGGCAGGTTTTCCTGAGCTGCCTGGAATGCCCGCAGGAACTGGTTTCGGCTGTTTTGTACGACGCGCGCGGCCAACTGGCGCGGCAGTGGAGCGGGATGCAACTGCCGGGCTGGGTGGATGTGTCGGGTTTGTCGACCGGGTTGTATGTGTTGGAATTGCGCGGAGCGAAGAGTAGTTGGGGGTGGCAGCGTTTGGCTGTGGTAAAATAAGGTCGTAAAGGAATGATTGGCAAACGCTGCTTGAAAAAGACCGGTTTGTCGCACTGCTGTTTTTCCAATAAAGAATTTACTTTTGTTCTTATTCAAGGGCTTCTCAAATCATGGATGCTGCCAAACAACGTAAAAATGAAGCCCAATTTAAAAATTGGATGGAAACACCTTCTGGCGGAAGGATTTACCGCCTGGAAATATTAGGAAAATGGGGCTGGAAAGCACACTACGTAAAAGAAGTTGATACAGAAGAAAACACGGTTGCTTTTCGCCAGGAGATTTACGACCAGCAAGGTATTTTGCGGGAATTGCATGAAAAATACCCTGTCGACAAAGGGCACATAAAATTGAGTTGACATGCTTATCAACAAACATACGGTCGCGAAAAAACTGTTTGCTTACCTCCAACACCGCATTACCTTGGCGGAACTGGTGGATTGGGCTGAAAACTCCATGCTCGAAGGCGATTTTGAAGCGACTGAGGTGGAAGTGCTCAGCCAGGTGCTGGGGCAATTGGGTTTGGCCGATGTCCGCTCCTTTGGGTTAACCTGGGAAGATTGCCAAAACCTGATGCACCAACTCGGGTACGACCTTCAAGTAGGTATGGCAAAGAGCGCTTAATTTTTTTCTGTGCTCACCTTAACTCAATCTCCGCCCACTCCGATTCCCCTTCCCCGGATTTGATGGTAAAGCCTTTGTGCAGGAACAGCCGCCGCATAGCGCCGTTCACTTTTAAAAACGAGGCCGTCACGCGCTGGTAGCCCTGGGCGCGGGCGATTTCGAGGATGTAGTCGGTGAGCAGGCTGCCCAAGCCTTGTCCGTGCCAGGCGTCAGCTACCAAAATGGCGTATTCGCAGGATTCCCGCCAGCCGTCGCCCACGATGCGCACCACGCCGATGATCTCCGATTTTCCCTCCTTTTCGATAACCGCTACGATGGCCATTTCCCGGTCGTAGTCAATCTGGGTAAAACGGGCCAGCATCTTGTGGTCGATGCCGGGCAGGTAGCCGAAAAAGCGGAAGTACAGGCTTTCTTTCGAGGTGTTTTTCACCAGTTCAGCTTCCAGGGGCTCGTCTTCGGGCCGGATGGGGCGGAGTTGCAAAGGTTGCCCGTTTTTCAGGATCACCGAGCGAATCCACTGAGTAGGGTAGGGCTGAATACTGAGGTGGTCGTACGGGCTGCGTTGCAGGCTCAGGCTTTGTTCGAGCTGGATGGTAGCGTCGAGGGCCACGCCGCCCGAGGCGCTCATGGCATAGGGGTTGATCTCCACCCGGGAGATTTCGGGGAAGTCCATGAGCAGGTAAGCGAACCGAACGAGCACCTCGTGCAACTGTTCTTCGGGCACGGGCGGCAGGTGCTTGTAGCCGCGGAGCATGGTGGCCAGGCGGGTGCTTTCCACCAGGTGGCGGGCGAGGGCGAGGTTGAGCGGCGGCAGGCCGATGGCGCGGTCTTGCCACACGTCGGTGGCCACGCCGCCGAGTCCGAACAGCACTACGGGCCCGAACGTCGGGTCTTTGATGGCGCCAAGCAATAACTCGTGCTGGGTGTCAACCATTTTTTCCACCGACACGCCGGTCAGCCGCGCGTCGGGTCGTTTTTTGCGCACATTTTCCATTAAAAAACGAAACACTTGGCGGGTGCCAAACTCGGTTTCGATACCCAGGCGTACGCCATGCACTTCTGATTTGTGCCAGATGTCGGGCGACTCGATCTTGAGCGCTACCGGGCCTTTCATGCTGCGTGCAATGGCCGCGGCTTCGTCTTCGGTTTTGGCCAGAAACGACACGTTGACCGGGATGCCATAGCAGGCCAGCAAGCGTTTGGCCTCGGCGGCTTCGAAGTGAATGCGGCCCGATTTCTGCACCAAGTCGACGATCGCGCGGGCGCCGTTCCGGTTGATGTCGTCGAGTTCGAGCGGCAGGTCGGGCGGGGTTTCGTACAGCAGTTCCAGGTTTTCGCGGTAGCGCACCATGTGCATGAACGTCACTACAGCCCGTTCGGGAAACGGGAACCAGGGGATTTTCCCGGCTTCGAGGATGGCGCGGCCGGTTTTGACGGTCTGCAGGCCCATCCAGCTGGCATATACCGGCTTCTGGTATACTGGTTTCGATTCGGCCACCACGGCGCGGGCGGCGGCTTCGGCGGCGGCTATGTCGAGCGCGGAGAGAATGACCAGCACGGCATCGACATTGGGGTCGTACAAACAGGCGTGCACCGCCGCGCGCAGCTGCTCTACGCTGGCGTCGCTGAGCACGTCGACAGGGTTGCCCTTGCTCCAGGTGGGGGGCAGCAGCCCGTTCAGCTGGTCGAGTGTATCGGGGGAAAGTTGCGCCAGGGCGCCGCCGCGGAGGTCGAGGGTGTCGGTGGCGAGGATGGCCGGACCGCCGGCGTTGGTCACGATAGCCAGGCGGTTGCCGGCGGGCAGGGGTTGGGTGGCCAGGGCCTGGGTGCAGTCGAACAGCTGCTGTATGGTCTGCACCCGAATGATGCCGGCGCGCCGGAAAGCCGCGTCGTACACGGCGTCGTTGCCGGCCAGGGCGCCGGTGTGGGCCAGGGCCGCGCGGGCGCCTTGTTTGCTGGCGCCGGCTTTCAGCAGCACAATGGGTTTGGAGCGGGCAAAGGCGCGGGCGGCGCTCATAAACCGCCGGGCGTCCATCAGGTTTTCCATGTAAATCAGGATGCAGGCGGTGCGCGGGTCGGTACCGAAATAGTCGATCAACTGGTCGAAGCCGATATCCGCCATGCTGCCGATCGACACGAAATGGCTGAAGCCTACCTGTTTTTCCGCTGCCCAGTCGAGAATGGCCGAGCCCAGAGCGCCGCTTTGCGAAATAAAAGCCACCCGGCCGGCCGGCGGCGCCGTGGGGGCATAGGTAGCATTGAGTCCGATAGCCGGCGTGAGCAAGCCGATGCAATTGGGCCCGATGAGGCGCACCCCTTGCGCAGCGGCTTCCCGCCGGAGGTCGCGAAACAATTGTTCGCCCGCTTCCCCCGCTTCCTTAAACCCCGCCGACAACACCAAGGCGCATTCCGCGCCGGCCTTTTTGCATTCGGCCAGCAAAGGCGGAATGTACGCGGGCGGCAAGGTGAACACCACCAGATCGGGCGCCTTGGGCAGGTCGCGCAGCCGGGCATAACATTTTTTACCCATCAGCCTCCCGTACTTCGGGTTCACCGGGTATACGGCGCCCTTGTAGCCGCCGTCCAGAAGGTTGCGCAACACGGCATGGCCGATCTTCTCCGGCCTTTCCGTGGCGCCGACCAGGGCGACGGTTTTCGGGTAGAAAAATTTATCCAGAAGTTTTTTCATGGGCTAATTGCTCAAAAACGCATACCGCCAATTTGGCAAATGCGGGAAGTTTCCGATTGATGGAGGCTTTTACCGAAGCGCCGCTCCCGGCATTCATAAAAGCTGCCATGTCCTCATAGGTCCAGCCTAAAACCGATTTCATTTTTTTAAACCGTTCCTGCCATTCTTTTTCGGACTGTTCCGCCAGTCGATTCATTACGAAGTCGAAGACTTCGGGGGTATAAGCGTCCTTTTGGGTTAATTCCACAAAACGCATCAGCGCATCTGCCGAGGTTGCGAAAGGATTTTCCTGCTGGACATCCCGCTTGATTTTCTCTGCTACCAAGTCAAATCCGCTTTTGAAAAACTCCGCTTTTTGGAGGTCTGTCAATTGCGCATACCACTTCGCATAGGCAAAATCAGCCTGTTGAGCGGCTTCGAAATTTTCTTTAGAAAAGTCCATATCGTGAAACATTTAACTGCTGAACCCAGCGGTTGAGGTAGGCACGGTCGAGCGTCGGTTCCTGAAGGAGAAATTTGATGTCTTCCATCTGGCGGGCGCTTTGCGATAAGGCATACCAGCGCAATTTTGAAATAATAAGATCCTCCGGGGCGGCAATGAAACAGGGGATATCCAAAAAATCTACCTTCCGCCTGCGTTCGAAAGCCGTCCAATTGTAGTCGCTGTCCTGATACAGCATCATATCGTATTTGATCCCCGTTTCAAAGTCGGTGAAATTGAACAAAGCTCCCCGTTGGGCACTGGCGACAAAGGCATCCAAAAACGGCAGCCAGTCAGGAAAATGCCGTACAATTTTTTCAATATGGTTCGGATATATCTGCAATACGCAATCGATATCTGCAGTAAACCGGAAGCGGTTGTAGTAGCTCATGGCAAAGCCCCCTACGATCATATACGGGATTTTTTCCTGATCGAAAACCCCTACGATTTTTGTCAACCCTTTTCTAAAGTCCATACCTCAAAGGTAACATTTGTTATCCTTTTTTGTCTAGAATTTCCAAAAACCGGCTAATTTCCCCCCCGCCTGATGCAAATAAATCTCGTACGTTTCCCAAGTCCGCAGGCCCGAGGTGGTCGAAGTTTCGGGGTGCGGCATCGCCTGTCCGTTGACCCCGGCGACGAAGTTGTGCACGCAACCGGGCAATTCTTCCGGATTGTAGCCGCCTTCAAGCGTGGCGAAAAGTTTTCCGGGAAAATGTTGTTGCAAGGTCTGGCCGATCCAGTGAAAAAAATGCCCCGTGGCGCGCAGTTGCAGCAAGGGGTCGAACTGATGCGCGTCGAAACCTGCAGAAACCGCCACAACATCAGGTGCAAACTGGAGCGCAGCCGGCAGCATGTACTCCACCGCGTGGCGGAAAATATCGTCGCCGCTGCCGGCGGGCAAGGGGCAGTTGATGGTAAAGCCGCGGCCTTTGCCTTCGCCGATCTCGTCGGGGCCGCCGTTGCCCGGGTAGGCCGGATACTGGTGCAGCGACCAGTAGAGTACCTGATCTGTTTGGTAAAAAATATCCATCGTCCCGTCGCCGAGGTGGCCGTCGAAGTCGAGGATAAGTACCCGCTTGCCGCTGTCGACGGCTTTTTGCGCAGCAATGGCTACGTTGTTGAACAGGCAAAAACCGTGGGCTTCGTCGCGGTAGGCATGGTGACCGGGCGGGCGCACCAGGGCGAAATCGCCGCGTTCCATAGCCAGCAAAGTGGCGCCCACCCCGGCGGCGGCGGCATCGAAACTGAGCAGGGAAGTGATGGTGTCGCCATCGAGCGGCCGGGACTCGGCGCAGTGCCGGCGTACCTTGTCGATGTAGGCTCGCGGGTGTACCAGCTCGATAAAACCGGCGCTGTCGGGCAATACAGGCTCGGGTAACAGGCTATCGAACCCTTCGAGGCGCCGCCGGTGTTCGGGGTGCGTAGCGCCCGTGTCGTGCCCGAGTACGGCCGGGTGGAAAATAATGTTCATGCGCGCAGCGGTTGTCGGGCAAAGGTAGGAAAGGGTTTTCGTAGGGGCGCCCCTTGCGGGCGCCCAAATCACAAGCGCCCGCAAGGGCGCCCGAACCAGGCGCTCGAGCGCGGGCAACCGACCGCGGGCGACCGCGAGGGTCGCCCCTACGGGACAGGCAATCGGAAAATCAACTTTTTTCCAAAAACAGCGTTTTTTTGCGGTCTGCGTTTTTACAAATGCCAGCCCCCGGGAAACCGCCAGCCAGATAGCACCACCCTGCGCGATCAATTTTCCCTGATCAGCACATTTTCATTTCACCACTTGCCGCCGGCGCGCCACAGCCGGGGCCTCAAACTTGCATCATGGCAAAACGCACTGCCCCGGTCGGTATCGACGACATGGCTTTTTACACCCCGAAACTTTACCTCGACATCGCCGAACTGGCTGAAAAACGGCAAATCTCCGCTGAAAAACTCCAGCAAGGGCTCGGCCTGCACCAAATGGCTCTGCCCGACGCGCACGAAGACGCCGCCACCATGGCTGCCGAAGCAATCGCCGAACTCATCGACCGCAACCGCCTCGACCCCCGCTCGATCGGCCGGATCTACCTGGGTACCGAAAGCGCGCTCGACATGGCCAAACCCACCGCCACCTATGCGGTCGGTATGGTGGAAGATCGCCTCGCCGACCGCTACGGCCCCGGCTGCCTGCGCCACAGCGACGTGCTCGATATGACCTTTGCCTGTATCGGCGCGACCGACGCCTTGCACAATACCCTCGATTGGGTGGCGACCGACCCGGCCAACGTGGCCATTGTGGTGGCTTCCGATATTGCCCGCTACGAACTCGGCTCCACGGGGGAGTACACCCAGGGCGCCGGAGCCGTGGCCATGCTGGTGCGCTGGCATCCGCGTTTGTTGAAAATCCGCCCCCTGTTCGGCGTGGCCACCGAACATGTGCACGATTTTTACAAACCCCGCCGCGAGCGGCACACCGACACGCCGGTGTTCGACGGGCAGTACTCCAACTGGTGTTACCAAAACCGCATGCACGAAGCCCTGGCCGATTTCCGCCGCCGGGCTGTCGCCGCCGGTTTGTTCGCCGCCGACCG
>CAZVZH010000186.1:5688-9043 GCA_964630705.1 uncultured Saprospiraceae bacterium | reverse complement strand
TCATTGTTTGACAAAAACATACCCGCCTTTCACGGCGCCCCACACTTGTTCTCCTTTTTCGTTGAACCCCTGGTCCCAACTGACGAGTTCGCGGGCAGAGAGCGTTACCGTAGAGCTCGCGTATTTGGCGCCACGCAGGGTACTTTCACAACCCTGGCCACGGGTAGCGCCCCGAAACTCCTGATCCGATATTTTTTCCAAAAAAACGGTACAACCTTCGCGCAGGCTGAGGGCTTCTGGGTTTAACTGATCGAACAAGCCGGGGGTTTTCCAAGCGCCGACCCAGCGCTCAGGCTCGGGCAGGGTGTACACTATACTTTTAAAAATAGCACCCTCGCGTTCCAGGCGGTACACCCGTTGGCGGTACGGTTTGGTTTCGGCGGCGGCAGTAGCTTGTTCGACGTAGAGCCAGCGGTTCGTGCGGTCGGCCGGCCAGATAGGCCGGATATGCAGGCGAATATCGAAAAAATCGGAATCGCGCTGGCTTTGCGCCTGGCTGCTGAAATCGCCGGTCATCCACGCAGAAAGGGTGTCGAGGTCAGGGTCGGCGTTTTGGCTGCCAGCCTTTGGGGCGGCGCAATTGGGGAGGAGGAGCGCGGCGGCGAACGGCGCTAGGATCAGCGCAACGGAAATAGAAGATAATTTCATAAAGAAGAGTAGGTTTACAAGCAATTTAAAGGGCCATTTTAAATACCCAGGCAAAGGCGCAGGGCGGTTTTTCACGCAGGGTCGGGGGGATGCGCAGCCAGGTTTCGGCGCCGGCATTCTCCCACGAAATGGTAACTTTTGTGCCTAACAGCTCTACGCTGCTCCGACTGTCGGACGGCATCCGGCGGCCGAGGGGGATCGCTTCGGGCAGTTCCGTTTCGCCTTCGCCGGCCAGGTAAATGGCATACAAGGTTTTTCCTTTTTGCGTAAAAACGAACGGCCCCGACTCGAACACCCCGTCGGCCGGAGTGTCGCAGCCGTAAATCGCCTCGCCGTTGACGGCCATCCAGGCGCCGATGGCTTGCAGGCGCTCGTAGGCTTCGGGGTGCCAGTCGCCGTCGGGGCCCGGGGCGATGTTGAGCAACAAGTTGCCGCCTTTGCTGACCACCCGGCACAGGGTGTGAATAAGCTGGCGCGGACTTTTGTACTGTTCCTCAAACACATACGACCAGGATTGTCCCATGGTCATGCAGGTCTCCCAGGGTACGCCCAGGGGGGCCGGCGGAACGCCTTGCTCCGGGGTGAGGTAGTTTTCGTAGGGGCCTGGTACCCAACGGTCGACGATGAGGATACCCGGCTGGCGGCGGCGGGCCATTTCGGCGATTTTGGCCATGTCGAGGTCTTGCCCTTCAGGGATGCCGCGTTGCCAGGATTCGTTGCGGTCGATGGTGTGGGCGGGCCGTACCCAGGCGCCGTCGAGCCAGAGCAGGTCGAGGCGGCCGTAGTTGGTGCAGAGCTCTTCGAGCTGGCGGTAGGTGAAATCGCGGAATTCCTGATAGCGCTCCGGGTATTTGTTCAGGTCGTAGTTGATGTTGCGGTCTTTGGGCGGAAAATAGGGCCACCAGAAACTGGGCTCGTGCCAGTCGGGTTTGGAAAAATAGGCGCCGACTTTGAAGTTCTGCCGGCGGAATGCCTGGAAAATCTCCTGCGTGACATCAGCCTTTGGACTTTTTGAAAACGGGCAACGGGGGTTGGCAATGGTGTAGTCGGTTTGTTTGGAATCGAACATGCAGAATCCGTCGTGGTGCTTGGTGGTAAACACCACGTAACGCATCCCGGCAGCCTGGGCGGCGGCGGCCCATTTTTCCGGGTCGAAACGGGTGGGGCGAAAGGTGGTTTGCAAATTTTCATAGGCCTCCTTGTAGGCGTACCAATTGTCGGCATGGGGCCCCCGGCGCTCGCACCAGCCTTCGTCTTCGGGGCACAGGCTCCAGCTTTCGACAATGCCCCACTGGCTGTAGGTTCCCCAGTGCAGGAGCAGACCCAGTTTCAGGTCGCGCCACTGGCTCAGGTTTTCCCGGACGAGGGAATCGGCCGGCGGCACATACAGGCGGGCATCGTGTTGGGCAGGAAGGCGCAGGGAAACGAGGAGCAACAGCGGCAGGAGGCGGCACATGTTTTTCTGGTAAACATACGGGAATTCCGGTGTCCCCTAGGGGCGACCCTTGCGGCCGCCCTGCCCGCGATCGGCGATTGGGCGATTGGGCGATCGGTGTGTTGTTTGGGCCGCCGCGAGGGCCGCCCCTACGTTAGATCCCGGGAAAATCAGGTAGCTGAGCCTGTACCTTTTTCGGCAGTTTTTCCCGAACCAGGCGGTAGGAATCGGCAATAAAATCGCGCCATTCGGCGTCGGACAGGTCGTCAAAATGTTCTACGAACACCCATTTCATACGCGCCAGGTAGGGCGAAGGGATCATGCAAGGGCGGGTGGCGATTTCTTCGAATTGCTCGTCGGGCACTTTGAAACTCACCCGACCGTCGGCGTCGAGCGTGCTGATGCAAAACATTTTGCCGCCCACGTAAAAGTTGAGGTGGTGTTCCCAGCGGATGGCCTCGGTGGCGCCGGGCAGGGAGAGGCAAAAGGCGCGCAAGGATTCGATGTTCATGGCGTAAAACTAATCCTTTTGCGCGCACTCACATGGAACTCGCAATCTAATGGCAGCGGGGTAGCCCGAGGCGGTACAGAATATTTTTTCCTTATTTTTGCTTAAAATTTTCCAGATGGTCACCTACCAGATACAAATTCCGGAATCGAAAAAAGAAGCGTTTCTGGAAATGTTGCAATCCCTGGCACGCCTTGGCATCGTTTCTTCCTTCAAACTTTCGGATAATGTTGTTCAACCCGGCGCTGCCTTGGATGATGAAGCGCTATTATCGATGCTTCAAACTTCAGAAAAAGAAGTGGCGGAAGGTCAGGTGTTCACTGGACAAGAAGCCGTTGAATTTATCAAGGCATGGAGGCAGCGAAAAAAGTAACCTGGACCGCTACCGCCTTGGCAATGGTTGCCGATTTACACGATTATCTCGAAAGTCAAGCCGGTGATGAAGTAGCTGTAGCGTATATCGAAGACCTGCTGGAATTCGGAAATGCCCTAGAGTACAAATCAGAACATTTCTCTTTTTGCAGAAACCCAAGGCTTCAAGAACGTGCTTACCGTTGCGCTGTTTTCAGAAAATCCTACATCCTGATTTCCAAAACAGATGCCGTGCAAGTAAATATTTTGGGTGTGTTGCACATCTCACGTGGCCCAACAGCCTTCGAGTCTTTGCCTTAAACCGATTTCACCCAAGCCTCCAAATCCTCCACCGACCAGGCCGCTTCCACCCCATACCCGCCCGTGCGGGTGCGGCGCAAACGGCTCAGGTA
>CAZVZH010000186.1:0-5588 GCA_964630705.1 uncultured Saprospiraceae bacterium | reverse complement strand
CGGGCGTTTTTGTACAGCCGTTTGCCGTCGACTTTGACGGCGGAGAACATGGGCGGAATTTGCTCGATGTCGCCCAGAAACTGTCGGGCAGCGGCCTGCACCGCGGCATCGGTCAGGTGAACCGTGGGGAAAGTAGCGTCGACGGGTTTTTCCAAATCGAAAGAAGCGGTGGTGGCGCCGAACATGATCGTGCCGGCGTATTCCTTTTCCAGGCCTTGCAGGCTTTCAATTTTTTTGGTGTACTCGCCCGTGCAGAGCAGCAGCAAGCCGGTAGCCAGGGGATCGAGCGTGCCGGCATGGCCGATTTTGATACGTTTGACCCCCAGGCGGCGCGAGAGCAGGTAGCGAAATTTGTTGACCACATCGAAGGAGGTCCAGCCCGCCGGTTTGTCGACGAGCAGCAAGGCGCCTTTCGGGAATTCGGCGGGAAAGGGCGTTCCGGGAGAAAGGGTGTGCAGCATTTTTTAAAACTTTTCCAGGCTCAGTTCCAGCCAGGTCACCTCGCCGGATTTGGCCACTACGTTGGGCACGGTGAGCGGGCGGTAGCCGATTTTGCCGACCTGAACGGAGTAAGCGCCTGCTTGGGCAGCACCGGTTTTGAACAATCCGTCGGCTTTTGTGATGTCGGCGTTGAGCGTGTTTTGCACCACCACTTTTACCTTGGCGAGGGGCAAACCCGTAGCAGCGTCGGTGACGCGGCCTTCGATGTAGGCGGCGCGCTGGTAGGTAGGTTGGTAAATGAAAAGCCCCTCGTTTTTTGCCGTGGCAAACAAAATGCCGGAAGGCAGGTAAGGGTCGGCGTCCCAAACCAGCGAGCTGCCGAGGCTGACCCAGGCGGTTTCGATGAGGTTGTCGGGGCGGTTGGCATCGACGATAGTGAGCTGGCCGCCGTAGGAAGGGTTGATGAGAAAATCGTGGAGCACCCGCACGTTGTGCACTTCGCGGGTAGGCAGCTGACTGGGGTAGTACAAGTCGAGTTGAGTGATATTGCCAAGGTCCGACACGGCAAATGCGCCGAGCGGGGTATTGGGTTTTTCATCGGCGGTGAACAGAATACTGCTGTCGTCGGAAAGCCAGCTGTTGTGGTTGAACCGGCCGGGGGTGGGTTGGGTGGCCAGAATTTTTGGATTCGTTTTGTCGGAAACGTCGATGACGCTGAATTGCCCGGCGTAAATTTCACTGGCCCAAAGCGTGTCGTTGCGGATGTAGCCGTCGTGGATGTACTGGGTTTTGTACACGCTGGTAATCACCGGATTCCAGGGATCGGCCAGGCTGCAAATAACCGCACCCGACTGTGTGCCGCCGAACACGTACAGGTAGCCGTCGGCGCAGGCCAGGGCGTGGCTGCGCAGGATGGGGTATTCGGCGGAGCCCATCCAGGTTTTAAAAAAAACGGTGTCGGGAAGCGGGCTCAGGTCGACGATGGTGATGCCGCTGTTGTTGGCTTCGGTGCTGACGTAGGCGTAATTGCCCCAGGTTTTGACTTCGCGCCAGTTATTCGTGATGCCGGGCACGCGAAAACGCTCGACCGGTTGGGCAGGCGTACTCAGATCGACGATGCTCAAGCCAAAACTCGTGCCGACCAGGGCATATTCCGTGCCTTGATGGTCAACGTAGTGCCAGCAGCCAGCCAGGGTGGCGCCGGGATAGGGCAGGTGCCCGATTTGTTGCAGCTGAGCAAGCAGGAATTGGGGAAACAGCAGGAGCAGGAAAGCGAAACGGCGCATGGCGGTCGGCGGTTAGGATTTGAGTGCGGGCAGTTTTACCGTAAAAGTGGCGCCCTTTTCCAGTTCGGAGTGTTTTACAAAAATTTTGCCCCGGTGGTATTGCTCTACGATGCGTTTGGACAACGACAGGCCCAGGCCCCAGCCGCGGGTTTTGGTCGAATAGCCGGGCTTGAAAATCGTGTGAAACTTGCTGAACGGGATGCCCTTGCCGGTATCGCTGAGGTCGAAACAAACGAACCCGGGTTCTTGGTACACCCGCACGGTGATGACGCCGATGCCGCCTTCCATGGCGTCGATGGCGTTGCGCAGCAGGTTTTCGACCACCCAATCGAACAGGGGCGCGTTGATGCCCACCCGGATCGCTTCCTGCTCGCCGGGTTGGGGAAAATCAAAGGTCACCTTGCGGGGCGCCCGGCGCTGCATATAGGCGCGGCAGCTGTCGAGTTGGGTGTAAATATCGACGGGTTCGAGCTCGGGCACCGCCCCGATCTTGGAAAACCGGTCGGCGACCAGCTCCAGGCGCGTGACATCGTTGCGCAACTCGTCGAGCATTTCCTGATTCACCGGATTGTCTTCGTTCACCGCTTTCAACGCTTCTACCCAACCCAAAATGGCCGTGATGGGCGTGCCCAGCTGGTGGGCGGTTTCCTTGGCCATGCCCAGCCACACCTGGTTCTCCTCGGCGCGGCGGGCAGCGCTGAAACCCAGGTAACCGAAAGCAATAAAAACAGCAATCAGAAACAGCTGAATCAAGGGGTACCACTCGAGCAGGGAGAGCAGGTTGGAGTGGCTGTAGATCAGGGTTTTGTGAATATCGGGGGGCAGACTGATCAACACCGTATCGGCGCCCTCGGCAATCATTTTGTCCAAGGCTTTTTGCACCACCTGAATGGGCAGGGAGTCCACATTCTGGTCGTTGATGTTGCGGTACATTTCGATCTGGTTCGACTCGTCGAGTACCACCACCGGAATCGTGGTGTTTTCCTCGATGATGCGCCCGGGCAAGGTGAAGTCGCAGTTCAGGTCGACATCGGTGCGGGCGATCTGGCGCATGGCTTCCGCAAATTGCTTGGCTTGCTGGGTTTCGCGCTCCATAAGGCGATCGGCCAGGTACCGGGTGTACAGCAGGGAAATGATAATGATCGCCACCCCGCCGGCAGCCAGATACCATTTCCATTGCGATTTGCGGGCGTAAATATCCATGAAGCGTTCGACTCGTCGAAAATGCAAAGAAACGCATTACTGCGGTAAAACGGTACCCGTGTTTTTTTTCCTAAAATGGTTTAAGGCCACGGTGCAGACCTGTACCTTTCTGCTCTGAGCCCGGTTTCTTCGTAAAAACGCTATTTTTTTCACCCCAAAAAAACCTACACAGGGCGCTGCAAAAGCGCTTTGTTTAATCAATATTTTTTTCAGTTAAACAAAATGCTGCTTTATCCTGTTTGGGTAAATCATTGCAAAAAGAAACACCTTCAACGCCGCCTATGTCAAAAAAGGCCATTGTGATCGGCGCCGGATTTGCCGGCCTTTCCGCCGCCTGCAACCTTGCTGCTGAGGGCTGGGCAGTAACGATTTTAGAAAAAAACAGCAGCGCAGGCGGTCGCGCCCGGCAATTTGAAGTGAATGGCTTCGCGTTCGACATGGGTCCTTCGTGGTACTGGATGCCCGACGTGTTCGAGCAGTTTTTCGCGCGCTTTGGCAAAAAAACTTCCGATTATTACCAACTTGTCCGGCTCGATCCCTCGTACGCAGTGCATTTCGGCCCCGGCGACCGCCTGGACATACCGGCTTCGATGCCCGAACTGGAGGCGCTTTTTGAACAACTTGAACCCGGCAGCCGGGACAATCTCCGGCAATTTTTAGCCGAAGCCAAGTACAAGTACGAGGTCGGCATGCGCGATTTCGTACACAAACCCAGCCACAGCCTGTTGGAATTTGCCGACTGGCGCATCGCAGCCAGCCTCCTGCGCCTGCAAATGTTCAGCTCGCTTTCGAAGCAGGTGCGCCGCCTGTTTAAACATGAAAAACTGATACAACTACTGGAGTTCCCGGTGCTTTTTCTGGGCGCTACGCCCCAAAAAACGCCGGCGCTGTACAGCCTGATGAATTATGCCGACATGGCGCTGGGCACCTGGTATCCCATGGGCGGCATGTATAAAATTATTGAAGGCATGGTGGCGCTGGCCACCGAACTCGGCGTGCGGATCGAGCTGGACCGGGAAGTCCGGCAAATTGTCAGCCGACAAGGGCGCGCTACGGCCGTACGCACCGCCGACGGCGCCGAATTTCCAGCCGACGCCGTGGTAGGCGCTGCCGACTACCAGCACATCGACAGCGCCTTGCTCGACGCGACGCAGCGCAACTACAACAATCAATATTGGGACACGCGCACGATGGCGCCTTCCTGCCTTATTTACTACCTCGGGCTGAACAAACGCCTCGACGGCCTGCTCCACCATAACCTGTTTTTCGACGCCGATTTCGGCCGCCATGCCCGCGAGATTTACGAGTCGCCCCAATGGCCCGAAAAACCGTTGTTTTATGTGTGCGCGCCTTCGGTAACCGATCCGGCAGTGGCTCCGCCGGGTAAGGAAAATTTGTTTATCCTGATACCTGTCGCACCCGGACTGGAGGACACCCCCGCCATCCGCGAACATTACTACCAGCTGGCAATGGGGCGCCTTGAAGGGCTCACCGGCCAGTCGATCGCCAGCGCTGTTGAGTACCGCCGTTCGTACGCTCATGCCGACTTCGTGGCCGATTATCACGCGTTCAAAGGCAACGCCTACGGCCTGGCCAATACCCTGCTGCAAACCGCTTTTCTCAAACCCAAACTGCGCAACAAACACCTGAACAATTTTTTCTACGCCGGCCAGCTCACCGTGCCCGGCCCTGGCGTGCCGCCCTCGCTCATCAGCGGGCAGGTGGTGGCCCGGGAAATTGTTAAAGCAAACTTATGAACCACTTCGACTTATATCAAAACACCTGCGTGGAGTGCAGCCGGCTGATCACCCGCCGGTATTCGACTTCGTTTTCGCTGGGCATCCGGCTGTTTCACAAGCGGTTTCGCGCGCCGATTTACGCCATTTACGGCTTTGTGCGCTTTGCCGATGAAATTGTCGATACCTTTCACGGCTACCCCAAGCGCGAATTGCTGGAGCGTTTTCGCGAGGATACCTACCGGGCCATCGAGGAGCGGATCAGCCTCAACCCCGTGCTTCAGGCTTTTCAGGCAGTGGTGCACCGCTACGGCATCGGGCTTGAACTGATCGACGCGTTTTTGCGCAGCATGGAGATGGACCTCGACCGCAACCGCTACGACGCCGAAGGCTACCAAACCTACATCTATGGCTCGGCCGAAGTGGTGGGCCTGATGTGCCTGCGGGTGTTTTGCGAAGGCGACCAGGCGCGTTACGAAGCGCTCGAGGCGCCGGCTTGCCGCCTGGGGGCCGCTTTTCAAAAAATCAACTTCCTGCGCGACATCAAGAGCGACTTCGACGAGCGCGAGCGCATTTATTTCCCCGGCGTCGATTTCCGCTGCTTCGACAATGCCGCCAAAGCCCGGATCGAAGCCGACATCCAGGCCGATTTCACGGCTGCCCTCGAAGGGATCCGTCAGCTGCCCCGCGGCGCCCGCCTGGGCGTATACCTGGCCTATAAATATTACACCCAGCTGTTTGCCAAAATAAAAAGCGCCCCCGCGCAACGTATTACGCAGGAGCGTTTCCGGGTATCGGACCGGCGAAAAGTGGCGCTGTTGTTTAGCTCGGCGGTGCGGCATCGGTTGGGGGTGTTGTAACCAAACTTATTCCACTTTCACCACCTTCCCGCCACCCAGCCGCACACCGCCGTCGCTGACCG
>CAZVZH010000185.1:0-9043 GCA_964630705.1 uncultured Saprospiraceae bacterium | reverse complement strand
CCGCCCGGGAAACCGCCGATCAGTGAAACCATGCCCTGGTCGTAAGCTGCTACGCGCATCGGGTCGCTGGTGCTGTTGTGTACGGCGATCGGCACGGCCAGGCCTTCGTAGTGCTCGCCGATGTGGTCCATCATGACCGCGCCGCGCGGGCACCAGGTGCACCAGGTGCCGGTGCCTTCTTCCACGACGACTTTGCGGCCGGGTTGCGGCTCAACGCCGGTAACGCTGTACGTTGCGGAGCCGCTGTTGTCCGACGGATCGTTGTCGCCCACGCTGTTGACGTTGGAGATGCGCACGTCGAAGGAGAAGGAGTTGGCGCCAAGAACGGTTTTGTACGGAAAGTAAAACGTTTCGCTCTGAGCCAGGCCAATGTTTTTACCGGTGAATTTGAACGTATCGGTAATAAAACCGCGGGTTACGATGACATCGTAGGAAGTGATGGTCGGGAAGCCCGGGTTGTTGATCGTACCGGCGACAGCCACTTCATGGCCGGCCAGGATTTTAGTGTAGTTCGACAGGGCAGCCGGAACTGCCTCAATGTATTTGCCGGCGCGGACGCCGCTAATCGAAGCACGGATAACATTGTCGGGCACTACGATACGCATATTGTCGAGCATGGCGCCGTACAACCAGCCGCCGCCATCGGTGTACAAAAAGGCAAATTGCACGTTGGCCATGCCGGCGTAGGCGGAAATGTCGAGGTTGACATTGTTTTGCCAGGCGCCGCTACCGGAAAAGGTCTTCAGGTCGGTCCAGGTGGTGCCGCCATCGGTCGAAACCTGAAGTTTCAGCGCCTCGGGAATGCCCGAGTCAGTGCCTTTGCGGTAGTACAGGTCGAAGATCATGTACAGGCTGGTTTGGCTCGTAAAATCCATCACCGGCAAACGAAGCAACTCATTGGTCTTGTTACAATTGCATTTATCGTCGTTGGTGCCCAGCACATTGCCGGCACGGGAAGGTACAGCAAAATACGTAGAGCTGTGGGAGGCAGTGGTGCCCACTTTCCAGCCGCCGTCGGAGGCGTTGGATTGTTGCGACCAGTCGGTAGGCAATGCGGTGGGAGTAGCATCGAAGTTTTCTTGCCAGATGGGTGTCCCCTGGGAAAAACCGGCTACCGTTACTGCAAAAAAGAAGGCAGAAAAAAGTAGTTTTTTTAGCATAGAGTAAAGCATTTGATGTGAAATGTGTGTGCAAAATTAGGAAATAGCCGCCTGATTTAATCCTTATGAAATAAAATGTCTGTTTTTGACAATCTATACCTGCAATGTTAATGTACCGAAAGTGTACAGGTTGCCGGCTATGGTAGTTCAAGCGGGAACTTCCACCCCGGCATTTTGTTATGGTGCCGTATTTTTGCCGCACACAGAACAAGCGATATGTATTTCGAACCGCGTGATGTTTTCCGGAAACTGGAATTTGATAAAATACTGGATTTACTTGAAAAAGAGGCCGTAACACCTCTGGCTGCCGAGCGCCTGCGGGCGCTGAGCCCGGTCGACAATTTTAACCAGATCGACCGCTGGTTGCGCGAAGCCCGTGAGTATAAATTAACCCTCGAAAAAAACGACCGCCTGGCCTTGGATGCTTTTGCGGACATCCGGCCCGATTTGCGCATGCTGGAAATACAGGACTACACGCTGAGCACCGAAGCCTTCCAGCGTATTTTGCGTATCCTATTGATTGTGCGCGATGTATTCCGGTTTTTTAGCGGAGTAAAAAAAGAAATCTACCCGAATTTGTACGAGCATATTCGCCACCTTTCATTCGACGAAGGTCTTATTCGCGCGATCGGGCAGGTATTCGACGACGAAGGCGAAATCCGCCCCGACGCCTCGCCGGAGTTGATCCGGATACGCCGGGAAATGCAGCATAAAGTCCGGGAAATTGACCAACGTTTCCGCCAAATCATTCAGGAGTACCGCAGTAAAGGCTGGCTGTCCGACACGCCCGAAAGTTTCCGGAACGGCCGCCGGGTATTGTCGGTTCCAGCCGAACACAAGCGGAAAATCCGGGGCATTATCCACGATGAAAGCGACACCGGCCGCACCGTTTTTATCGAGCCCGAACCGGTCGTGGAACTCAACAACGACATCTTCGACCTGGAGAGCGACGAGCGCCGGGAAATCTTCCGCATCCTGCGCACCTTGAGCGCTACCATCCGGCCGTATGGCCCGGTTCTGGGGCAGTACCTCGAGGTGTTAACCGTGCTGGACACCATTCAAGCCAAAGCCCGCCTGGCGCTGACCTTGCGCGGCCATATGCCCGTTTTGAAAGAGCAGCCGCAGATCAGCATCCGCAAAGGATACCACCCCTTGCTCTACCTGAAAAACAAAGCCCTGAAGCGCAAAACAGTCCCCTTCGAACTTCGGCTGAACAGTGAAAACCATATTCTGGTGCTTTCCGGGCCGAATGCCGGCGGAAAATCTGTGGCTATGAAGTCGGTCGGGCTGCTCCAACTGATGGTACAAAGCGGCCTGCTGGTCCCGGTTCATGAACTCAGCGAATTCGGAATTTTCAAACAGTTTTTTGCCGACATCGGCGACCAGCAAAGCCTCGACGACGATCTCAGCACCTACTCTTCCCGGCTTCAAAATGCCCGCGAATTTTTATCCAAAGCAACGCCGCAAACCTTGGCGCTCATCGATGAAATGGGGTCGGGAACCGACCCTAAGCCGGGTGGAGCGATTGCGGAGTCCGTATTGCGCGGCTTGTACCGAAAAGGTGTTTTTGCTGTGATTACCACGCACTATTCCAATCTGAAGGTGTTCGCTTTCCGCAACCATGGCATTTTAAACGCCAACATGCATTTTGACAAAGACACGCTTTCGCCGACGTACGAATTGAAAGTGGGCCGGCCGGGCAGCAGCTATGCATTCGAAATCGCTGCCAAAAGCGGCCTCCCTAAAAACATCATCGATTATGCCCGAAACCGCACCGGAAGCGAAACTGCGGTAGACGATATCCTGATTGAATTGCAACGGGAAAAACAAGAACTCGAGGAGCATCTGCAAGCGGTGAAAGAGCGCGAGCAATCGCTGGAGCGCCTGATCAAATCTTATGACAGCATGCACCAGGACCTGGAGATCAAGCGCAAACGACTTAAACTTGATCAGAAAGAGTTCGAGCTCCGCCAAAGCGCCAACACCAGCCGCGAGCTCGAAAAGCTTATGCGCCAACTCAAAGAAGAGCAAAATCTGGAGCGCATAAAAAAAGTCGCCGAAGAGCTCCGGCAAGAGCGCACGGAAAAAGCAGCTCAGGTAGACCAGATCAACGAACAAGTAGTCCAGCTCGAAGGTAAATCCGCGCCAACCGAAGCCGTGCGCCCGTTCCAGGCCGGCGACCATGTCCGGCTGCGCGCCGGGGGCGCCACGGGCCGTATTGAAGCCGTTGAAGGAAAGAAAGCCCGGATCAGCATGGGGGGGATTACCGTGACGGCCCATCTGCGCGATTTGCTGCCGGTGGCTGCGCCGTCGAAGCCTGTGATAGCGGGCGCCAGTTTTGCTGATATTCAACACGTTGCCGCCTTTGAATCCAAAATCGATATCCGGGGACTCAGTAAGGAAGAGGCGTTGGATGCGCTGGAAAAATTTGTGGATAATGCCCTGCTATCCAACGCAGCGGTGCTGCGCATTTTGCACGGCAAGGGGGTGGGAATTTTGCGAACGGTGGTCCGCCAAAAACTCAAAGAATACGGCGGAAATATTGCGCGCAGCTACCATCCGGAGCCGGACTCGGGGGGCGATGGCGTGACGATTGTGGAACTGGCTTGAGTCTCTTGCTGCGTTAAAGCATGCGCCCCATCCCAATGCGTTGTTGCCGACGAGCGTGTTCAAAAATCAGCGCCACACCTGGCTTAACCGCTTGTCCGGGATTTAGCTGTGGCACTGTTTTTTGAACACGCTCTTGCCGACTATTTTTTCGCAACGGTGATGTATTCAAAACTAGCCCGTTCCGGGTAAAGGGTCACCGCATCGGCATTTTCCGCCACAACGTAGTAATGCGCTGCTTGCGCCAGCGGCAAGGTCAGGCTGAAGATGCCGTCGCCAGCTTTAGCGTCGCCATTTTCACCCTTGTCGGCCATGGCAACACGGGTAAAGGCAAACATTTTATGGTTCCGGTAAAAGAGCCAGGCGCCTTCCGCGTTTTTCAGTTCGGCTGTGAACAACACTTTTTCACCGGTGATTTTAAAGTTCACTTTGACGACCTCCGGCCCGGCCTTGGTCAAGGCAGGATGCGCTTTCAGGTATTCCGCCCGTTTTTCCATGAGCTGGCGCAAACCGATAACTTTATCCGGGCCCTGCACCATGGTTTTATCCAGCGATTGCTGAAAGGCTTCGTAGGAATAGAGTTTCAGACTGTCTTTTTTTACCCAGGGGTCAATCTCTTTCATCATACCCTGTGCTTCTTTCAGCCACAAACCCGATTCCAGAATGTCCCGGGAAATGGTTTTCAGGTGGGCCACGTAAATTTTGCGGAAGAGCGCAGTTTGCAGCAGTTTGGAGATCAGCGGGCGTTTGGCCAGATCATACCCGGTAAATGGGCTGAATTCAATCAGTTCCTGATCGCTCATCTGATTAAAACTGTAGTCGCGCCGCCAGCCGCCGAAGGCCATGTTGAGGTCCCAAATAATCGGGTGGCCCACGCCGGTGCTGTCGATCCAAAGGTAGTAGTTGTGCGAAAGCGAGCCGGTGTAACTGTCGAGGTTGACGATTACGTTGTTGAGCGCGTGCATCCACAAGGTTTGATCGACATCCAGAACGGTTTCGACCTGCTCCGGCGATTTGTTGAGCACCCGGATCAAATGGATCAGTGCTTTCCAACTAGCCGGGTCATCTACTTCATAAAAAGCATCGTAGCATCCCGGACTTTCATTCAAGTAAACCAGGGAGGCATTTTCACCTTTCGGACAGCCCGTCTGGCTCCGGACGCGTTTCCAGTTATCGGGGTCGCATTTTACCAAAAAGCCGGTTTGGGTGCCGAAGTGGCGTTCCAGAAACACCTCATCGACCGATTCCGTATTGATGTACAGCCCGTAAAAAGCGTCGTTGACATACACCTTGGTAAAATTGCATTTTGGCGCAGGCATGTACCGTCGTATCACCTCATACGCCAGGGGGTCGCGCAGGAAACTCGGATCTAAAAACGCATTGGACAATTTGATGGTCTCCTGCCCGTCTTTGAGCTTTTGCCCCTTGATCACAAAATCGAGTTTGACGTTCATGGGCAGTTTTTTGACCGTTTCCTTTCGGGTACGGAAGTAGGAGCTGTTCCCTTTGTAGCGAATGCCGACGCTGTCGAACCTTACGCCGTTTACCCAGGCCGTACCCAGTAGTCGGGCGGAAGGATTAACGTTTTTCAGGGAGTCGAGTTTGTAGTCCCAGTTCGGATAAGGAAGTTGGATCCGCACCTCTTGAACTCCCTTTCCGTAAAAATCCTGAGCAGACGCCTGGCTTGTGACGGCGCCTAGGAAACAAGCGGCTATCCACGCCCGGCAGAAGAATTGACGCATATGTATGAGGGGATGGTTGAGTTGATTATTTGTTGAGATCGCTTAGTTTGACTTTGTAGGGTTTGTTCATGTATTCTCTGGGCAGAAATGCCACGGTTCCGGCATTCTCCGAAACCAGATAATAATCCAGCACCGCATCGTCTGCCGGGGCGTCGATGGAAATGCTGTAAGCCTTAACACCGGAGGGAAGCGTGGTGGAGGCCTCTTCCGGCATGACCATAGATTTGTACGGCTGGCTATCGGAAAAGCGATAATAAATCAGCATTTTCTTGGGAAAGCGATCGGCTTTTGCCGTGATTTTGAACACGCTGATTTTTTCGTTTTCAAACTTTCCGCGGCCTTGCACCGCCACCTCGCTGATGGCAGAGGGGAGGGCCGTCAATTCCGGGTGTGTTTTCAGGAAGCGGGAACGCCGCGACATCAGTTCAACAATTCCGGGAATTTTGCTTTTTCGGCCAATTGTTTCTTTGAGGCTGTTTTGAAAATCGGCCAGGCTGTACACCTTGTTTTTGTCGTCATTGAAGGGCACCACAATCATGGCCTGCAATTCCTGAGCGCGTTTTTCATATTGGCCATCGACAAAATAGTCGTCGTTGATTTGCCGGATGTGGGCCAGGTAAATTTTTCGGTACAACGGGTCGGCGAGCAGTTTGCTGATCAGCGGTTTGTAGGGGTTGTCGGCGTGGAGCAGGGGATCGAGGCGTTGCAGATCGCGCAGGTCGAGGTCGCTGCCGGAACCGGTGTTTTTAAAACTGCCGAAGCTGAGGTTCAAGTCCCAGTGAATGGGTTGAAAACGACCGTTGTTGTCTTTATACAAATAGTAGTTGATGCTGTAATTTCCGGAATAGCTGCTGAGATTGACCATTACGTTGTTCAGGGCAAGCATCCAGAGGACTCGGTCTACGTCGAGTACGCTTTCAATCCGGGCGAAATCTTGATTGAGCACTTTGGTCAGGTTGCGCAGGTCCATCCAGCCGTGGTCGGATTTCATTTCAAAATTGAGCAGGTAACAATCGACATTTTCCTCGTATTCCAAGGACCCGAAGATGTTTTGTTTGCAATTGGCGGCATCCACCTGCGGTTTGTAATCTACGCCGGCCTTGAACAGGGGGTTTCCATCCGAACCAAAATGGTGGCGCAGGAAAGGCCCGCCGATCGTTTCCAGGTTGACGAAAACGCCGACATATTCACCATTGACAAAGAGTTTGGTGAAAGAAGCCTGCGGCGAGGGCATATAGTGGCCGGCAATTTCATGGAAGAGTATTTCGCGGACCATGCTGGGGTCGCGCAGCGCCGAGGACAATTTGATATCGGTGTACCCCTGATGGTTCTGGTCGGGGTTGTCGATGTCGAGGCGGATTTGGAAGGGGTTGCGCTTCATGCCCATTTGATAGGAATTGTTCCCGCGGAAGCGCACGCCGACCCCATCGTAGTTGACGCCGTCGATCTGGATAGACCCGCGCATCATGCCTTCGCCATACAGCCGCATGGAGTCGAGCCCGTCATTCCAGTTTTTTGATGGCAGGGTAATTCGTATTTCGCCGAGCGTTTTTTTGTCAAAAAAGGAACGGGTCGTTTTAGCTGGTTGTGACCAGGCGGCAAGAGGTGCGAGCATGCTCAAGGCCAGGAGCAAATTTTTCATAAGTAACTGCTAAAGAGTTAAAAAATATAGTCTTTATGTTCCGGGTGCAATGATACAAAAGCTTACCTAAGAATTGGGTTTCCTGCACCTGAATTACAATATACCGCGCTGTATCCTGTCTGTTTTTGTCAAATAATTTCTTCAAACTCATCTACTGAAAGTTGCGGAAAAACGCGCATCTGAGCGGAGAGCCGGCTTTGGTGCATTTCTTGCATACGTCCTTCGGCTTCCTGAAGAAAAACCTGATCAAGCCAGGCTTTAATCGCTTCGAAATTGTTCAAGGGCTCGGCGTCGCCCAGCTTGAAGGTTTGCTCATACCCCTCGTTTTCCAATTTGACCGACCAGCGGTTGTCCATTCGGAAGACCGTGATTTTCAGATCGGGATGATCGATATATCCGATGATTCGCATAGCGTTATCAATTTTTGCAGGAAGGGTTCTGCCGGCAAAGCCGGCGGCAGGATGGTGGCTTAGATTTCCGGTGTGTCGCTCAGCGCTTTGTACACCGATGCTCCTGCCGCCGCTCCCAGGCAAGCGCCAAAGGCATCGATGCCGGCGTCGGCCCACGACAATTGCCCGTTGATGGCCAGCCCAAAGGAAATTGCCGGGTTGAAGGTCGCATTGGAAATGCCGCCGAAGGCAAACACCCCGGCAATGACCGCAAAACCAATCGCCAAGCCTGCGCTGGCTGCGCGCGATTCGCCCGCCGGGGGAAACATCACATTCAGGTAAACAAAGCTCAGTAAAAACGCGCCGAAGCCCTCCGCAAACAAGGCGCACAAAGGCTCCTGTGCCCGGATACCAATTTCAAACGTGCCGCTGCAGCGGATCATGAACGCAGCCAGCACTGCCGCCACGCCGGCCGCCGCCAGTTGGGCAAGCCAATAATAGGGCGCATCCCAGCGCTCGAGCTTCCGGGTAATCAGGCAGGCTAGCGACAGCGCCGGATTAAACTGCGCACCGGAGTGCGCAGCGCCCGCATAGATGAGCGCAATCAGTATGGCGCCATAAGCCATCGGGATCAAGGCGCCGGTCTCGTTGTTGAAAACCAGGCTCAAAAACAAAACCAGCACCAGCGTTCCGATGCCTTCTACCAGGTATTTTTTCATATCCGTGTATTTTTGCCACTCCAGTATCTTTTACTTCACCGCCAAAAGTAGATATTTTCTGTATGCGCACTGTTTTACTCCTCCTATCCTTCTTGCTGATGAACACGCCGGCTTTTTCCCAAGATCAAAAACAACTGCTCAGCCCGGACTTGCTCTGGAAAGTTGGGCGGCTCTCCCTCGAAGCTGTTGCCCCCGACGGCCAAACAGCTGTGTACAGTGTGCAGCGCTTTGATGTGGCCAAAAATACCAGCCAGCGCAGCTTGTACCTCATCGACTTAACCACCCGTGAAAGCCGGCCACTGACCGAACCCGGCCTCAATGCCGCCGATGCCGCCTACCACCCCTCCGGCGAACGGATCGGTTTTATTCGCGAGGGCAAAGTTTGGGAGGTCGATTTGCGCGGCGGCAACCTGCGCCTGGTCAGCCCCTTCGACGTGAACGGGTTTAAATATTCGCCCGATGGCAAACACCTGCTTTTTATCCAGGACGTCCAGTTTGATCAAAAACCCACCGAACGCTATGCCGACCTGCCGCAAGCCAGCGGCCGGATCAGCGACGGGCTGTTCTACCGCCATTGGAAGGCCTGGCACGACTACCAGTACAGCAATGTTTTTTACATCCGCTACCAGGATGGCCGCACTACCGGCAGCCCGGTGAATATCATGAACGAGGCTTTCGACTGCCCCCTGCGCCCCATGGGCGGCATGGAGCAAATCACCTGGAGCCCCGACAGCCGGTTTATCGTCTACACTTGTCGCAAACTCAGCGGCACCGCCGAAAGCCA
>CAZVZH010000184.1:0-9179 GCA_964630705.1 uncultured Saprospiraceae bacterium | reverse complement strand
CGCTTTCCGGCCACGGCGGCGCTCACGGCCAATGGGCTGACGCTCACCACCGGCGAAGGCACGATTTTCCCGGTCGTCGACTATCTGCGTTTTCAAGACCACTTCGGCCCGATTTGCACGCCGGCTATGCAAAAATTTATCAACCAACGCGCCTCCGAACACAAAACTCAAATATTTGACGACGGCGGTATCATCATCCCGATCTATCTGGTGGCGGATGTGGCGGCATTTTGGGAAAAATTCAACCGGCAAAATCCCTACTTCCCCCTGGCTGCCGAGTGCCAGGAATCGGAGCGTTTTATGTTGCTGACTACGCTCACCGGCTCGAACAATACGCCCGTTTACGACTACGCAACCAAGGCGATCGAGGAAGATTTCATACTGGCCTGGCGCTATGTTTTACGGGAATATCCGGACACCAAATTGGGCCGTACAGTTGCCGAACTCAGTGCGCTTTGCGAAGCAGAAGGCTGGAAATATACGCCCAAGGTTGAGGCCTATCTGACGGCATTTCAGGAATAATTTATCGCATAGGCGGAACATACAGCGTCTTCTCTGGTGAGCAAGCCGCTGTTACGATGCCTTTGTGCAAAACGGTTCGGTTGTCATGGTTTCACTTCGAATGCTCGACAAGTCCAGCACGGTTGCCCAACCAGGGTTTAACCGCTGGCGCGTCCCGCCTGCGGCTTTGGCCATCCACTTGTGTATCGGACAAATTTATGCCTACAGCGTGTTCAACCAGCCCTTGACCCGGCTGATTGGAATAAAGGCCCCGGCGGCTGGCGACTGGTCGCTGGTGGAAATAGGTTATGTTTTTTCGATTGCCTTGTTTTGCCTGGGCGCTTCTGCTGCCCTTTTTGGCAAGTGGCTGGAACGCGCAGGGCCGCGCAAGGCAATGTTGGTTTCGGCCTTGTGTTTTTGCGGAGGTTTTGTGGTTGCTGCAGTGGGGGTGCAAACACACCAGATCGGGCTGTTGTACCTTGGACATGGCGTTCTTGGCGGCATTGGGTTGGGTCTGGGCTATATTTCGCCGGTTTCCACGCTGATCAAATGGTTTCCCGACCGCCCAGGCATGGCGACGGGTATGGCCATCATGGGCTTTGGCGGCGGGGCTATGCTAGCAGCTCCGCTTTCCATTGGTTTGATGGATTATTTCGCCGGGCCGACCACAACCGGCGTTGCCGAAACCTTTCTGGTGATGGGCGGATTGTATTTATTGGTGATGTTGTTCGGGGTATTGACCGTTCGGATACCGCCGGCAGCTTGGCTTCCGGAAGGGAAAAGCCCGGATGAGCTGCGTGCCGGAAAACCAGCCGGCGCGGAAGTGGATGCCAATACCGCCATAAAAACGCCGCAGTTTTACCTGTTGTTTGGAGTTTTGATGCTCAATGTAACAGCCGGTATCGGCGTGCTTGGGCAGGCCTCGGTGATGATCCAGGAGATGTTTTCTGAGAAGGTAGTGGGCGCCTCGCAGGCAGTATCGGCTGCTGCTGCAGGTGGTTTTGTGAGTTTGTTGAGTTTGTTCAACATGCTGGGTCGATTTTTCTGGTCCTCGCTGTCGGATAAAATCGGCCGGCGCAATACCTACACCATCTTCTTTCTGCTGGGCGCTGGTTTGTATTGGCTGGTTCCGCTGACGGGGAAATTGGGGTTGACTACCGGATTCGTCGCTGCATTCTGTCTGATCATGAGCATGTACGGCGGCGGTTTTGCTACCATTCCGGCTTACTTGCGCGACTTGTTCGGCACGCTGGAAGTAGGCGCCATTCACGGCCGTTTGCTCCTGGCCTGGTCGGCAGCCGCTTTGTTGGGGCCGCAACTGGTTAATAATTTACGCGCCTACCAAATCGAAACACTGCACCTGCCAGCAGCTCAAGCATACTCGACAACTATGTATATCATGGCGGGATTGTTACTCATAGGGCTAATTTGCAACCTCAGCATACGCCAGGTTTCGGAAAAGTATCACAGCCCGGGTGGATAGTGTTGATCGTTTTTTCCTGATCCATTCTATCAATCTCCTCAACGCTATCCCCGACGCAAAGCTCTTTCGGCAAGCTATTATCTACGCCAGTTTATGCCGGGCGGCCTCTTCCTGCCGGGTACCCGTGTCCAAGTTGCGCCAGCGGTAGCGCTCCGACCATTTGTGCCCTTTACCTTCGGCAGCATCGGCAATCATATCACCCAGAATGGGCGCCATTTTAAACGCATGACCGGAGCCGCCTGCGCCTACCGAAAGTCCGGTTCGTTCGGGGTGGCGGTCGATCCAGAAATGGCCGTCGAGGGTATCGTTGTACAGACAGCGGCGGGTAAAAACGATGGGCGCTTGAGCCAAACCGGGCAGGTTTTCATATAAAAACTGGCGCAGGTGGAGGATGTCGGCTTGCCCTACCAGCCGGGCATCGCGGTCGGGATGCAATTCGAGGCCAATACCGTGATTGGCAATTTTGACAACGCCCTCCCGGGGGTGCAAGGGGAAGCCATACCAGCCGGTGTGGGAAATATCGGAAGTAAACACGGAAAAACGGGGCGGCTGATAGTCTTCCGGCCGCTCGGGCCGGAGGTGAAATACCGGGTGCCCGGTTGATTTCATAAACGAGGCAAGCTCCGGAAGGAGATAGGGCGTATAAGCCCCCGTACATACGATGGTATGACCGGCTGAAAACGAAGTTCCTTCCAGGGTTTGCACGCCCGAAACTTGGCTGCTGTGTTCCAAAAACCGGTGCGCGGTTTGTTGTTGAAAAACTTCTACGCCCAGCCCCCGCGCATACTCCAGCAAAACAGCCACCACCCGACCCGATTCGGCAAACCCGGCCCGCGGGTTAAAAAAGGCATTGGAATAGGCATTCGCATTAAAAGCGGGGAAACGGCTGGCAAGCGCTGCAGGGGATAATTGTTCGGGCTGGTAGCCTTTTGCGATCAAATTGGCAAAACTCGACGCTTCAAAGGTAGGCCCGGATTCCGGCCTCATCGGCTTCGACAGCATCAGAAAACCTACTTCGTGGTAAAGCTGCTCCTGAAACAAATCGTTCCAGGCATGCCAACCGTCTATGGCTTCATCTACCATGTCCATGTACTCCCGGTCGGCGCCATATTCCATGCGCACCACTTTGCTGATGTCGGTGGAGGCGGCTAAAGGGTGCGGAATTTGGCCGGGGTTCAAAATGGCTACCCGGAAACCGCGCTTCCGCAACGCGACCGCAGCAGACAGACCATAGATACCGGCGCCTACAATTAAAAAATCGAATGGTTTCATATTGTTTCTGACAGTAGCGTTTCTGAACGGCTCGCATTTTTTGCTGCCGTTTTTCCCGGTCAGTGGACAAGGGCTCTGCAGGGAAGTTGCTTCCGGGAACTGGCCCGGGGCTGTGCAAGCAAACCGCAGCCGCACTCCTGAGGTCCGAAATTAAGGCAAGCCTGGCGATGCGGCAATTTGTATTTTTCGGCCCACTTGGCGTCCTAGCTTCAAAATTTGTTTTCACTTTCGCAGTATGGACCAATACCCGGCTTACACCATTTCAGTCGCCACTCCAGCCGACATCCCTGCCCTGTTGCCGCTGATCAACAGCGCTTACCGGGGCGCGCCCTCCCGCATGGGTTGGACCACTGAGGCTGATTTTATAGCGGGCGCTATTCGCACCAACGCGGCTGATCTCCGCGAGTTGATGGGGCGTGCCGGCGCCCTTATTTTGAAAATCTGCGGATCAGACGCCCGGCCTGCCGGCTGCGTTTTTTTGGAAAACCGGAACGGGCGCTTGTACCTGGGCATGCTTTCGGTGTGGCCGGAACAACAAAACGCCGGGATCGGCAAGCGCCTGCTGGAGGCCGCGGAAAAACAGGCCGCCGAAGCAGGCTGCAGCAGTGTATTTATGCAGGTAATTTCGCTGCGCACCGAGCTGATTGCCTGGTACGAGCGGCATGGGTATCGGGTTACCGGAATACGGAAGCCTTTCGATGGGCCGCCCGAATTTGGAAAGCCGACGCAGCCGCTGGAGTTTTTGATTTTGGAAAAAAGGTTGACGCTTTGAGCGGCGCCAGCACGGCCGGGGAATTTGATCTGGTCGATAAAATTGCGGTAAACGTTGCCGCGATTTTTATCTTTGTAAACAAAAATTACCTCCAAGTTAAAAACATCTGCAACCATGTCCTTCTTCGCACGCCTCAGCAACGGCTGGAAACTAGCCACCCTGAGTTTTGAAACCATCAACCGCAACCGCTCTTTGTTGATTTTTCCGGTCCTTTCCGGTATCTCCCTCGTGCTGGTGTTGGCCAGTTTTTTTGGCGGCACCTTCTTTTTTGCCGGCGAGCAAATTGAATTGCTCCTGAACGACGACACCTACGGCCGCATTCTGGCCTTCGTAGCGATCTTCACGTACTACCTGATCAACTTTTTCATCATCGTATTTTTCAACGCCGCGCTGGTGCATTGCGCAATCAAGACCTTGAACAACGAGGCCACTTCGGTGGGCGACGGTATCGACTTTGCCCTTTCCCGCATCGGCAAAATTTTCGGCTGGGCGGTATTGTCTGCCACGGTGGGCACCTTGCTGCAAGCCCTTCAGGAAACGGGCAAAATCGGCCAAATTATCGCCGGCATCATCGGGGTCGCCTGGTCGATCATGACCTTTTTTGTTGTGCCGGTATTGGTGTATGAAAACCGGGGCGTGATCGACGCCGTAAAAACTTCTGGCCGGATGATGCGCGAAAAATGGGGCGAGTCGCTGTCGGCCAACGTCAGCTTCGGCTTGTTCCACCTCCTGGGTATCGCCGGCGCTGTCATCGTGTTTATCGTGTTGGTGCAAGCGAGTTTCTGGCTGGCCGCAGCAGTAGCCTTGACGATGATCCTGCTGGTGAGCATTGTGGTTTCCGCTGCCCGCATGGTGTTTGTTGCCGCAGTGTACAACCACGTGGTTGGCCTGCCGACCGGCAATTTTGACAGCGAAACGTTGGACGGCGTGTTCGTCACCAAGTAAGTTTTCAAATACCGCTCTTTACGGGTTTGCAACGTTTTGCCCAGGTATCTCCAAAGGGTTGTTCGGTTGCAAACCCGTATTTTTTTCTCAGCAATTATCCCTCGCTTATGCGCAAAGTCTTACTCAATGTAGCCGTCAGCCTCGACGGATTTATCGAAGGCCCGAACGGCGAGTTCGACTGGTGTTTTACGGATCAGGACTATGGCATGCAAGCCTTCTTCGCGCGAATTGACAGCGTATTTTACGGTCGAAAATCATACGAACTGGCCCTGACCCTGGAGCAGGAAAATAGCTGGATGCCACCGCTCCACGAATTTGTATTTTCCAACACCCTGAGCAGCGTAGCCGGCAACCGGACCCTGGTTCAGGGAGATATCGCCTCGAAGGTACACGCGATAAAAAACAGCCCGGGGAAAGATATTTGGTTGTTTGGCGGCGCCGAATTAACAGCATCCCTGCTCCAACTAGGCTTGGTAGACGAAATCAGCCTGGCCGTGCATCCGCTGGTGTTGGGTAGGGGCAAGCCCTTGTTCCACGGCGTACTGGAGCGGCTGCCCCTTCGGCTGTTGGAGGTAAAAGAATATTCCTCCGGTTTGGTTTCTCTGACCTATAAAGTATAAAAAAGCACATCCCACGCAAGCATGTGATGTGCTGACAAGCCCCGGTAGTTTACCTGGTTAGGGTACGAGGCAAAGTTCAATTAGCGAACCGCGATCGCTTTATTTACTTTGGCTGCGCTCGCAGCTTTTTTGGGCACCAGAATGCGCAAAATGCCGTCGGCATAGGTGGCGTCAATCTGTTCGAATTTTGCATTTTCGGGCAGGCGAAACGAGCGGCTGAACTTGTTAAAGGAAAACTCCTTTCTCGTCAGACCATTTTCTTTTTCCTCTTTTTCCTCCTCTTTTTCAGCGCTGATCGTCAGCAAGTCGTTGTCGACTTCAACCCGGAAATCCTTCTTCTCCAGGCCAGGGGCAGCCAGTTCGATCAGGAAATCTTTGTCGCGCTCGGTAATGTTCACCGAGGGCATTTTTTCAACGCCCCACCAGGGAAACACCGTGCCGCCGTTCATGTCGAGCATGCCCGATGGGAAAAAGCGGTCGTTGTCGAAAAAATCGGAAAAGATGGACGGTAGCGTGCGCCATTTGTCCTTTGCTATGACTTGTTTCATCGGATTGAATTTTATGTGAACAATGCGGTTGCCGGGATTCGGAAACAAATATCCATGTCGCTCATTTTGAGCGCAATGAATTGGGTCAGCCTGCCGCTTGATTTGCATCAAAAACATCAGTATTGAGGGATAAAAACCAAAAGCGCGCTTCAAGCGTATATTTCAGTTGTAGTTAAACAAAAGAATTTCCCATGCGAATCTTTCCCACCGTTCTGATTACCCTGTTTTGTATTTTGCAGGCACATGCCAACCACAATGGCAGCATTCGCGGCAGTGTGTTGGAGGCATCCACCAAAAACCCCTTGGTTGGTGTAACCCTGGATTTGACCGGATCAGTACAACTCCGGACCTTTACCGACGAACTCGGCTTTTTCCAATTCAACAACCTTCCCGCTGGAGTCTACACCCTGACCATCCGCTACCTGGGTTTCCGGGAAACACAGGAAACCGTACAGGTACTCGACTCAGAAACCTCGTCGGTAAAAACTTTTCTGGAAGCAGCCCCCATCGAGCTCCAGGATGTGGAGGTGCTGGCTGATCCGGAGCCGGCCCGGCAGCACATCTCGGCGCTCGATATCCGGCTGCGGCCAATCGCTACTTCCCAAGATGCGCTCCGGCTGGTGCCGGGACTGTTTATCGCGCAGCACGCTGGCGGCGGCAAAGCGGAGCAAATATTTCTGCGGGGCTTTGATGTCGACCACGGCACCGATGTAGCCCTGGATGTCGACGGGATACCCGTCAACATGGTTTCGCACGCCCACGGGCAGGGCTATGCCGATCTGCATTTTTTAATACCTGAAATCGTCGACAACATCCAGTTTTCCAAAGGGCCGTATTACGCCGCCTTTGGCAATTTTTCTACCGCAGGCCAGGTCGGGTTTCAAACGAAAAATGCGTTGGAAAAAAACCAGTTGAAAATTTCGGCCGGCCAATTCAATTCCTTCCGCACGGCAGGCGCGTTCAAACTGATCGACAGGCCGGAAGGCGGTCGGGCACAGCAGGCCTACCTGGCCACCGAGTACGCCTACTCCGACGGATATTTCGACAGCCCGCAAGCCTTCAACCGGTTTAGCAGTTTTTTAAAATTTCACACCGCCATCAACCCCAACAGCTACCTCACCGCCAGCCTGGGAGGTTTTATCAGCCGTTGGGATGCTTCGGGGCAAATACCCGAGCGCGCGGTGGCCAGCAGACAAATTGGTCGCTTTGGGGCCATCGACGATACGGAGGGCGGCAGCACCAGCCGGTTCAACGCCAATTTCAAACTGCAAACAGCCCTGCGCGACGGCAGTTTGTTCACCAACCAACTTTACCTGTCGAGGTATGCCTTCGAACTGTATTCCAATTTCACCTTTTTCCTAAACGATCCGGTCAACGGCGACCAGATTCGCCAAAAAGAACAGCGGCAACTTCTCGGTTATCGCGGCGTATACCAACGCTCCGACCGCTGGGCCGCTAGCCGCTGGGAAACCGAAGCCGGCGCGACCTTCCGCTATGATGCCGTGCGCGACAACGAACTGTCGAGCACTAGCGGACGCCGGAATCTACTCGCGCGCAAAGCATTCGGGCAAGTGGACGAATACAATTTCGGTTTTTACCTGGATGAAAAAATTCACCTGGGCCGCCAGCGGCTAGTGCTCAACCCCGGCGGGCGTTTTGATCAGTTTCAGTTTATGTACGTCGATCAGCTCCAGACGAACTACGACCGCAAAATTGAAACGGCGGCACTGTTCAGCCCGAAACTCAACGCCTATTTTACGCCGAACAGCCGGCTCCAGCTCTTCGCCCTGAGCGGCTATGGGTTCCACTCCAACGATACCCGGGTGGTGGTGGCCCGACAAGGGCGCGACATCCTGCCCCGCGCCCTGGGCCTGGAAACGGGCGCCACGGTCAAAGTGCTGCCCCGGCTGCTGCTCACCGGTAGCCTGTGGCAGCTGCGCCTCGACCAGGAATTTGTGTACGTCGGCGATGAAGCCGTAGTAGAGCCCAGCGGAAAAACAACCCGCCAGGGCGTCGACTTTGCCCTCCGCTGGCAACTCAACGCCTGGCTTTTTGCCGACGCCGACATCAATTATACGCTTGCCCGGGCCTCTGATTCCCCGGAAGGCGAAAACTTCATTCCCCTGGCAGCCGACTGGACAAGTATAGGAGGCTTGTCGTGGAATGCTGCCAACGGCCTCAACGGCAGCCTGCGCTACCGCTTTCTGGGCGACCGGCCCGCCAACGAAAACAACTCGATTGTCGCCCGCGGCTATTTTCTGACGGACCTGGTTTTTAATTATACCCGACCGGGATTTGAAGTTGGATTTATGGTGCAAAACCTGCTGAACCGCAGCTGGAACGAAGCGCAATTCGAAACCGAAAGTCGCCTGCAGCAGGAAGCGGAACCGGTTTCCGAAATACACTTCACCCCAGGAACGCCCTTTAATCTGGCTGCGCACGTGACGGTGTTTTTTTAGTTTTGCCCAAAAAACTATCCTGCTCATGTTTCGACTTCGCCTGCCTGCCTTTTTTAGTTGCCTCCTCTTTTGTAGTGCTTTTTCTTATGGCCAAACCTTATTCATGCCGCGAAATATTCAAGCGGCTTACGCCAAAAACACCCGCTCGGCCGACGGTTTGCCGGGCAAAAATTATTGGCAAAACCGCGCCAGCTATTCCATCGATGTTACAGTCGACCTACCCACCCGGCTGGTTTCGGGCAATGCCGTTATCCGCTATTTCAACCAAAGCCCCGATAGCCTCGACCGCGTCCGACTGAAACTGGCCCACGACCTGTGGCGTAAAAACGGACAACGGGCTTATGAACTGGCCGAATCCGACATTACCGACGGCGTGGCAGTGGAGCGCGTGAGCGTTCGGGGAAAAAAAGTAGAAAAATTCCGGCAGTCCAGCACCTTCCTCGACTTGCCGCTGAACGAAATCCTGCCCCCGGGAAAGTCTATCGATCTGGAAATCGCCTGGTCGTACACCGCACCCGCTACCCGATCGGCTCCGCGGGAATGTGTTTGTGATTCCAGCAGTTGGTTTGTAGCGTATTG
>CAZVZH010000183.1:0-9206 GCA_964630705.1 uncultured Saprospiraceae bacterium | reverse complement strand
TTCCCTCTTTGAGCTATATTGATTAATACATTACGAACGGTTTCTTCATTTTCATTTAGCATATGAAACGGTTTTTTAAACTTTAAGATGCTTCCCCTCAAAAAGTTTAGCCGGCTCCGAAGACTCCACCGGCTGCTCCAACACCCAATCCGGCTTATTCGCCAAACCAAAATTGCGTTGCATACAAACTTCCGGTTCCCGTACGTGCCATTCAAATTCGTCGCGGAAATGCCGCACCGCCGAAGCTACCGGCCAGGCGGCGGCATCGCCGAGCGGGCAAATGGTGTTGCCTTCTATTTTTTTAGCGACGTCGACCAGCAAGTCGATGTCGCTCGATTTTCCCTGGCCGTTTTCGAGGCGCCAGAGCACTTTTTCCATCCAGCCGGTGCCTTCGCGGCAGGGTGAACATTGCCCGCAGGATTCGTGGTGGTAAAAACGGGTGAAATTCCAGGTATTGCGCACGATGCACTGGTCTTCGTCGTACACGATAAACCCGCCGGAACCCAGCATGGAGCCCGATTCAAACCCGCCGTCGGCCAGGCTTTCGTAGGTCATGAGCCGGTTTTCGGCCTTGGCGGTTTTCGTCACCAGATAGTGCGGCAGGATGGGCACCGAGGAGCCGCCGGGCACGCAAGCCTTTAGTTTTTTGCCGTTTTTAATGCCGCCGCACCATTCGTCGGAGTAAATAAATTCCTCCATCGACAGGCCGAGTTCGATTTCGTACACCCCGGGCTTGTTGATGTTTCCGCCGGCGGAGATCAGTTTGGTACCAGTACTGCGGCCGATGCCGATGCGGGAATACGCCTCGCCGCCTTCGTTGATGATGGGCACTACGGCAGCCAGGGTTTCCACGTTGTTTACCACCGTCGGGCATTGCCACAGGCCTTTCACCGCCGGGAAGGGCGGTTTGATGCGCGGGTTGCCGCGCTTGCCTTCCAGGCTTTCAATCAGGGCGGTTTCTTCGCCGCAGATATAGGCGCCGGCGCCGGGGTTGACGTACAGGTCGAGATTGAAGCCCGAACCTTTGATGTTTTTACCCAGCCAGCCGTTCGCATAGGCTTCGGCGATGGCTTTTTCCAAAATAAATACGACCCAGGAATATTCCCCGCGGATGTAGATATAGGCGGTATTGGCGCCCAGCGCATAGGAAGACAAAATCATGCCTTCGATGAGCAGGTGCGGGATTTTTTCCATCAAATACCGGTCTTTGAAGGTGCCCGGTTCCGATTCGTCGGCGTTGCAAAGCAGGTAGCGGGGCACGCCTTCGGGTTTGGCCAAAAACGACCATTTCATGCCCGTAGGGAAGCCGGCGCCCCCGCGGCCCCGCAGGCCGGATTTTTTGACTTCTTCCGTGACCTCGTCGGGCGACATGCTTTTCAGCGCTTTTTCCACGCCCCGGTAGCCGCCTTTTTGGCGATACACTTCGTAGCCGTTGATGCCGGGTATCTGCGCGTGCTCCAGTAATAATTTTCTAGCCATATCTCTTGTCAAGACTACTCTTGTTCTTTGTCGAATTCTTGTTGAAAATCGGCCCGGAGGCGTGCTGGCGGCAGTACGGCGCTTTGCATGTCCGGGGTTGGGAAAACCGCGACTTTCATGTTTTCTTTTTCAAAATCGTCGAGCCAATCGAGGAACTCGTACAGGTCCAGGGGTTCCACCTGAAACTCGTGGTAGCCGCCTGCTTCCTGAAAAATCGTGGCGAACTCCGGCTGCGGAAAAACGGCCAACACTTCGGTGCCATCCGAATCGTCTTCCAGCAACAGCCAGCCTTCTTCATCGGCAAGTCCCCAGAGTTCTTCCTCTGCCACAACCGTTCGGATAAAGTACTTGTACCGGTTTTCGGGCTTTTTAGCGAGGACCTCCTCGATGATTGTTTTTGTCAGCATGATTGAAAAGGTTTTTGGCGGTTTAGTGCATTTTCCAGCTGCCTTTGTTAATCTTTCCGGCCTGGCAATCTTCAATGAACCGGTCTATTTTATCTTCGGTCAGGTGCTCATGGTAAAATTCGCCCACCTGCATCATAGGGGCGTACCCGCAGGCGCCCAGACATTCCACCTCTTTTAAGGTAAACATGCCGTCGGGCGTGGTCTCCCCGGTTTTAATGCCCAATTTTTTCTGCACATAAGTGATGAGCCGCTCCGCGCCTTCGATGGCGCAGGGGCCGGTGTGGCAAAATTCGAGCACGTATTTCCCGACTGGCTCCAGGTTGTACATGGAATAGAAAGTAGCTACTTCGTATACCTCGATCGGAGTAATACCCAATACCGCTGCCACGTGGTCCATTGCGGTGATGCTCAACCAGCCGTTGTTCTCCTCCTGGGCGATGTGCAAGGCCCGCAGGATGGCGCTTTTTTGCCGGCCTTCTGGGTATTTTTTCATCAAAGCCTGTACCTCCGCTAGCGCCTCGGGCGAGTATTGGAAGGGTTTGCCGTTTTGTGAAACTACCTGCATGTGATTAATGTGGTCAATGTGATTAATGTGGTCAATGTGGTTAAAGGTAAATTAGGCGTCCAGTTCGCCGGCGATAACGTTCATGCTCGACATCGTTAGGATCGCGTCGGACAACATGGAGCCTTTGATCATTTCGGGGTAAGCCTGGTAATAAATAAAACAAGGGCGGCGAAAATGCAGGCGGTACGGTTGCCGGCCGCCGTCGCTGATGAGGTAAAAACCCAGCTCGCCGTTGCCGCCTTCCACGGCGTGGTACACCTCGCCTTTCGGGATGGGCACCTCGCCCATCACAATTTTGAAGTGATAGATCAGGGCCTCCATTTGGGTGTACACCTCATCTTTAGGTGGAAGGTAATAATCGGGCACATCGGCGTGGTAGGGGCCCTGGGGCAGGTTTTTGTAGGCTTGTTTGATAATACTCAGGCTCTGGCGGATTTCTTCCTGGCGCACCATAAACCGGTCGTAGGTGTCGCCTTGCGTGCCGACCGGAATGATAAAATCAAAATCCTCGTAGGAGGAATAAGGTTCCATCACCCGAACATCATAATCGACACCGCAGGCGCGCAGGTTGGGGCCGGTAAAGCCGTAGGCCAGGGCGCGTTCGGCGTCGATGGGCCCGGCGTTGATGGTGCGGTCCATGAAAATCCGGTTGCGTTCGAGCAGGCTGTTGAACTCTTCGAATTTGGCGGGGAATGTTTTGAGGAAATCCTGGAGTTTTTGGTGAAAAGCCGGGGAGAAGTCGCGCTCCATGCCGCCAATGCGGCCCACATTGGTTGTCAGCCGGGTGCCGCATACTTCCTCGTAAATATCGTAAATGCGCTCGCGTTCCTGAAACATATAGGTAAAGCCGGTGAGCGCGCCGGTATCCACGCCGATGACCGAGTTGCAAATCAGGTGGTCGGCCAGGCGGGCGAGCTCCATAATGATAACGCGCATGTATTGGGCGCGTTTGGGCACCTCAATGCCGGCGAGTTTTTCGACGGTCATGTGCCAGCCCATGTTGTTGATCGGGGAGGAACAGTAGTTGAGCCGGTCGGTGATGGGGGTGATTTGGTTGTAGGGCCGGCGCTCCGCCAGTTTTTCAAAAGCGCGGTGGATATACCCGATGGTTGGTTCGGCGCTGACAATTTTTTCACCGTTCATTTTCAGCACATTCTGGAAAATGCCGTGGGTCGCCGGGTGGGTAGGGCCCAGGTTGAGGGTGGCTAATTCGCCTTCCAGACTGTCGAGTTGGGAAAAGTAGGATTGTACCTGCATAGTCATGTCGATTAATCAAACTGCCGGCCCACATGGCCGTCGCGGCCGAAAAAGCGGTCGTCTTTATCGGTGCGGGTGCCGTCTTCGAGTTTGTATTCTTTTCGGAGGGGGAACACATCGAGGTCTTCGACGTTGAGAATCCGGCTCAGATTGGGGTGGCCCTCGAAGATAATCCCGTAAAAATCAAACGTTTCGCGTTCCATCCAGTTTGCCGTCGGCCATAGGTTCGTGGCGGTGGGAATATTGGGCTGCTCGCTGGGTAAAAACACTTTTACCCGGATGCGGAGTTGGGTTCGCCAGTTGTGGAGTTGGTACATGACGGCCAGTTCGCGACCAGCCTGTTCCGGATAATGGATGCCGCAGAGGGTGGTTAGAAACTGAAACTGCAGCATGTCGTCGTCGCGGAGCAGTTCGAGCAGGGGGACAATGTGTTCGGGTGTGGTTTCCAGGGTCAGCATGCCGTCGTGAGCGATGGAGTGGCCTACCAGGCATCCGGGTAGCTGTTGCTCAATTCGGGCATGCGCTAGTTCGTTCGTCATGATGAGTAGTTTCGAATCTAAAATTGCGTAGCGACCAAGGCTTTCGCCCTGTTCAGGCAATTTGATATTTTTCCAGCAGGTGCTGGTATTCTGCGGAATATCGACGGCGCAGGGGTTCGTTTTTCACCAGTTCCTGGATTTTCATAATACCGTCGATGATCTGTTCGGGCCGGGGCGGGCAGCCAGGCACGTACACATCCACCGGAATCACTTTGTCGATCCCCTGCAAAACCGAATAGGTGTCGAAAATGCCGCCCGAACTGGCGCAGGCGCCCACAGCAATCACCCACTTTGGCTCAGCCATTTGGGTGTACACCTGCTTCAAGACGGGACCCATTTTTTTAGCAATCGTTCCCATTACCATAAGCAAATCCGACTGCCGGGGCGAAAACGACAGGCGCTCCATGCCAAAGCGCGACAAGTCGTAATTAGTGCCCATGGTTGCCATAAACTCGATGCCACAGCAAGAGGTGGCAAAGGGTAGGGGCCAAATCGAATTGGAGCGGGCCAAGCCTACCGCTTTCGAAAGCGAGGTGGCAAAAAATCCTTCTCCGCCAAACCCTTCCGGCATTTCTGCTATCGTCGTCATATCAATGCTGAATTTTCAATTGCTGCAAAAAACTACTTTTCCCAGTCCAGCGCGCCTTTCCGCCAAACATATACAAAGCCCAGCAGGAACACCGACACAAACAGGAGCACCGCCAGAAATCCTTCCAGCCCCATCGACCTGAAATTGACGGCATAGGGATAGAAGAAAATTACTTCTACGTCGAAGAGCACGAAAAGGATGGCTGTCATGAAATATTTGATGGAAACAGGGATGCGCGCATTCCCCTCCGATTCGATGCCGCATTCGAAATTCTCGCCCTTCACCCCGCCGCGCCGCCGTGGACCAAGCATGGGTACCACGATCAGAACAATAGCGACGAAACCAATCGCAACCAGCGACTGTAAAATGATGGGCATATAACCGGACGGGTCCATATCGATCTCTGAATTTTTGTTTGCTAAAACGATTGAAACGTTTAACAGTTTAACTCGCCATGAAAAAACCGGCGCTTGTGGTCGCCGATCGATTTTCGCGGGCAAAGGTACCATAATTCAGACTATATCTATCCAACATTACCGGGCCCAAATTCCACCCTTCCCGTGGGAAAAGTTTAAAATAGGTTCAATTTTGCCACACTCGATATTTCATTTCAAGAGATGTAGTTTTCCTGGAAAAAAAGTGGAACATTTGCCGCAAACAACAACAAGCCCATGCCTCGTTATCCACTGTATTCCGCCTTCTTTACCCTCTTGCTCGGTACCTTCGCCTGCCAAAACGCGCCCGAACACGCTGGCGACACCGCTTCCGGAAAAGCTGTTTTGGAGGCGTATTACGGCACTCCGGTGCTCGATGGCAGCGCCGCCGATGATATTTGGGAAGCTTCCGATTGGCAGCTGATCGACCAGGTCTGGATTGGGAATCCTCCGAGCGCCGATGATTTTTCCGGCCGTTACAAAATTGCCTGGGACGAAAACAACTTGTACCTCCTGGCCGAAATTACCGACGACTCCCTGCTGGACATCCACCCCGATGCGCTGGAGTACTATTGGGACGACGACTGCCTGGAAATTTTCCTGGATGAAGACGCCTCCGGTGGCAACCACCAATATAACTATAATGCCTTTGCCTACCACATCAGCCTGGATGGCCGCGTGGTCGACATCGCTCCGGACAGCACCTTCCGATTTTTCGATGACCACTGTATTTCCCGCCGGATTACCCGCGATAAAATCAGCACATGGGAAGTCGCCATTCGAATATTCGATGGCGCCAAACTGGATCCCAGCGGGGAAAACATCCCCAAATTGCTCAAAGCCGGCAAGAAAATGGGCTTTGCTGTAGCCTATTGCGACAACGACCGCTCACTCGAGCGCGAAAATTTCATGGGCAGTGTTCCGGTTGCCGGAGCAGACAAAAACCAAGGCTGGATCAATGCCGATGTATTTGGGCAGGTGGTACTTAAATAGTTTAGAAACTAATGCAATCATAGATTTTTATGCAATTACTAGACGGCAAACTGCTCTCGGAAAACATCAAATCTGAACTGGCGGCTGAAGTAGATGTACTGCGTCAAAACGGCAAAAAAATTCCGCACCTGGCCGCGGTATTGATTGGAGAAAACCCTGCCAGCCAGGTTTACGTCAGCAGCAAAATCAAATCCTGCGAGCAAATCGGCTTCAAAAGCACGCTCATCCAACGTCCGGCTGACGTATCGGAGGCGGAAGTGTTGGACATTGTACGAAGCCTGAACCAAGACCCTGATGTCGATGGATTTATCGTACAGTTGCCTTTGCCCAAGCATATCGATGAAGAAAAAATCATGCTCGCGATCGATTACCGGAAGGATGTCGACGGTTTCCACCCGGTCAATTTCGGCCGTATGGCCCAGGGCATGCCGGCGTTTTTACCGGCCACTCCCTTTGGTATCATGGAAATGCTTCGCCGGTACAATATTGAAACAGCCGGCAAACATTGCGTCGTCATTGGCCGAAGCAATATCGTGGGTACGCCCATGAGCCTGCTCTTGTCGCGAAAAGGATATCCGGGCGATTGCACCGTGACGCTCACGCATTCGCGCACGCGCGACCTGGCTGCTGAAGTGCGCCGCGCCGATATTGTGGTGGCGGCAATCGGCATCCCGGAGTTTGTAAAAGCCGACTGGGTAACAGCAGGCGCCGTGGTGATCGATGTGGGGATCAACCGCATTGCCGACGCCAGCCGGAAATCGGGTGCTCGATTGGTGGGCGACGTGGATTTCGAGGCGGTAGCGCCAAAGTGCAGTCACATTACGCCGGTGCCCGGTGGAGTAGGGCTGATGACGGTTACGGCTCTGCTTATGAATACCTTGAAGGCTGCACGGAAAGAAATTTACCCTTAAAGAATGGGAGGCTACTGTGCGCCTAAAACACTTCTTTCAACGCTCAACTTATACATTCTGCCGACAGGTACGATTTGCTGACCAATCTCCAAGCCATCGTTGGACAGCGCTTTTACCTTATCCCGCGCGACGATGAATGAGCGGTGTACACGCAGAAAGGCATCCGCCGGAAGTAGTTGTTCAAAATGCCCTAGCGTTTCTTTGGTTAAAATTTTGCCGCCACTTGTCGTGATGCGCACGTAATCTTTCAGGCTTTCCAGAAATAAAATTTCATGGAGGTAAATTTTTACGTGTTTGCGGTCGGCGCGCACAAAAAAATGCGGTTGCTCGCCATCAGCAGGCAAGGCGTGAGCTGTTCGCACAGCCCCGGCCCCTGGCGTGTTTTTCCGGCTTTGAAACTTGTCGATCGCCTTTAAAAAGCGCTCAAATGAAATGGGTTTAAGCAGATAATCGACCACGTCCCAGTCGAAACCATCCAGCGCAAATTCACGATAGGCAGTGGTCAGAATTACTTCTGGGCGTTGTCGAAGGGCTTGTAAAAGTTCCAGCCCCGTGAGTTCCGGCATTTGAATGTCTAGAAAAAGCAGATCGACAGGATGCCGGTGCAGGTATTCGAAGGCCTTAACCGGGTGGGTAAAACTTTCCACCACCTTGAATTCATCCAAGTTTTGCAGGTAGCGTTTCAGGATGTCGATCGCGATGGGCTCGTCGTCTACCAAAAGACAAGAGTAGTTCACAGGTCAATTTTTAGTAAAATTAAAAAAACACCGCCCGCTGCCGTTTTTTCCAGGCTATGCCTGCCTGGATACAACCACTGAAGCCGCTTTTCTACATTTTTCAATCCAATGCCTTTTGAACCCCGAGGTTCCCCGGTGTCGTTTTTAGGGTTGCTGTTGAAAACTTCAAAGTACAGGGACTGGCCGGCAAGACGGAGGTGAATCTTTATTTCTACGGGCAGGTTCGTTTTGCTGGCCCCGTGTTTGAAGGCGTTTTCAACGAAAGGCAGCAACAGCAAGGGTGCAATATCGATGGTACCGGGTACCGGGTCATGCAAAAACGTTAATTGCAGTCGCTCGCCAAAACGGAGTCTTTCGAGTTCGATATAGTCTTCAATGAGCTGGATTTCTTTTTTCAACGGAATCTGATCGGCGTTGCATTCGTACAAAATGCAATCCAACAAACCACTCAAACGCAGGATGCTGCTGGGCGTGTGTGGCGATTGTTGAAGCGCCAAACCGTAGAGGTTATTTAAGGTGTTGAACAAAAAATGCGGATGAATTTGGGCTTGCAACAGCTGCAACTCAGCATCGCGTTTGCCCTGTCGCAACTGCTGGTTTTGCCGGTCTTTCTCGTCCCAATCCCGGATAATTTTTAGGGCTACGGCAAATCCGATCAGGGCGTAATCCCGGATCAGGTTTTTACTGGTTTTTGAAAACGGCAGATGAAAAGACCGTCCTTCCTGCAGGGTCCAATACCAATTGGTCCAATACAAACGGATGAATAGCACCAGGAGCAAAACCACGACACAAGAGCACCAGAACCGCCATTTTTGGCCGCTCCACAGCAGTTTCGGTACCAGCACGTAGGCCACGAAATAGAAAGGCATAGCAATGACGGGTAAAAAGAAAAGGGTTTGAACAACCAATTCGCGAACATCCGAATAATGCGGAAGATTGGCCAAAACCTCCAGGCTGGCATACAAAAGCCACAAGGCCAGGTGGGATACAACGCGTTTCATGGGATCAAAGATAAATAGTTGGCAGCGCGCATGCACCTTGGGTAGTTGACTGCCCGGTTTGGGCGACATACGACAGGAATCCGTAGGCGAATGCAGCCCGGCAGGTAAATGCTGCCTTACAACATCCGTGGTTTGATCTCTGCCGATCGCGAATACTGCGGTAAATGCCCGGCGGTATTTTTGATCAACCCAAGGATATCTACTCAGCCAAAATTCCCCCCACAGGGATTTTTAACAAGCTAAAAATATTCCGTTATGAAAGTATCCAAAATCGCCTTGTTGCCTGGTCTGTGT
>CAZVZH010000182.1:0-9251 GCA_964630705.1 uncultured Saprospiraceae bacterium | reverse complement strand
GACATCACGCGCAACACCAACATTCTGGTCATGAGCGACGAAGTGTACGAACACCTGATTTTCGACGGCGAACAGCATGCATCGGCATTGCGCTACCCTGACCTGTACGAGCGCAGCCTCTGCATTTATTCCTTCGGAAAAACCTACCACAACACCGGCTGGAAAACTGGTTATTGTATTGCCCCACCCGAGCTGACGCGCGAATTCCGGAAAGTACACCAGTTCAATGTGTTCTCCGCCAACCACCCGATCCAGGCCGCGCTGGCCGATTTTATGGCCGATGCTGGAGAGTACCTCAGCCTACCCGAATTTTACCAGCGCAAACGCGACATATTCCAGCAGGCTATGGCCAACACCCGTTTTCGCGCAGTGCCCTGCCTGGGCACCTATTTTCAATTGTACGACTACTCGGCCATCAGCGACGAACCCGATCTCGATTTTTGCAAACGCCTGACCACCGATTTCGGCGTGGCTGCCATACCGGTTTCAGCATTTTTCTCCGACAAACGCGACGACAAGGTGGTGCGGTTTTGTTTTGGAAAAACGGAGGAGGTGTTGGAGCGGGCCGGCGCCTTGCTGGAAAAATGTTGAACGGCGGCTATATTTGTTGAGCAAAATTCAACAAGCCATGTATAATTCCTTCAAGCTCCTGGCATTGCCCCTGCTTTTGTCCGGCAATCCAGCCCTGGCGCAATGGTCGCCCTGCGCCAAAGATTCTACCATCGTTACCTATTCCCAACTTGCCAGCAATGCTCTTCAGGTTGTCGCCGACCTGCAAGGCGGAGCCTATTACATTTGGTACAGCGGCGACGCCAACCAGATACAATTCCGGGCCCACGGTCAACATGTAAACCGGGAAGGGATCCGGCTTTGGGGCGACGAAGGTATCCCCCTGGAACCGTCGGGAGGTAATCAAACTTCCGTACAGTGCCTGCCTGACGGCGTCGGCGGCCTGCTGGTTTTTTGGATCGAAAGCCGGGAGGGCAACGGCCTCAACGATTTGTTCGGACAACGGCTCTCGCCCAACGGGCAACGGCTTTGGCAGCCCGGCGGGCTTCATTTTTCCGATTGTATCGATTTTTACCGCTATCCGGTCGCCCGCCTGTCCGACGGCAAAATAGCGACGATCCATCAGGTGGAAACAGGCGCCGGCATAACCACTTATCTGCGCCGGTTCGAGCCCGACGGCAGCCCGGAGGTCGAGCTATTGCTGGAAGAAAAACACTCGACCAATTACCCGGTGCGCCTCATCGCCGACGACCAGGGCGGCGTTTTTACCCTTTGGCAAAACGACACGATCAAATTGCAATACCTTGATGAGGCCGGCGCGCTGTGGCCGGCAGCCGTAAAAATTATACCCGACAATGCAGCCGGCGGCTCTTTTCCGGCAGCGTATGCCTGCGCTGCCGGCTCCGATGGCGTTTTCGTGGCCTGGTGTGGTTACAATGCCGCCACCCAGTTCTGCGATTTGCAGGCACAACGTTTTGACCGGCAGGCGCAACCGGGCTGGCCGCAACCCTATATTGTCGTTCCGGTTTTTGGCTTCAATTTCGACCACATGACACCGGCCCGCGACGGCGGCTTTTACTTTTTTGCCCTCAACGCCGTACACAAAATCGGCCCTTCCGGCACACTGCAATGGCGCACCGAACTGCCGCCGAACACCAACACCGGCGTGATGCCGTATTTTATCGAAACGGAAAACGGCTCCCTGCTGGCGGCTTTTTCAGCCAACGGCCTGGTGTTGTTCGACGCGTCCGGAAACATCGCCTGGAACCAAACCGGCAACCCTCCGCAAGGCGGCGCTTTCGGCCTGGGCGGTATCTGCCGAACAACCGACAGGTATTTTTTCACTGCGCAACTCGACCCTGCAACCGGCGCTTCCTCGCCTGTGCTGGTCCGACGGTTGGATGATACTGGCCAGCCCGTCGGCACCTTGAGCGACTTTGCCGGCCCAATCGCCGGACCCGACAGCGTTTATTTTGACACGCCGTTTTCCCTGGAGGCTCAACCTGTAGCTGGCACGGTGATCGATTGGTTTTACGCACCCCATTTCTCTCTCGGTTTTAGCCGAGTGCCCGAAGAGGCTTTCGGTCCGGACAAAAATGCACTGGGCGTTGATGGGATTTTCTACGATTTCTACACCTATGCCGTCGTTCAATTGGGCCGCAACTGCCTGGATTCCACCGGTATTGACACCGTGCATGTACGGCCGGTATTGCCGGAAGGCGACTTTACTAAGTCGGATAGCCCGCTTGTCTTACGCCCAACTTTGGTGGGGATGGAACTGTTTGTGGCGACGACTTTCGACAAACCTTACCCCGTGGAACTTTGGGTGACCGACATCAGCGGCCGGCTGGTCGACTTTGTGGAATTCCAAGTGGACTCCGGCAACTTTTTCGGCTTGTACCCCACCGACGACCTGCGGCATGGGCTCTATTTTTTCAGCATGCGCGTGGGCGAAAAGTCGGCCTACAAGAAATTTGTAAAACTTAAAGACTGACCTGGATCAGGCCAGCAGCGCTTCCAATTTTTCAAAATAACCACCCACCTCGTAGCCGTCCATCATGGCGTGGTGCACCTCCACGGAGAGTGGCATCCACCAGCGGCCGGCCTGCTCGTAGTATTTCCCGAACACAATTTTGGGCACCGTGTCGGCCACGCCCCAGCGCCGCGCGTGTTTGAACGCCGTGAAAGCCACCCAGGGAATTACCGAAAAGTGGATCAGGTCGAAGGCCTCGTCGCGGGGCTCCAGGGCCGGATTTTCCCGCAGCGCCGCTATGCGCAGGCGGCCTTTTTGTAAAAACTCCGGTCGGTCGGCGCAATAGTCGAAATAACAAAACCGAAAGGTTTGATCGGGCATCAGCACCGTAGAGCCGGCATGTACGGTGTCGTAGCGCACGAGCTGCCCGTCGAGCAGGCGGAGGCGAAAAGCTTCCATCTCGTTGGCTGCCCGGGTGGCCCAGTACAGGCTGTTGAGAAAAAACGACTCGCCCGCAGCCTTACTGCGCCGGCGGAGTTGAGTGACGTCCACCGGCGCCGTAATGTTGAAGAACGGATCGTCGTAGTTTTTGAAAAACTCAAATGTAGCCTTGCGGGGCCAGCGGGCGATATCGACTGGAGTAAACATGAGGCAAATATCGCAGTTCTGTCGGATGGTCCTTCAACTCCGCAACACCAACAACTTCCCGCTTTGCACCTGATTGTTTTTCCAAATACGCAGCGTGTAAAACCCCGGCGCCAGGTCGGAAACTACCACCGTGTGCAGCCCGGTCTGAAGTTGGGTCAGGTTGCGCACGGCTTTTCCTTCTGCATCGTACAGTGTGATTTTGTCGGCGTCGAAAGGCAGATCGAGTGAAAACTGCTGGCTACTCGGGTTGGGAAAGTATTGTACCGGCGGCAAGGCTTCCGGATGGTCGCCGGATGCTTGCTGTGCAGCGAAACGGATGCTGGATTTTCCCTCGCACGACGGTTGCGCGGAGTATTCGGTAATCAGCCGGACGAGCAAATTGTTGAGGGCCTCCACCTTGTATTCATCCGTGGTCGGCTCGAGGTGTTTGCCGCCGACGCCGGAGTGGTCGGTGAGAAAAACGTAGGTTCCGTTGGTGGCCAGTCCGAAAAATTTCATCAAAAACTCGGTGTCTTTCTGAATACCGCTGGCGCTCACCGGCACAATCCGGATGCCCTGCCGGGCGGCATCGCGGATGCTTTTTTGAAGGCTGGCGGCGACTTCCGGTGTCTGGTGCGGACTGGCGTCAAGCACCAAAAAACAAATGCGGGCGACCGCTTCAGCGCTCCAGGCCTGCTGAAAAATGGCGGCTTCCAGGGCGCTGTGCACCGCCTCGGGGTAGTCGCCACCGCCAGCTGCCGATTGCTGGCCGATGTAGCCGATTGTTTTGGCGATATCGGCGTCGAGCGGGCTGCTGCGCACCACATAGTCGTCGCCTTCGTCGCGGTAAAACACCGAGCCCATGCGAATCTCCAGGGCGGGGTTGTTGAATTTTACCTGTCCGATCACATCCTGCAATTCCGTTTTCAGGTATTCCAGCTCGTCGCCCATGCTGCCGGTGGCGTCGACTACCCAGAGCACATCCAGCGCAGTTGATTGCCGGCATTCCCGTTGGATTTGATGGCGCCGGATACCTTGGCTAAAGGGCACGGCGGGCCCGAGCGGGTAGTTTTGGCCGTCGATGCGGGCTTGCAAGCGCAGTTGGGCCGGCGGATTTTTCCCGTCGAAAAAACCGGCCCAAAGTTCGGCCCGGCCCATGTTGTCGGTGCGGGCCTCCCAAATGACTTGGTTGTTGGCATCGAGCAGTTGCACGGCAGCATCGCCTATGGGCAGGCTGTCTTGGTTTTGCAGCAGAACACCAAAACGGTGTCTGGGGTAAAATTTGTACTGATGCTGATAGGCATCAATTTCGCCGTCGGTGAGCAGGTCGGTCCAGTGCTTGCCCCAGTTGTGCAGATCGTTCCATTCGCCGGCAGTGAGCAATCCCGCGCGGGGTTCCGGGCCGGCGATAATGCCGGAAACGGGGGCTTCTGCTTCTAAAGCCCAGTCGTCGGAAGGGCTTGTTTCGCGGGCAAGATCAGACTTAGCCGGCGTTGGTGTGGCGGCGGGCACAGGTGTTTTTTCGGCGCTTTTGCGTTTGGCGCGCCGGCTTTCCTTGGGCTCTGCGCCGGCCGGCCGGCTCGGAATACGGTGTATCTGTTCGGAGGTGAGCACTTGCCCGCTTTGTGTGTTGTCTTGTTGAATGACCGGCACTTTGTGGGCCGTGATTTGGACCTCCTCCAGTAACATGTCAGCGCTCAATTCCACATCGACCGTAACGATCGTATTGGCAACCAGGGCGATTCCTGTTATTTTTTTTGTCGCATAGCCGGTGTAGGAAACTTCGAGATGAACGGTTCCGGGCTCGGAAAACTGGAATCGGTAGTCGCCGTCGACGTTGGAAATTGTGCCGGTGAGAAACGTGGAATCTTTAAAAACTTTGATGACGGCGCCAATGATCGGCTCGCCCGAAGCATCGGTGATTTTTCCTTGTAAAACGTAAACGGGATTGGTGGTGGGCGCGAATGCCGGGAGGCCAAAAAAGGTGAGGAGAAGCAGGAAACTGAAGTGTTGCATGTGCTCGGAAGTTTTTGCTGGTGAAGATTTTGCTGGCAGGGCGACTGGCCAGATGCCCTGCCGGCGGGTATTGCACAAAAAACCTACCGCAGCAGTTTTTTCCCCAAGGCCCAAATCCACGACCATTCTTTTTGTACCCGCGAATAGGGCTGCTGCTCAGCGCCGAATTGCCGCCGTACGCGTTCGATTGCCGGAATCATGCTTCCGGCAAAATCGAACCGGCGCAGCCGAAGCACCTCCCGGGCGTAGCGAATGGCCTCCCAAGCCAACAAGATGCCGGCGCCCGAACGGCGCAGCGCGGGGTCGTCGCCGGCCAGCAGGTAGTAAGCCGATTGGCGGTCCCACACCAGGTAAGCTACGGAGTGTATGGCGCCGCTGGCGCGGTCGGTCGCCCAGAAAATTTGCCGCGCCTGCCGGGCTTCCAATGCGCAATCGAGATTTTGCAAAAAATTGAAGCCGACCGGAGCGGGCATGCCCTGGCGGCGGTAGCTCAGGTTGTGAACCCGGAAGAACAACTCCAGATCATTGCCGGTGTGCACTTGTACTTGTGCGGCGGCTTTGGGGATTTTGTTGTTGCGGTAATCGGGTGCCAGGTTGGCGAGCAAGGCATCGCCGTCGGTCAAGTCGAGGGTGTAGGAATAGCGCGTGGTTTGGCGAAAGCCGCGCCAGTAAAAGGGCAGCCAGTTGGCGGCGGTGTAGTTGAAATCCTGCTCGAATGCTGCCAGTGGGGGAAGCTGGTCGAGCAACTGCTTGAGCAGGCGGACTTCAAACCGGGGTTGCCGGAATTCTGGCAGCAGGTAGGGGCCCATCATCCTGGTCAGCTGGGGCATGGCCACATAGCGCCAGGGGCCTTTTTTTTTGAGAAAAAACGGCAAGACGGCTACAGGCTGCTCCCCCCGGTAGGCGAGCGCGGCTTGCCAGTTGGCGGGGCCGCACACGGCGTCGAGGTACCAATCGTGCAGGAAGATCGGCAAGTCGGGCGCAGCGGCGCAAAAAGAGCGGTATGCGGCTTGGTCGGACAGTGTGAAAAAAATTAACGGCTGATTTCCCAAATAACGAAGCGTTCGCCCCATTTGCGTTTTTCCAGGGCGGGCGCTCGGCGGAAACCGTTCCGGCCGGCAATTTCTCCTATTTTTTCCAGATCGCAGTCTTCGGAAAGAATCATCCAGCAGCGGCCGCCGGGAACCGCCAGATAGCCCGGCATTTGGCGGAAGAGTTTTTCAAAATATTCGAGTTGCGGGCCGGCCAGAAAGGCGCGCTCGAAATCGGTTTGCGGCGCTTTGGAGTAATAGGGCGGATTGACGAAAATATGGTCGAAGCGTTGAGTCGGCAGCGCGTCGAACAGGTCGCTTTGCAACATGTCGAGAATCAGACCATTGTCGCGGGCGTTTTCCTTCGTTGTTTTTACGGCCAATGGGTTGATGTCGAGCGCCGTGACCCGGGCGCCCAAGCGGGTGGCCAGCAAGGCCAATGCTCCCGAGCCAGCGCCCAGGTCGAGCGCGGTTTTTTGCCGGAGATCAAGCGTTTTTATAAAATTCAGAAAAATCGGCGTGCTGAAAAAAATGCCCGGATGGAACACGCCCGCCGGCACGCGGAGGCGCAGGCCGTCGTATTGAAACAGGCGTTCGCGACGGATGTAGCGCAGCGCCCAGGCGCGGTAGGCGGGGAGCCAAAAAAGTTGAAAAAAACGCCGCATCAGATGCCGGTGTTGATGTTTAAAAAAAAGCCGCCGCCGCCGGTGCCTTTCCAGCTCCATTCGAATTTGGCCACCTTGTCGTAAAACGCGATGATGTCCAGCCCGATCCCATAGCCGTAAAGCAGCCGGTTGGTCAGCGGATTGCCCGCGGCATAATACGGATCGTTGGCATAACCGAGGTCGTTGTTAATAGAAAAATACAATTTCAGCGGCATAACCTTGAAGGCTTTTACCGGGATGATTTTCCCCAAATTAAAGCTGCGCTCGAGCAAACGCAGGTGCACGGAGCTGCGCAGTAAGGCATAGTCGAGGCCGTCCATCACAAAAAACTCGTACCCGCGCACCAAGTCGTTGCCGTAGCCCAGGGCCTGGTTGTTGAAAAACGGCGGCTGCCGGCGGGGCAGGCTGACGCGGGCCTTGAGCATGGTTTCGAGGCTGAGAAAAGGCGTGAAGGCGGTGTATTTTTTCCATTCGGCCGTTGCGCGGAAAAGGTGCAGGTCGTCGGAGGGGAGCAAGCCGTTTTGGCGGAGGTCGAGCACGGCCAGCCAGCCGCTGAGCGGGTAAGGGCGGATGTCGCGTTTGTCGATGGTGAAGCGGTAGATCAGGCTGAAGTGGCGCTGGCGGCTGCGGCTGTCGAGGAAAAAATCGGGGTTAACAATGGTGGTGATGGTGTCGGCAATTTGGTTAAAATGGTATTCCAGGATAGCCGAGTGATCGACCAGGAGTTTGGGCCGCCAGCGCAGGCTGAGGTTGGCATAGTAGCGGTTTTTTTGCCAGTTGTCGGGGTCGACGGTGAACAGTTGCTTGTTGCCACCGGTGCGGTAGGCCACTTCGTGGGTGCGGCTGAAGCCGGTGGCTACGCGGAAGCCCAGTGTCTGGCGCCGGTTGAGCCAGGGGCGTTCGTACACCAGTTCGTAGCGGTTGGAGTAGCCGAAGTTGAGGTTGACGCGGAGAATGTCGGCATGGCCGCTGAGGTTGAGGTGCGTCCAGGCGATGCCGTAGTTGACGCGTTTGAGCGAGCGGTTGAACTCCGACCACCAGACGTTAAAATTGCGGTCGGCCAGTTCGAACAGGGGGATGGGATAGAGGTACCACATTTCCACCAACCGAAACCGCACGGCCAGCAGCCTGCCGCCGCCGAGGGTGTCGAGCTCCACGGTGGAGCTGGAAAACAAACTGAGGTTCATCACTCGCAGGCGGTTGCGCTCCAGAGTTTCGGCCAGGGTAGAAAGCGGCAGGCTGTCGCCCGCCGAAAATTCCAGCTCGCGTAAAATCAGGGATGGCTTCGTTTTGCGGTTGCCCTCCAGAATGATGGTATCGATGCGAACAAAACCGAGCCCGGTATCGCCGGTTTGCGCGCCTGCTGCTACCGGGAAAAACAAGCCGCCCAACCACCAGCAAAAAAGCGGAACGGAACGTCGGACAAGTAAAAATTGGTGGAGCAGATACCTCATGGGCCGGTAGTTGGGCCTTTTTTTCAATACAAACGGAGCAAATTAACGCCAAAAGGCTCAAAAATTGCACCTAGTCGCTTGATTTACTTGAATTTGCGCTACCTTTGATGAAAATCCTTCGGTTGTCCATGGATGTCATTTTCGGAGATCCGGTTTTGTTTGGACTGCTCTGGGCCATTGCAGTTCTGGTAGGCGTGGTGCTGGGTTGGAATTTTCGGGCCATCTGGCCCGAACGCGAACTGGCCCGCGTGCTCGAACGCACCACGCAGGAGCGCAACGCCCTGGCGCGCCTCTATACCCATATCAAACACCGGTATGAATTGCGCGAAGCCGACTTGCGCAAGGCCGCACTCGAAGCCGGGGCCCTGCGCGAACAAGTGATGGCCTACGAATCGGAGCGCGCATTTTTGATGAGTACCACCCAAGCCAACACCACCCGGATGGAGCAGGCGGAAGCCAACGCCGCCCGCTGGTCGGAGCAGTTGCCCGAACTCGAAGCCGAAGCCCAGCGCCTGCAGGCGGAAAATGAAGCCCTGGAGGAAGAACTCTCCCGGATTAAAGGCCAGATCAATGCCTGGAAAACCTTGCACATGGGTTTTTCCGCTATGCACCAGCAACTGCGCGAACTGGAGGAAAAAAATGCGACGCTCGAACTCGAACGGCGGCTGCTGCGCGAACAACTCGACCTTGCGCGTAACGAAATTAATCAGCAGCAACGCGAGCTGGTCCGCATCAACGCCCAGTTGCAACACCTGTCCGACAGTGCCCGCGCCAGCGACGGCGACTCCGGGCCCACCCAAACACCCGGCCTGGCCGACAACCTGCTCCGCATCCGCGGCATCTCCGAGGCGCTTCGGCAGCGGCTGCACCAAATGGGCATCCTTTCTTTTGTACAAATTAGCGAGTGGGAAACGGCCGACATCGAAGCCATCGCCAAGGTGCTGCAAGTGCCGGCCGAACAAATCGTTCGGGAAGA
>CAZVZH010000181.1:0-9272 GCA_964630705.1 uncultured Saprospiraceae bacterium | reverse complement strand
ATTAATCTCCCCACAATCGGGACCTTATTATTTGATCGTTCCTTATCCGCCATCTAATGATATTTTCATACCCCGCCCCCCGCCCAGCGCCGTACCTTTGCCCCTCCTTTTTACTGATTTTTTAAAATCCAATAGCATGTATTTCAACATCAGATTTTCCTTGTTTTTCCTCCTGCTGCTCGGCCTCGCGTCCTGCGTCAGCAAAAAGAAATTCGTATCCCTGCAAACCGAACTCGACGTCGCCAACAAAGACCTGGGCGCCTGCGGCGTCAGCCTCAACGACTACATGAACCGGCTCTCCGGCTGCGAAGCCGACCGGCTCAAACTACAAACCGAAATGCGCGGCATGCAAAGCGCCATGCAACTGCGCGAAGAGCAAATACAGGACCTGCGCGGGCAAATCGCCGACCTCCAGGCCCAGCGCGACAAACAAGCCAGCCAGGTGGGCAATCTCACCGTGCTGTCGCAATCGGCCAACGATAATATCAAGGAAACACTTGCCCAACTGGAACGCAAAGACAAGTACATTCAGCTCCTCCAGGCCGCCAAAACCAAAGCCGATTCCATCAACCTCGCCCTGGCCGTCAACCTCAAAAGCGTGCTCCCGCAGGGCCTCGACGATACCGACGTGGAAGTCAAAGTAGATAAAACCGTGGTGTTCGTCAACCTTTCCGACAAAATGCTCTTCCAAAGCGGCAGCGCCAACCTCACGCCCCGCGCCATGGAAGTGCTCGGAAAAATCGCTCAGATCATCGCCTCGCGCCCCGAACTGGAAATCATGGTGGAAGGTTACACGGACAACGTTCCTATCAAAACGGATTGCCTCTCCGACAACTGGGACCTGAGCGTCAAACGCGCCACTGCCGTGGTGCGCGTACTGCAGAAAAATTTCAACGTCGATCCCAACCGCCTCATCGCTGCCGGCCGCGGCGAGTACAACACCCTGGCCAGCAACAACACCGAGGCCGGCCGGGCAACCAACCGCCGCACCCGTATCATCATTTTGCCGAAACTCGATCAGTTTTACGATCTGCTGAACCCGAATAAGGCGCCGAATAAATAAGCGCTGCGGGTATTGAGGCCAGCAGGGGGCATTGAGGTCATTTTTTCAAATCGGAACCGTTTTTCTGCGGTCGCCCAAATGACTTTTAATGCCCCCTGCTCTCCATCATACCACCCCGCACCAGCCCAGTATCAGCAGAATCAAAACGATCAGGTTCAGCGGCGGCAGCGCAGAAAACAACCCGATCAGAAAAAACACGCCGATCACGTAGCCCACCCAGTAAAAAAAGCCGCTGTTGTTCAGGGCATACAAGCCCACGTCGGCGCCAAACCAGCTGCCCACCAGGTTAAAAAACGAGGACAGTCCGTGCCAGATGCCGTAGCCAAAACCGTACTCCTCGATGGTCAGGTCGGCGGGCGTGCAGGCCAAAAGGGTTATCATAAAAATACCCAGAGCAAACAGGATGGCGGTATAAAACAGCGGTCGCATATTGGTAAAATGTGTTTTGGGAATAGTTAAATCTGAAAAATGGTCCGGGCTGTTTGTTCAAACGATCGGATTCTTGCCGATAAAACAACTGCCTGCCCGGCTATTTGCTTCAGGCTGGGGATAGAAGCGTTGATCGTACTACGCATGACCTCGTTGCGCAACAGGTACATAAAATCGTCGCCCTGCTGGAGCATTTGTTGGGTGCTGGCCATGCTGGTCAGGGCTTTTTGGTACTCGATTTCCCAACGCTTTTTGATCTCCTGGTTTTTTTCAAAGTCCTGCTGCCGGAGTTGATCGTTGGAAATCTTGGCGTTGTTTTCATCCAGGGCCTGAAAATACAGGCTCGAGCGCTGGTTGATTTCCTGCAAATGCTCGTTCAACTCATCAAAACGGGTGTGAATATCCATCCACTGTTTTTCCCAAAATTGAGCGATAGGGCCGATTTCCTGCTGCGTATTCAGGTTGCCCAACGTGATGTCGGTAACCTTATTGACCCGCTGGGTAAAGCGGTCGCTTTTTTCAGCGAAGGTGTCGACGAGCTCGATCACCGATTTGGCCAGCGCGATGAGGCCGGTAACGGTTTGCGGATTGGCGCCGCAGCCGGCCAGGCTGGCGACGAGCAGACTGCCGGCCGCCAGCTTGTAAAAATGACGGCGCAGTACTTGAACTTGAGGTTTCATAGTCCGATGCTGTTTAAAATTTGGCGAAATGGAAATGCGGAGTACTTTTTTAAGCGCTTAAATGTAGGGCTTAAGCGCCTAAAAATTAAAGTTTCGAATGGCCATTTTAACAAATGTAGTCAAGGCGAGCGCGTTCAAAACCAATACCCCAGGTTAAAATACCACTGGTCGCCCCGGTTCGAAACGGCGTACGTCAGCTCCACCGGCCCCAAAAACGTGTCGATCCCATACGAAATACTCGCGCTGCGCAACAAGCCCCGGCCGTCGGCAAACGGCGCCCGGGCCGCACTCACGGAGGCGATATGCCCGCCCACGCTGAGGTAGTGGGTTTTGAACACCTGGTAGCGCCCGGCCAGGCTGCCCGACACCAGGTTGTCGCCCGACACGGCGGCAAAAGCCAGCCCTGGAAAGGCCCGGAAATTGTTGATCAGGTTGCGGTTGACGCTGCCCAGGAAATAGCGGAAGGGCGGGGCGGGCACGCCCAGGTTGTAGCCGATTTCGAGCGCGGCCAGGGCAGTCAGCCGGGAGCGCAGAGGATAGGCCAGGGCGCCGTGCAGGTCGATGTTCCAACCCAGTTTAGCGCTGCCGGCCTCGTATTTCAGCGATTGCAATGGGTGGATCCCCCGCACTTCAGCGCCCGCCAGCAAGCCTTTGCGCGGAAAAAACAGGCGGTCGCGGCTGTCGTGGTAAAAAAAGGCTTTACCTGCGGCGTACCAGCCTTTTTCGTCGATGTAGTTGTTGGAGGTGACGTAGTTAACCGCCTGCGAGGTAGCGGTTTTAAAAAATTTAAATTCGGCGGCCAGCCCGGCGGCAAAGCTGTTGCCGGAAGCCAGGTTGAGGTACAGTTCCTGCGTCAGGTCGGTGAGGTCGAACAAGAGGTTTTGCACCGACACGTTCCCGCCGATGTCGACGCGCACCGGCAGGTCGACGCGCAGGTCGACGGTGTTGAGCCGGCTGTTGAGCCCGATGCCAGGCCCGCGCGCGCCGCCGACGTAGTAGTGCAGGTTGTAGCGCAGTTTGTCGCCGGCGATAGCGTCGATAGAGAGCACCGAATTTGAAATGCCGGCATTGCGGAAGGTGCCGTTGAGCAGCAGGCTGCTTTTGTACACGGGGTCGTAGTGCAAACCCAGGCGCAGACTGCTCAGGTAGCCCGGCCGCAGGTACAGGCGCATGTCGAGCCGCCGGCTGCCGCCGGGCTCCAGATCGAAATCGTAGTCGATGCACTGAAACTGGTCGGTGGCGTACAGCGCGGAAATGCCTTCCCGGAACTCATCGAAGCCGATCTCGCCGGGCAGCGGCCGCGGAAATTTGCGCAGCAAAGCCCGCTTGCTCCGAGCGGGGTAGCCCGCCACCGTCACCTCGTGAATGTACAAAGGGCAGTCGTCATCCTCAGTGGGCAGGTCCGGTGTCTGGCGGCGGGGCGGCGGGGCGGCCTGCTGGGCGCGGGCAATTTGCACCAGGGCATCCCACTGGGTGCGGGCGGCGCGCTCGCCCCGGAGCACCAGGGTGTCGACAGCATCGAAAGACGTAACGCCGTAGCCGTCGATGTCGGGCCGGATGACGAGGTCGCAAAAGGGTATTTGCTCCTTCGAACGCGCCATCATCTGGTAGGAACCGATTTGCTCGATGATCTTTTCCATGGAGCGCAGCTGCTGTTTGTCGTACAAGCCGGCTTCCACATTGATGCCGATCACGATGTCCATGCCTTTTTCCCGCATTTCCTTGGCCGGAAAATCGTTGACCACGCCGCCGTCAGTGAGCAGCCTGCCGTCGACTTCCACCGGCGCCAACAAACCCGGAAACGAGCCGCCGGCACGGATCGCCCGGGCCAGATTGCCGCGTTCGAGCAGCACCTGCTCGCCGTTTTCCACATCGGTGCCGATGCAAAAAAACGGCGTGGGCAACTGACTGAATTCGTCAATGCCTGCTACCCGGTCGGTCAGTTCGCTCAAAAAGTCGAAGGCTTGCTGGCCATCGGACAAGGCGGGTGGCAGGGCTAGTTTGAAATCTTTAAAAGAAAGCCGGAGCGCGTATTTTTCGCCGTAGCGTTTGCTGAAAAACGGCTGGTAGTCGCGCCGTACCTCATCGCGCAGCACCTGGGCCAGGTCGTTGGCGCGCAGGAGGCTGTCGAGCTGATCGACCGTCCAGCCGGCCGCATACAAGCCTCCCACGATACCGCCCATGCTCGCGCCGCCGATATAGTCGATGCGGATGCCGGCTTCTTCCAGCACACGCAGGGCGCCGATGTGGGCCACGCCTTTGGCGCCGCCACCGCTGAGCACCACGCCTACGCGCAGGGGCTCCTGGGCACGGGTTTTAAAACAGAGCAGGAAAATCGGGATCAGGACAAACAGGTATTTCATGGAAAGTCAAAATGTAAAATGTAAAATGTAAAAGTCAAAAGGGAGATTACGTTGGGGGGATAATAGTGGCGTTTGCGAACAATACAAGCCCTCCAACGTAATCTCCCTTTTGATTTTTAAATTTTAAATTTTACATTTTACATTTCTCAGTCTTTTTTCCGGCGCAGGACCTTGGCCAGTACCTCAACCGTTTCGGTCACTGCTTTTTCGTAACTCGCGGCATTTTTTTTCGCGATATGGTCGTCGCCGGGCACCACCAGGCGAATTTCGCAAAACTGGTTGTCGTGGCTGTTGCCGTCTTCAAACAGGGTGACGTCAGCGCGGATGATGCGGTCATTGAATTTAAACAGTTTGCCAACTTTCTCTTCGATGTGGTCGTGCAGGTCTTGGCTGGCTTTAAATTTAACACTTTGAACGTTGATCTTCATATGCGGGTAATTTAATTCATTATTCCTTCCAGTTAGGCCAGCGCCCGGGCGTGGCGGGGGCGCCGTGTTTTTCCAGTTGTTGTTCGACGGCTTGCAAAGCGGCGTCGATCTTTTTCATTTCGTCGAGCAGGGGGCCGAATTGGCGGGCTGCCGTGCGGTAGCTCTCCAAAAAGGTGGTTGTCGGGGCGGCCGTGCTGTTCCACATGGCGCCTTCGATGTCGCCGATGCGCCCGTTCAGGGAGGGCGGGATTTCAAACTGCCGGTTGGCGCGGGTGGCGTCGCCGTTGAAGGCGGTGCTGACGGCGCTGAGGCGGCTGCGGAGCTCGTGGCTGGTTTTCAGCAAGTCCTGCGGCGGCGCGGGCAGGTCGAGCAAAGCCGTTTGGATGTGTCCGATCCGGGTATTCATTTCCGCGAGGATCAGGCTGGCAGCGCTGGCGGCTTTGCGCAGGGCGCTCACTTTTTTACAAAAATCGAGGTAGGCCTGGCGGTCGGTCGCGGGCAGGGTGGCATTTTGGAGCGCTTCGGCTTTGAACGCCACTGGGCCGGCCAGCGGACTGAGCGCGCCGTCTTCATATTGTTGCAGGCTTACGTAATAGGTGCCTGGCAGGGCCAGATGCCCTTTTTCGGCCTCGCCGAAAAGTTGGTCGGGAGCGGGGCTGCGGCGTTGGGTGACGGGGGCGGGCGTGTTGTAGCGAAAATCCCAAACGATGCGCTTCAGGCCTTTCTTAGCGGGGGCTTTGATGTGGCGCACCACGGCGCCGGCTTCGTCGGTAATGGTGAACAGGAGGTAAGGTTCGGGCTGTTCGTCTTCCCGACGGAGGGTTTCCAGTTCGGGATAGTACACCGTTTCCTTTTTATCGGCAGCGGCTTTTTCCGCTTCCCGGCGCTTTTCCTTGAGGGTTTTGATGTCGGTTTTCATCCAATAAGTAAACACCGCGCCGACGGGAGGGTTTTCTGCCAGGTAAAAATTACTGCCCAAATGTCCTTTATCGCGCAAACCCAGCGGTTTGCTGGGGATAAACATCCAGGCGTTTTTCACCGGGAACAGTTGTGCGGCCTGTTCGAAGGTTTTTTCCGAAAGGTTGCGCAGGGGCGAGTAGTCGTCGAGGATGTAAAAACCGCGGCCGAAGGTGGCGAGCACCAGGTCGTTTTCGCGGCGCTGAATTTCAATGTCGCGCACGGCTACCGTGGGCAGGCCGGACTTGAGTTGCAGCCAGTTTAGGCCGCCGTCGGGACTGAAAAACACGCCGAATTCGGTGCCGCAAAACAACAGCTTGGCGTCCACATGATCTTCCGCGATGGAGTACACGCTGCCGCGCTCGGGCAGGGTAGCGCTGAGGCTGGTCCAGGTTTTGCCGCTGTCGGTGGTTTTCAGCAGGTAGGGTTTGAAATCGCCGTAGCGGTGGTGGTTGAAACAGACATAGGCCGTGTTTTTGTCGAACCGCGAGGCAATAATCTGATGCACATACGAGCGCTCGGGCACGCCGGGCAGGTTGTCGAATTTTTCCCAGTTTTGGCCGCCATCGCGGGTCAGCCAGATGAGGCCGTCGTCGGTGCCGGCCCACAGCAAGTTCTCGTCGAGCGTACTTTCGGCGATGCTGGTCGTTTGGCCGTAAATGTCGGTGGAGCCGTTTTTGGCCACGGCGTCGACGCTCCACACCTTGCCCATCACTTCGAGGCGGTTGCGGTCGATGCCGCGGGAGAGGTCGGGGCTGATGGCGCGCCAGGTGTTGCCGCGATCGTCGGTGCGGAACACGATGTTGGCGCCGAAATAAAGCCGGGTGGGGGAGTGGCTGGAGATAAAAAGCGGGGCGTCCCAGTTCCAGCGGAGGGCGGGGTCGTTTTCGCCTTCCTGCGGTTTGATGAACAGGTACTCGCCGCTTTTTCGGTCGAATCGGACGAGGCCGCCATACTGGCTTTGGGCGTAGATGAGGTCGGGGTTGGTGGGGTCGACCTGCGTTTCGAAGCCGTCGCCGAGGCTGGTGACGTACCAGTCGGAATTGGGGATGCCGTTTTCGCTGGTGGTGCGGCTGGGTCCGCCGAGGCTGAGGTTGTCCTGGGTGCCGCCGTGCACGTGGTAGAACGGGAAAGCGTTGTCGGTACTGACTTTGTAAAACTGCGTGACGGGCAGGTTGGCTTTGAATTCCCAGGTAGCGGCGAAGTCCCAGGATTCGTAAATGCCGCCGTCGCAGCCTACGCGCAGGTGGCTGGTGTTGGCCGGATCGATCCAGATGCAGTGGTTGTCGATGTGTTTGTTGAGTTCTCCGAGGTTGCGCAGGGTTTTGCCGCCGTCGTCGCTGACTTTGTAGTAGGTGTCGGTGATGAAAATGCGGTCGGGATCGCGGGGGTCGCAGCTGAGTTCCTGGTAGTAGTTGCCGCTGGTGTAGGCCTCGTTCATTTTGGTCCAGCTGGCGCCGCGGTCGGTGGAGCGGTACACGCCGCCTTTTTTGTCGTCGGCTTCCACGACGGCGTACACGTAGTCGGGGTTGGCGGGCGAGAGGTCGATGCCGATGCGGCCGATGTCGCCGGAGGGCAGGCCGCCGCCGAGCTTCGTCCAGGTGGCGCCGCCGTCGGTGCTTTTGAACAGGGCCGACTCGGGGCCGCCGCCGATGTAGGTGAACACCTTGCGCTGCCGCTGGTGAAAAGCGGCGTAGAGCACCTGCGGGTTGCGCGGGTCCATCACGAGGTTGTTGCAGCCGGTGTAGGGGCTGACAGCCTTGACGCAGGTCCAGGTGGCGCCGCCGTCGGTGCTTTTGTACACGCCGCGGTCGCCGCCATCGCTCCACACGGGGCCATAGGCCGCCACGTACACGGTGTTGGGGTTGGTGGGGTCGACGAGGATGTTGGCGATGTGTTCGGAATTTTTCAGGCCGACGTTTTTCCAGGTTTTACCGCCGTCTTCGCTTTTGTACACGCCGTCGCCATAGGCTACGGAGCGCTGGTTGTTGTTTTCACCGGTGCCGACCCACACGACGTTGGGGTTGGGGGGGTCGAGCGCCACACAGCCGATGGAGTAGGAGCCCTGGCTGTCGAAAATGGGCGTCCAGGTAGTGCCGGCATTCACAGTTTTCCACACGCCGCCGGAGGAACTGGCCACGTAGTACACGGCGGCGTTGGCCGGGTGCACGGCGAAGTCGCTGATGCGGCCCGAAGTGACGGCCGGTCCGATGCTGCGGAATTTGAGGCCGGCGTAGGTAGCCGGGTCGAGCCAGGCGGGTTTTTCCGGTTTTTTGTCCTTGGCATCGTCTTTTTTCTGGGAAAAAAGCGGGGAGAGGAGCAGGGCGGTGCAGCAGAGGAGGGTGAGGGCGAAGCGCATGGTTGGGCGAGTTGGTTTAGAATGGGGCAAAAATAGGGCGGCGGGAGTATTTTTTGGAATGGCTCGACGAATGGTGGGCGGGGCATAGCCAACAACGCAAGGGAAGTATTGGGGAATTAAGTCAAAATGTAAAATGTAAAAATCAAAATGTAAAAGGGAGTTGGCGTCGAAAGGAGAGCTGCGCTGGCGACAAAGGCTCCAATATGCTCTAAAGCCGAATGGGTCAAAAACTTTCGGACGGACAAGCCGAAATCAAATACTCCGAATGCGAATCCGAGTAGAGGTAACTACGATAAAAAACCGCCCTTCCTGAGAAGAAAAATCCTCGACTACCTTAAACAGATTACGTAACATAATTGGGAGTTCCTCCAAACGGTATCGTAAAAAAATTACAGTGACCTTGGCTATTTGATGCGCAAACACGAGTTCTCCAAAATCCTTGTCTTCTGTAATTAAAATAGCGGATTCGGCTTGGGTCAGTTCAATGACCGCCTCATCCGAAGCGCCCCGCTGAAGCGTTGCCACGCTTTTGATTTCGTAGCCCTTTTCGGCGAGAGCCTTGATAAAAAAATGATGGAGGTTTTCGTCGGCAACAATCATGCTTCCAGCACAATTTCATCGGCGATCATTCTTGCGGCATACTCCAGTGCAGCAGCGACCTGGACCTCGGTCAGATGCGGGTATCCGGCGAGAATATCCGAAATGGAAAATCCGGAGGCAATTTTGCGCACGATGAGTTCTACGGTGATGCGCGTGCCTTTTATGATGGGCTTACCCTGCATGATCTTGGGGTCCCGTTCGATCAATTCCGCTTGCATGGTCCAGACATTTAGGGCAAAAATACGGAATCGAACTACCTTGGCCAATAAAAAAACTCGGACCGAACCACAATGATCAGGAAATCCGCATTACTCCTAGCCCTCCTTTTCGCCTCCTCCCCTACTTTCGCCCCCGCCCAAACCCACCCGACTACCCCCCCCCCCCCGGACAGCC
>CAZVZH010000180.1:6534-9371 GCA_964630705.1 uncultured Saprospiraceae bacterium | reverse complement strand
CCCTGGGCAACACCGTCTCCCAGATGTCCGAACTCTCGCTGCGCTACCAGCAAATCCTGGCCTACAAAGACGTGGCCGGCCTCGAAAAACAACTCCGCGACCTCGAGGAAAGCCGCCGGAAATCGCGCGCCGAGCTCAGCCAAAACCTGGGCTACGTCCGCCATTCGGGCCTTTACGTCGTGCTGCTCGAAAACGTCGATTTTTACAAAAGCGAACCCAAAGACCTCATCGAGCAGGCCCACCAGGCCATCACCCCGCAGGCCGTGTCCGACCTGATCGGCGCCAACATCACCCGTTCCAGCCAGGAAAAAGCCTTCGCCCCTGTGCGCGACCTCATCCTGGAGGTCAAAAACGGCGAGGTGCGGCTCGAGCGCGAATATTTCAACCAGCGCTACCCGGCCCGCCGCGCCTTCCTGCTCGTGGCCCGCGTGGCTGCCGTGCCCGCCCGCGAAAAAGCGGCCAGCCCCGCTTCGGCCGCTGCCGGCGCCCTGGTGCTCAACCTCGCCAACGAACCCAACTACCGCCAGCGCCTGCTCGACAAAGGCGTGCAGGAAGCCGAGCTCCGCCGTATCGAACTGGAGGTGCTGCCCTTCCTCAGCACCGTGCAGCGCGACAACCGCACCGCCGACGAGCGGCAGGACTACATCCTGCAAAACGGCGTCGAGGAGATCCGCCGAATCGATCGCGAAATCGACGAAGCCAGCCTGCGCCTCAAAACCCGCTCCGAAAAAATCGGCCAGATTTGCCGCGAGTTGGGCGTGCCCTTCAGCGCCGGCGGCAACTTCGAAAAAAGCGTCGACGGCGCCCTGCAAAAAATCCGCGACCAGCTCGCCGCCCTCACCGCCCAGTGGAACCGCACCGTGGAGCAGGAAATCGTGTACAAGGAAACCCAAATTTTGCCCGAAGGCTCCCTGCCGCAAGCCCTGGCCACTGCCGTAGTCCAACTCTGCCAGCAGATCGAAAAAGGCTACGGCCAGCTCGACCGCATGTTGCAGGTGACCGAGGTGCAGGACTTCGAGCTCCGCCGCTTCGAAAACAACCGCACCGTCAGCGTGTTTCGCGCGCCCAGCCGCGTGTGGGCCTTTGCCATGCCGGCGGAAAAACAGTTTTATACCGTGGCGGTGTTTGCGCAGTTTCGGGTGACGGGGCAGAAAACCGCCGACGGCAGCGCGGTGGACGGCGGCGGAGGCAGCCGACTGCCTTTCGAGCCGGAAATGGTGCGTGTGGAAGGTGGAAAATTCCAGATGGGCTGCACCAGCGAGCAAGGCGGCGATTGCAGCACGGACGAGAAAAACCTCCACTGGGTACAGCTCAGCAGCTTCGCCATCGGCAAATACGAAGTGACCAACGAGCAGTACGCCGCTTTCCTCAACGACATCAACCAAAAAATCAGCCTCGATGCGCAGGGGACAACCGTCACGTACAACGGCGTGGAGGTAATCCTACTTTCCGGCCCCATGAAATATTCCAATGGCGCCTGGGCGGGCGGTACCTTCACCCCAAGCCCCGGCTACGAAAAACACCCGGTGGTGTACGTCTCCTGGCTGGGCGCACAGGAATACGTCAAATGGCTGAGCGCCAAAACCGGCAGGAAGTACCGCCTGCCTACCGAGGCCGAATGGGAATACGCTGCCCGGGGCGGCGCCAAAAGCCAGGGCTACAAGTACGCCGGCGGGCACAACCTGAGCGATGTGGGCTGGTACGACGGCAATTCAGGCAATGCCACCCACCCTGTAGGGCAGAAAAAAGCCAACGAACTGGGCGCGTACGACATGAGCGGCAACGTGTGGGAGTGGTGCAGCGACTGGTATGCTGATAGTTATACCAGTGCGGCGCAGACGGATCCGACGGGGCCTGGGTCGGGCGCGGGCCGCGTCTACCGCGGCGGCTCCTGGCTCAATTCTGCCGGCCGCTGCCGCGTGTCGTACCGCCGCTACAGCCGTCCGGGCTACCGCGACAGCTTCCTCGGTTTCCGCCTGGCTTCCTCCCCCCAGTAGTAGAAGGCCTTCCAGTCATCTGTTGAGCAAAGGGGAGGCGTGAAAGCGCAGCGCGGCGGCTGCCCGGCGCAGCGGCGGGCGGGGCGCAGCCGCCCGACGGCGCAGGGGAGCGGCGGCGCGAAGCGGTTGGGGCGGTATTTTACCGGCATTGCATCCGGCTGACTTCGGAGAAGTCGAACCTTTGTAGGAAACCACCCCGTTCAAGTTATCCTGCGGCTTCGGTACCGGTGTGCAATGAATAATTATACTTTGAGCATTTCGATACATCGTATCTATTTCGACTTCGGAGAAATCAGACCTTTGTAGAAAATTGCACGAACATGCCCTTCAACGACTTCGGAGAAGTCGCACGATTGTTACCCTTAACCACTGTAAACCAAACACTTAAAAACGTACGACTTCTCCGAAGTCGGCGGAAATATATGTTTGATCCAGCTACAAATGTTTGACTTCTCCGAAGTCGCGAAAAGGTTTGGCCGTGGGTGGTTTCTACAAATGTTCGACTTCTCCGAAGTCGCGAAAAGGTTTGGCCGTGGTTGGTTTCTACAAATGTTTGACTTCTCCGAAGTCGCGAAAACGTTTGGCCGTGGTTGGTTTCTGCGACTTCGGAGAAGTCGCACCTTTGTAGGAAACCATCCCGTTCAAGTTATCCCACGACTTCGGAGAAGTCGCACCTTTGTATAGGCGCCCGACGTAGGTTCCCACCGACCTTGGAAAAGCCCGGTATTGGAAGTTTCTACAAATGTTCGACTTCTCCGAAGTCGCGAAAAGGTTTGGCCGTGGGCGGTTTCTACAAATGTTCGACTTCTCCGAAGTCGCCAAACCGTGGGCCATTAATTT
>CAZVZH010000180.1:0-6434 GCA_964630705.1 uncultured Saprospiraceae bacterium | reverse complement strand
GGTTTCTACAAATGTTCGACTTCTCCGAAGTCGCCAAACCGTGGGCCATTAATTTTCTACAAATGTTCGACTTCTCCGAAGTCGTAGGGAAACTGGAACGGGGGTATCGACTACTACTCCGGCTCACCGACCCAATCAAACAATTGTTTCCGGCCAATTTCAATCTGAAATTCCTCACAGAACTTTAAAAACTCCTCCCGGAAGGTCTTTTGCCGGTGGTGTTCTTTTTGGTTCAAAATGTATTTGCACACCGCATCGATTTGCGAACGGCTGTGTGAAAAAACGCCATAGCCGTTTTGCCAATCGAAGGCGAAGGGGGAGAGGCGTTCGGCTTTGATAAACTCGTTGCTGTGTTTTTTCACCTCGCGGACCAGATCGGAAATCGCCTCCGACGGTTTTTGTCCGATAAAAAAGTGCAGGTGGTCAGGCATACCGCCGATAGCCAGCAGCTTGTGCCCTTTGTTTTGCACGATGCCGGTGATGTACCGGTGCAAGCGGTCTTCCCATTCGGGCCGGATCAGCGCTTCCCGGTGTTTGGGTGAAAAAACGACGTGGGTGTAGATTTGGGAAAATACGTCTGCCATAGTGGTGTTGATTTTTGTAGATAAATCGGTCCGTTTGGGCGCGGCTTAAATTTACACAAAGGCAGGGTAATCAAGTCTGCAAAAAAACCATTTCGCCCATGTGGTGGCGCGGTTTATCCCGGCCCCAAAAACATCTTAAATTTGCAAAAAAAACACCGCAACCATGGGCGAATGGCTGGCTTCCGGAAAACGATTCACCATCGGGGAATACCTCGAAATGGCGGCGCATGCCCGGGAGAAACTGGAATACGTCAACGGAAAAATAACCCCTATGCCTGCAGGAACGATCAACTGCAACCTGATTGCCCACAACTTTGCTTTTGGGCTCGGCTTATTGCTCGATACCAAGCCGGAATATCGAATTTTCAGCTCCGACCAGCGTATCTGGGTGCCGGCAAAAAACAGTTTCGTGTACCCCGATGCCCTGGTGGTGTGCGGCGCGCCCATGCCGGCGGAAGCAGACCCGACAGCGATCACCAACCCCCTGCTGATCGTCGAGGTATTGCCGAGAAGTACCAAGGAATACGACCGCAGCCTGAAGTTTCAGCTCTACCAGACCATCGACAGTTTTCAGGAATATGTGTTGGTGCAACAAGATGAACCCGAGCTGTTCCACTACCGCCGGGAAGGCGCCGACCTGTGGCGCATCGGCAGCGTGGCTGGATTGGAGGCTGTGCTGCCCCTGAAATGCCTGGGCGTGGAAGTACCCCTCGCGCGCATTTACCGGAACGTGGAGTTCTGAGTTTTAAAAAATAAAAATCCGGCGCCAGCCGGACCAACCAGCCGACACCTTCGCTTCGATAATCCAAGCAAATCGCCATTTCTTCGCCCCCGCTTCACCGCCCAATCCGCAACCTTGCAAAAAAAAATCCGGGCGTGCGCGCAACCCCCGGTTGTAATTTTGCCGTAATGCAGGACAGTATCGAAAACGTGGATCTGGATCAACTCATACATGGATGCCGCCGGAAAGACCGGAACAGCCAGCACCGGCTGTACTCCGCCTTTTACAACTATGCCATGTCGATTGCCCGCCGCTACATCCACCAGTCGGAGATGGCCGAGGAGGTTGTCAACGACGCTTTTTTCAAAGTGTTTACCAAAATCGATTTGTATCCCGGTACGATGCCCTTCCGGTATTGGCTCCGGCGGATTTTAATCAATACCGCCATCGACCAGCTGCGGCAGGGCATGAACAAAATGCAACTGGTAGAGCTCGCTGCCTGGAACGATCCGGACTGGGACTCGGGCATCATCGAATCGCTGACCCACGGGCAGATTCTCGAGCTGATGGACCAACTGTCGCCCGCCTACCGCGCAGTGTTCAACCTGTATGTGGTGGACGGTTTTTCGCATGAGGAAATCGCCGAAATGCTTCAGATCAGCGTGGGCGGTTCCAAATCCAACTTGTCCCGGGCACGGCAGCAACTGCGCGTCCTATTGTCGAACGATTTTGAATTTTCGAAATAACTATGAGCGATTTTGATAAATCCTTTGCCGAACGGCTGCGCGAAGAGGGCGACTACCCCAACCGCGACAAGAATTGGGAAGCGCTCAACCGACGCCTCGACGCTTTCTACACCCCTGCTCCCCAGGCGCCGGGCGCTTCAGCGCTGCGCTACTGGCAGGCAGCGGCGGTGGGCCTGACGCTGGTCGGCGCCGTTTTGCTGTGGCAAAACCGCGAATTGCGGCAGGCCAACCGCACTTTGCAGGAAAAATTGGAACTACAGGATTTGCAGAGCGAACGGCAGCAGCAACAGCCCGCCATCCCAGTCCCCGGCCAGTCGACTCCGGTGGCTGCTACACCCGGCAAAACGCCAGCAACTGCCGCCCCGGAAAATGCGCCGGCTGAAACCGTTGCTCCCGAAAGCCGCTTCCGAGCGCCGCGCAGCAACACGCCGGCCGTTCCAAGTTTTTATAAAAAACAAACCGCGCCGGCGTCCGGCGCTCCAGCCGACAATAGCCTTACTGCCGCGCCGGTAACTGCCGGCTCCGGAACGGCCGACGCCGGCGAAACGCCAGGCACTCCTGCTGGCACAACGCCCGTTGAAGCCGCCGGTGTAGCTGCCCCATCTGCCGTGGCCGCCGAACCGGCTACCCAAGCGGCTTGGGCCGGCCTGGCCCCCGCCCCTACGGCCGCGCTCCCCGAAGCCCTGGCATCGACGCGCCCGCCGGCCGGGCTGGTACTACCCTGGCCAGCGCCGACAAAAATCAAGCCTTTCCAGGAGCGCAAACAGCGGTTTCAACTGGGTTTGGAAGGCCTGGCAGCAGCGGCCCAACCCCGGGAATCCGGCGTTTCCTGGCTCAAAGGCATCGGCGTATCGGCAGGCTATGCGCCCTTGCGTAACCTCTGGCTTACTGCCGGCGTCGACTGGCGCTCGTACTCGGTGCAGCGCATGGAGCTTTTGCCTAAAAAATATTTTCACCACGATCCGCCAAAACCGCAGCAGCACGGCAATCAGAAGCCGGAACTGGTGGATATGAAGGGCGAACAACGGCAACAGGTGTACAGCTTGGGCTTGCGATATGTGGTTCCGTTGCGGTTCCCGGTACGGCCGGCGGTGCATTTGTCCCACCAGTGGCTGCGGCAGGCCCCGGCCTTGTACGTTTTTTCGTACGACGACCACGACCCGGGCCATCCCAACCCCAAACCGCACGACTTGCATCAGTTGGCCGAGCGCATTCCGGGGTTCACGGCCAGTAACATTTGGAGCATGGGCATCAGCCTGGAATACGATACACCCGCTTGGGTGTTCCGCGCCGGCGTCGACTGGCAGGAAGGCAGCCTGGCGACTTCCCCGACTTTCGACGCGCTGGTGTTGCGCGCAGGTTTGGCGTACAAACTCTGACGCGCGCCGGCCAGGGGGGAGGGTTTTACCACTAAAGGCACTAAAAAACACTAAAACGCACTCAAAAGCAGCGACTCTTAGTGCGTTTTAGTGTTTTTTAGTGCCTTTAGTGGTAAAAAAATACTGGTGGCGCCCCTGTCATACCAGCGCAAAAAAAATTGAAAACACGGCGCAACCCCCGCCGGCGATCGCCCGTAAAGTCGGGCACGAAACAATTTTGTTTTGCAATCTTCAACCTTCTCCTTTTTCATGCGTAAACAAATTTTGCTCCTCGGGTTGTTGTTTTTCGCCGGTTTTTATGCCTGCCAGAAAGATGCGCTCACGTCCTCTGACTTTACTTCGGGTAATGTAGCCGTTACCGACCGCGGCGGCGACGGTCACGGCCACATGCACGGCGATTCCACCGGAAACCATCATCCGGATTCTTTGTGGCACCACCACCACGACTCCCTGGGGCATCACCATCTCGACTCGCTGTGGCACCATCACCACGATTCGCTGGGCCACCATCCGCACCATGGCGACTCCACTGGCCACCCGCCGCACGACAGCACCTGGACGCCCGGCGGCCACCCGCCCCACGGCCCGCACGGCCCTGGCGGCGCCTGCACCGCTGCTACGGAGCTCATCACGGTGGCCGATTTGCCGCAAGCTGCTCAAGACTGGCTAGCCGCCAACCAGGCTGGCGCGACCATCGAGTCGGTGGTAAAGCGCACCAAACCGGATTGCTCGGTGTATTATAAAGTAAAAATTGAAGGTGGCGGCGTCATCCGTTTCGATGCCGACGGCAATAAGATCTGAGGTAAGTATTTGAATTAATTGAAAACGCCTCCGGCCGTAAGGGTTCGGGGGCGTTTTTTTTAGCTATTGCCGCACCACCAGGCGCCGCACGCCGCCGAGCGCGAAACAATAAATGCCTGCCGGCAAATGTCCCAGTTGCAGGTTGAGCGGTTCCGGTGTTCCGGAAACGGGGGGCAGGATTCCGCTCAGCAATTGCCGCCCGTGCAAGTCGTACAGCGCCCAGGGCAAGGGATCGGTCAATTGACCGGAAGCCTGTACCGTCACCCGGTCGGTGCAGGGGTTGGGGGCAAGCAAAAAGTCGAAACCGGCATTTGGCGACTCCGGCGCAGGGCTAGTTGTCGGACAGCTCCAGCGCAGCAGCTGGATGCCGCCTTTTTTCGCGATGTAGGGGATGTTGAGCGGGTTCCAAACGAATGCCAGGGCTACCAGCGAGTCGTTCACATCGATGCCCCAGGTGGCGGCGCTGTCGAGCAGCGTAGCGTGTTGGCCGATCAGGTGGGGTTGTGTGGGATTGGCCAGCGACCACGCGAGCACTTCGGTGTCGGCGCCGGAAGCGAAAAGCAGTTGGTTGTTGCAGGCGGTGGCGAGTTGATTGGTATGGCCGGGGCGGCCGTTCCAGTTGACGTTGTTGCAATTCCAGGGGTTGATCCAGCCCGCGTTGACGGGTTGCTCCGGTTTGGAAATATCCACGATGTCGATGCCGCAGTAGTCGACAGCCGCGTAGAGGTAATTGCCGGCGATAATGGCGGTGTTGTAGGCAATTTGGCCGGCTGCCTCGATGTCTTCATTGACATATTTGTACGCTTCGACGGGATTTTGTTTGTCAAAAACATTGACCAGGCGGAGGGCGCCGGCGTCGAAGCAGGTCCAGACCTCATCGCCGCGCACGGCGAAGCCTCGGGCATGTGGTTCGGTAAAAATTCCGGGCGGGTGGGGCCAGTCGGGGTCGAGTTCGGCTTTCGACACCAATTTGGGGGCGGCCGGGTTGCTGATGTCGACCACGATGACGCCTTTGTCCATGGCGCCCAGATAGGCATAGTTGCCGTCGACGCGCACGGCGGCGCAGCCCCGGTCAAAAGCTGGGTCGGACCACAAGCCGGTGACGACTGCTTGCGCGGGGTTGGACACATCGATGACTGCCAGACCGGCTTTTTGCGGAAATAGTCCGGCAAAACCGCCCAGCGAAACGTACAGGAAGTTGCCGTGCTGCACCAAATCGGTCGGGCGCAGGCCTTGAAATTGTGGCACCCCCAGGTCGAGTACCGGAAGCGGCTGCTCGGGGTTGGCAATATCGAAAATGCGCACGCCCAGTTCCTGGTTGGCGGTGTAGAGATAGGGCCGGTGCAGGCGGTCGAAGCGGGCGGTGTAGCAGGAGTACGGGGTGGAGTAGGGGAAGGCGCCGGCAGGCGTGAACAGCAGGGTGTCGGTTTGTGCCGTCAAGGTGTGCAGGCCGGCAGCTGTCAGGAACGTGAGCAAGAGGCGAAGTTTAGGCATAGCGGTAGCGTTTGGCGCGGCAATGAGCGACTATAAAATTATAAAAATACTGGTGAATAAACACCTGAAAGTGTATGCTTTGAGCAATTCAGGCGAATGTTTTCGGGAAGTGTGGAAACTCTCTTCTCTTTGCGCCGGAAACACCCGACAACCGCCTGAGCGGTCGAGTGGATAAACCAAAAAAAATATAACTGCTTAAAAACCCCTTTTCACGGAGCTTCCCCGACTCGACGGAGTTGGGGGGGCTTTTTTGTTGCGAGTGTTCAAAAATCTGTGCCACACCTAAATTCCGGAATTGAATATCAAGCGGTTAGGCAAGGTATGGCACAGACTTTTGAACACTCTCTTTTTGTTGGCGGCTACCCCGCCTCAAACACCATAGCCTCGTGGCTCAGCTCCCGGAAATCGACCGGAGCCACCGCGCTCACCCCTTGTTCAGGCATGTACACCCCGTAAATCGTGTCGACGGCGGCCATGGTGGCCTTGTTGTGGGTGACGACGATAAACTGCGAGTCTTTGGAAAACTGGCGGATGATCCGGTTGAACTTTTCGATGTTGGCGTCGTCGAGCGGGGCGTCTACCTCGTCGAAGATGCAGAATGGCGCGGGTTTGAGCAGGTACAGCGCGAAGAGCAGGGCGGTAGCCGTCAGGGTTTTTTCGCCGCCGGAGAGCTGGGCGATGGTTTGCGGGCGTTTGCCTTTGGGTTTGG
>CAZVZH010000179.1:0-9414 GCA_964630705.1 uncultured Saprospiraceae bacterium | reverse complement strand
GTATGGCGCCTAGCGGCGCCATGGTCGCAAGTTCGAATCTTGTCGTCCCGACTGAAATTCAAGGAGTTGTGCAAAACTGCATGACTCCTTTTTTATTTCCACCTTATCGGGCGGGCTTGAGCTGCCTTGTCCTGAAACCACGGTACCAACCCGCAGCTTATCCTTCCTGTTAACCTGATTGTCACAACAGAGCACATGCAAGCATCCAGTTACCACGGCGGTGAGGAAGCCTTGCTGTGTAATTTAGACGCACTCCACACGTCGCCTGCTTCCAACTGGATGATTCCCCTTCTTACAACCATCTTATCGATGCCAGTCTGACACCCCTCCGGTATGCCGGTTGGCTGGTAGCAGTGGCTGTTTCGAGCACATCCGGAATGGCACCGTATTGGTTAGCCGAAAAAATCAAATGAGAGCCGCTACGCCTTCCTGATTTTCACTGTTTTCTTGTAGATGCCACAGCAACTACAGCTTTGTTCCGACACCTTTGTCCAGCCTGAAGGAATAGTTTGTCCGGCACAAATATCCAGCACCGTGCCTGCTGGCAAACCCGAATATTTTTTAATTCTACCGCGCGGCAAATCGTAACCGCAGCAGCCGTTGCAGGGTTCTTCGCTAATTTTGATCCAGCCGGCAGGTACGTTTTCACCGTTGCAGAGCAGTTCTACCGAGCCGGCAGGAAGGCCGTCTATACGTTTTATAATGAATTTTGGCAGGTTGTAACCGCAGCAGCCGTTACACGATTCCTGCCCTTGTTTTACCCAGCCATTGGGAATTGTTGAGCCACTGCACACCCGCTCGACGGTGCCCACCGGCAGGCCGTCTATACGCTTGACCGTCATGAGCGGAATGCTGTACCCGCAACAGCCCGGGCAAGAGCCGTGATTGATTTTTACCCAACCTGCCGGCAACGTTTCTCCGCTGCATACCGTTTCTACCGCCCCGGGGGGCAGCCCGACTAGTTTCTTGATGACGATTTTCGGATTGTTGTACGGGCAGCAGCCCCGGCAGGCCGACTCTCCGCTTTTTACCCAACCGGAAGGGATGGGGCTGTTTTTACAGATGCTTTGGGTAGGCGCCTGCGCCTGCGCCCAATCGGCCAATAACAGGGAAATGGCTAGCAGGATAGTTTTCATACGTCAAGGTCAGGTAAATAAAAGGTAAAATTAGCAGCCGGTAGGCCAGATAGACCTTCGCTGGCACTTTTTTTTCAAAAAAGCCTGTCAGAAACAGTTCTTTTGGCTGATTCCCAACTATACTCCGGCCAACAAACCCAAGTGGCTGACCGCAACGGATACCGGCCGTAGCAAAACCATAAATTCTGGCGATCCGAGGGAATCAGTCGCACCCGATAACGGACCTGCGAGAAACCATCTTTGCTCGATAAAAAAACGCGGGACTTTGCACCAGTCTCGCGTTTTTTTATCCTATCAATGCTTAAGGATCACCTCAAAACCCCCAGCGCCCCACCAAACCCGCCGTCAAAAACGACATCTCCGGCTGGTCGAGGTAGGTATAACCACCGTTCAGGCCCAGGCTGAAGCGCGGGCTGAAGCGATAACCCAATTCCAAACGGCCGGTGTAGCCCAGCGTGCCGTCGAGGTTTTTCGGTTGGTAATAACCGGCGCCGGCAGCTACGCGGAGGTAGCCCGCGGAGCTGGGGTTTTGTAAGGTGTAGCCCAGGCACAAGGCTCCGCCCAGCACGTTAAAATCGCTGGAAAAGCCGTAGTAGCCGCCGAGCAACTCCAGGTCGAGGTGCTGGCCGAGCTGGCGCCGGAGGTCGAGTTCGACATACGGACCACTGTCGTACAACGAATCCAGGTTGGTGCGTGGAAGCGTCAGCCCGGCGTGCAGGCTAAAGCTCCAGCCGCCCGGGCGGGCCGGGAACACTTTGACGGGCTGTTGCCGGTCGATGACAAACACGGAAAGTTGCGGATTAGCATTGCCCGGCACGGTAAAGCGTTGGGTGTAGCTGCCGTCGAGGTTGTCGATCAAATCGCCCGAGGCCTGTGCCGGCGGATCGAGGGCCACACGAATGCGGCTGCTTTGTCCGGGGCCCAGTTTTTTCCCGAATTGGTTGGTCGGCCGGAAGGTCAGGGTATACTGCTGGCTGTTGCCATCCCGGGCTCCGGCAGTGATCGTTTCATTGAGCCGGATATCGTTGGGCCGGGCAAAATCGTAAAACGCGCCTTCGAGCAGCCAGCCGGTGTACTGGCCGGCCACTACCGAATTAGTGTCTTCGAGCCGCACCATCACCCGGTAGCCGCCGGTATTGACATTTCCGTTAAAAACGCCGGTATACTCGCCGTTGCCCTGGTCGGTCAGGTTGATGATGCGTTCTTCCTCGAGTAGTTTTTTATAAAAATCGGGCTGCGCCACCAGATAGTCAATTTTGGCTTGGGCAGCCGTACCCCCGGGTTCGCTGGAGGGCAGGTCTTTGGGCGCCTGCGCATCGGAGGCGAGGTCGCCCAGGTCGTCGCCGGGACGGTACAGAAAAGCCCGGGCTTGGGCGCCGGGGACCGGCGTGTCGCCATAACGGACATTTAACTTGACCGGCAAGGGATCGCCGACGTAAAATTTACCGCCTGTGCCGAGGGTCAGTTTGTGGTGCAGCCGTTTGTCTTCGACGAATGCTGTGACCCGGTACGGGACCCGGCCTTCATCGAAAATGATGATTTCCCACCAGCCGGCCGGATCGAGGGGAGAAAAGGTGCCGGCCCAGTACGGCTGGGTAAAATCAATATGCAACAGTCGCAAAAACGGCCGGGTAGTAATTTTAGGATAAATCGGTTTGCCGTCCTTGATTACGGAAATAAACGAACTGCTGGTAAAATGCTTATCGGTTGCAAAAAACTTGATCGTCAGGCTTTGTACGCTGTCGTTGACGTAAAACCGCTCCGTGGTCGGGTGGTCTTTCACATCGGCAAACCCGCGCCGCGAGTCAAGCACTCGCGGGCTGGAAGTAGCCAGGTAGGTACCGGTCATCATGGCGTCCATGAGCATATCGAGATCGGCTACGCCTAACGTACTTTCATATTTATCTCCGGAACCATTCATCAGATCGTGTGCAGCGCCCGTCATGCCGATACCGATGCCTACGTGGTAACGCTCGATGTCGCCGTTCACCGTGCTGTTCAGGTTGATCGTGCCGCCGCCCAAAGGGGAAAGCGCCGGCAAGGCAGGCTCCACCGCATCGGTCAGGTTTACGCCGTTGGCGGGGAAGCGGGCAGGGTCGCAATACACCGTCGAAAAAGTGGTAGTATTGACCATAGGGTTCATGTTTTGCTCCCCGTCGGACACCAAAAAAATCAGGCGTTTTTTCCCGCCGCCTACCTGGCCGAGCCGGTTCAAGCTGCGTTGGATCGCCATTTGATAACCGCCGCCGAGAGGGGTGCCGCCGCTGACCGTCGTGGCGGGCGGGATCAGGTCGTTGATGCCCGGAATACTGTTAAACGTCCCGGCCGACACCCGGCTCACCGCGCCGCCGAACAACGCGACGTCGAAACTGTCGGCAAGGCCCAGGTTTAAGTCCCCCAGAGTCAACAGCTGCGCTTCCACTACTTCTTTTAGTTTTTCCCAGCGGGTTTGCGCACTGCCCGGTTCCGCATCGGCATTCATACTGCCCGATTTGTCCAGCACATACACAATTTCCCGCTGGCAGGGCTGAACGGTAAAGCCTGCCGGACAGTTCGGCGCACCTAAGACGCGAACCGTAAGGTTAAAATTCCCGGTAACCGTCGAGCCGCCCACCGTAGCGGAAATAGTGATGGCAAAGGTATTTCCGGCCGCTCCCGAAGGAATAACGCCAGCGCCGGTTCCAAAATCTGCGGTGGTGGCCGTGCTCGACTGCCGGGTAAACCAGGCCGGGCCACTGCTCACCGACCAGGCCGTGGCCGTACCGGAAGCCAGTTCCATGCGAATGGCGTAACTGCGGTTAGGGCAGCCTTCGGGCAGGGTGCCTTGGTCTGGACAGGGGTAGGCGTTCAGAATTTGAGCGGTCGCCGGCGTCGTCACGGCCAGAGCGGTCAAAAGCAAGAGCAGGTATTGGAGTAGGTGAAAACTGTTTTCCTTGGTACTTTTCATGGCGAGTGGTTTGACGTGTTATTGGTTGCCGTTTTGATCTAATTTCAAAATAAAGTTGAGTGTGGCGCCGGCGCCGTTTTTGCCATTGCCGCCGAGCGCGAAACCGCCATCGGAGGTGGCAACAGCACAGGTGGCCCCGGCGCTGGCGAGGCCGGCGGGCAGGTGGGTTTTCGCATTGCCCAAGGTATTCCCGCTAGCGGGGTCGATTTCCTGCCAGGCTGCCCGGCCGCCCGTTTCGCCCACGGCGATCAGGCGCCCGCCGGCAGTAAACAGCGCCTGGCGGATCGTGAAGCCGGCATAAGCCTGGTCCCACTGGCGGGCGCCGGAGGAATTCACCACCCGGATGCGGCCGCTGCCACTGGTGATATTGTTGCCCACCAAGGCGTACAGGCCGTTCGCGAGCGGCAGGATATCGTCGATGTAAAAATCGGTGGCGCCCCAGAACATGTTTCCGTTTATCGCCGGAACGAGGTTGTCGTTCGTACTGAAAAAACAGGCTTCGGAGCCAGCCCCATTTTTCTTGTACCCGGCGACGAGATAGCCGCCGGCGTAGTTGTGGATGGCGCGAGCCCAGGCCCCCGGTTCGGTGTGGAACAGGTAGCGGTGCCAGCTGTCGATCAGGGTGGAGGGCGTGTGGATAAAATACATGCCGTTGCTGTCGGGCCGGTCGAGCGCAAAGCCGCAAAACAGGTAGGTGCCAGCGTCGGTGAGCGTGACGTCGGAGGCCGCGTCGATACCGTTCTCGGTGGCCAGGTGCAGGCTGTTTTTGGTTTGAAATTGAAAAGAACTGTTCAGCCGAAAAGCATAACCCGCCGTGATCGCGCCGGAGCTGGCTTCGCCGGCAAGGATGTAGCCGGTGTTGAATTTTTTAAAATTATTGATCGTGATAGCGGAAAAAACACCGGCCGTCACGGCATTCGCAGCGGAAACCGTACCGGCAGCGTCGGCAGTAGGGAAAAAGCAGGCTTTGCCGTTGCATACAGCCAGGTAGTACCCGCCGGCGGCGTTTTGATCAATGCCGACCACGGTTTCCACGTCGGTTCCGGGATTTGTGCCGGCGGTAAAGGTGCGGGCAAAGGTCGGAATAGTGATTACCACATCGCGCTCGGTAGTGTCGCTTTGGGTTTTATCCTGGGAAAAGGCAATGAGCCGCACTTTGAAGGTACCGCCGCGGGGGTACGTCCAGCTGGAGTTGCGGCTGGTATCGGTATCGGTGGTCAGGTCGGGATCGCCGAAATCCCATTTCCAGCTAAAGCCGTTGATCGAGGTGTTTTGAAAGGAAATCGGGCAGTTGACCTGAAAACAGGCGGCCGACACGTTGAACTGCGCTACCGGGCCGCTGTCCTGGACCACCACGGTGTCTTGAAACACCCCAATGCAGTCGCCTTGCATGGCGGTCAGCGTCACAAAATAAGTTCCGGGTTTGGAAAAAGTGTGTTCCGGGTCGGACTCGGTAACCAGCGGCCCGTCGTTGAAGTTCCAGGAGTAGCTGATGCCCGGACCGCTTTCCGATTCGTTGATAAAGGTAAATTTGTCGTTGGTGATCTGCTCCACCCGGAAGCCGGCGAGCAGGTCGCAATCGGCAATTTTATCGAGGTGGCAGGCGCCGGCAGCCTGCAACAAGAGCGCCAGCAGGCAGTATTTGGCAGAAATATGGAGGGTTCGCATGTTCGAGCATTTGTGTGGTTTAAAAAAATGTACGGCTCAAAACCGGAGCCGCAGGCCGACCCCGGGGCCAGTTTCCGTCCACATGACCGGTTCCAGGTTCCAGCGGGGTTCGACGCTGCTCAACAGCAAGTAATCCCGTTTTTTGTTCCAGCGGGTGATGAGCAAAATGACGCCGCCGACAGCCAGGGGCGCCCCGGCATACAGGAAAATTTGCCCGCGCACGTACTTGCCGTCGGCTTCTTCATATACCGACGTGCGGCTTTGAGTGGCGTACACTGCGGCTGTCGGGCTGGTGTAGCGCGCATACACGCTGTTGTACTGGTCTTTCCCGCTTTTTATCTGGCTGATCCCGGCGGCCACTCCGCCGATGCCGATCGCTCCAGTCAAGCCCCAGGTAATCAGCTCCCAGGTGGGGGTGCGGCGCGGCGGTTTTGAAAAGGACACCACGCTGTACAGGTCGGCATTTTCCACTTGTTTGCGCTCCAGCGAATCTTGCGGGTAGTACCACACCCATTTTTTACGGGCGCCGGGTGCGCTGGGGTCGTCTTTCCAGACAAAATTTTTGGGATGGAGCGTGTTTTTCAAAACCGCCACCCGCGTGTGTATCCTGCTGATTTCGCTGGTGGGAAACACATCGTAGCTCAGTTCCAGTTTTTCGTCGTCGACCAGCACGCTGACATTGCGGCTGAGGTTGCGCGTTACTTTGCCTTGCAGTGTGGGCGTCAGTTTGGTCACCACCCGTACGCAGGGGTCGTTGCCCGTTTCAAGCAGGTCTTTTTCTACCTTATCCCACTCGGCGCCGATGCGGTTGATGCGCGCCTGCACCGGCGGGTACCGGGGGTCGGAGGTGGGTTTGCCAAAAACCCGGATGGCAGCCTGAGCCTCTTCGCGTTTGGCGCACATACGGCGCAGGATACGGGCGGAGTAGGAGTCGGCTTCAAACTCCATTTGCACGCGTTTGGCCGGGTCTTTTTCATCAAAATATTGGACGGTAGTCAGGTGGCCCACCTCGTGCGCCAGCACGCCGAATACCGCCCACTTCGTGCGGGCGTCGCTTTCGATGGCGCGGAAAAAATCCGGATTGTAGAGAATCGTCGGGCGGCCATTGATAATGGCAGCCGCGGCATTGTCGATGTTCGCCGCCCGCAAGTCGTAATTGGCCGGGTCGAGGTTGGCTTCTTTTAAAATCTGGTCGAGGTATTTTTTGTATACCTGAGAGGGCAACTCGGCATAGGTCGCGTCGGCGCTGGGCGGTTGGCCGTTGTAAAAACAGCCGTTGAATTGTTTGAGGGGGATTTGCGCTCCGGCGGAACCGCAGCAGCCCAGGATAAGTACCAGCGAAAGGATTAGATGCGGCATGTCTTTCATAATGCGATTGGTTTTAGAGACAGATACGACAAGCGTTTTTCAGGTTTTAAGCGCAGGGATCAAGTGCAGCAGGCCCATGGTGATGCGATTGATCTGGCGCTGCGCCGTGTCGGGGTCGACGAGGTTGAGCGCGCGGTTTCGGACAGCGGTAGCCCATTCGCCCTGGAGTAAAATAACGGCGGAATGGTCGGTCGAGCCGTATTGTTCCAGGTGCCCTGCAACCAGGTTCAGCGCCTGCTCCAGCTGGCCGGCGGCGATGAGTTGGAAGGCCTGCTTTTGCGCGTCGTTTTGCGCATGTCCGGCTTTTTCTTTGGCAAATGCTGAAATAAGCCGGGCATCGGGCCGGAAAAGGGCGTCTTTGCGCAGAAATGCCAGGATATAAGCGACGACGAGCAGGGCCTGAGTCGGCAGTAACCAAAGCCAGGAAGTCTGTAAAAATTCGACGGTGCTTTGCCCGCCCATTTGCGCGAAAGGCTCGGCCAGGGGCGTCAGCACCAGCAAAGCCAGGTAAAACCAGCTACCGCCCACCAGAGCCTGGTGCAGGGTTTGCTGGATCAATTTGGCGGGGTGGCGGTTGAGCCACATACTGCCCCAGAGCACTGCCAGGCCGGGCAGCAAGCCGGCCAGCAGCCAGGCCCAGGCGCGTGGGGCTTCGGGATGCAGCCGTCCGCTGACCGTTTGAATAAAAAAAAGCAAGATCAAAACCGGAGGGAGGCTGCGCCAGGCGCGCCAGCATTTTGCCCGGGTTTCGTTGATCAGAAAAAGTTGCATACGGCTATTGTCGTCGGTTGAATTCAGTTGTCAATCCCGACAGTTGCAGGTGTTGGCGGGCGTTTTTCAGGCAGGGACAGCGCTTGTCGCCCTGAAAGTCGGCGCCTTTCCCTTCGAGTTCGTAGATCAACGCCGTCACCTTGTAGCCCGGACCGAAGGGTTGCCGGCCCATTTCGGCAGGCAGCGACAAGCCGCCGCGGTGCAGCCAGGCCAGGGCTTGCTCGCGGTCGACCGGCCGGTCGGGAGCCAGGGTGATGCTGACGTCGGTGACGACGAAGACGAACAGCCGGAAATTATAGGCCGACGGCAGGGTCAGGGCTTTGAGGTAATCCCAAAAATCTTCGAAGCGCTCGGGCGCCGGGTAGTCTTTCCAGCGGTCGTCGCCTTTGCGCGGCGCCCAGTTGCGATCGCATTGTTCGAGTTGGGTGACCAGCGCGAAGCCGTTGGGCACCTGGTAATAACTGCGTTGGCCGTAGCCGCGGGCATCGAGGGCGCGACAAAGGCGGGCATCGACAGCCGAAAAGGTGCGCAGGCCGGTAAACATAGTTGCCGGCAATTCCTGGTGCGCGGCGCATTCGGGCGGCGGCCAGGTGAAATTAGGTAGCAATTGGGTACGGATGCGTTCCGCATGGGCGCTGTAGCCCGCCTGGGTTTGGCCTTCGAGAAAGGCCGTGGCGCGGTCCCACCCCGCGGCGAGTTGTTTTTTTCGCCAATCTGCCTTTACCGGATAGGAAAAACCGGGAAAATCGGCCAGCAGCAAGGCGCCTTCTTTGGGCACGCTCAGGGCCTGGAGCGCGCGACCGGCAAAGGCGTCGGCCACCGATTCTTCGCGCAGGCGCCGGGCAGGATCGCCTGTAAAACTGGAATCGAGCAAATGGCCGATCGCATGCGCGAGGATGCCATAACTGATGTTTTTCTGATTGGCCAGGGGGTAGAAAAACTCGTAGTTATAGAGCATGAAACGCGCTTTACCCTCGCGCACAGCCGCCACACTCGGCACATTGGTGTGGATAATGGTAAAATTTCGGGTGTGGCCGGTTTTTTCCAGTATTTCGCGAACCATTTGCTCCACCGTTCCGGAAGAGTCGAATTGGTACAAACTTTCCTGGATGGCCCCTGTGGTGTAAATACAGCGGTGGGCGGTATCAATGTTGAGGAGGTCCTGCGCGTGCAGCGCGCGACCATTCGCCGCAACGATCAAAAAGAGGAGGTAACAAAGGCGCTTCATTTGGGAAGAGAGCTGGTTCTCCGAACAAATTTAGCGCGTCAGGCGGGTTTAGATAAATTAATTCTAACTTAAATATAAACCGCGTTGGCCGGATTTGCTGCTGAGGATCAATTCGCCGGGTCGTTCCTCAGGACAGACAGAAGGCGTTTGAAATGCCAATAAATCCACACGCCACCACCTTCCCACCGCCGCATCATACCACCGCGCGCCATAGTCATACCAATTCAAACCCAGATCATCGTTCATCTCTTTACCGTTGTACCGGTACTTATTCCCAGGGCTTGCGGTAGCCCCCA
>CAZVZH010000178.1:0-9416 GCA_964630705.1 uncultured Saprospiraceae bacterium | reverse complement strand
GCTTTCATGCCCGAAGCGCACACCTTGTTGATCGTCGTGCAGGGCACATTAGCCGGCAGCCCAGCAAAAACGGCTGCCTGACGAGCCGGCGCCTGGCCAAGATTGGCGCTCACTACATTGCCCATCAGCACTTCCTGAACCCAATCGGCTTGCACGCCCGCCACTTCCAGCGCACGGCGAATAGCCACTGCGCCAAGTTGCGTTGCGCCCACGCCCGACAACACACCGCCAAAACTTCCAATGGGGGTCCGGACGGCCGAAACGATAAATACTTCCTTCATAAATGGAATTTGTTTGGTTAGGCGGCAAAGGTACACCGATTTCCTCTTTCCGGATTCATGCCTACCCAGGGCTATTTGGGCCGGAGCCTACTTCGGCCTTGCGCGCATTATTTCTACATTTGGCCATAAATCTTTTACAATGGCATTAAAGAATGGATTGGGTACGCCTCCGGTCATGTTGATGGCTTTGTTCCTGGCTGGAATATTTATTCTCGATGTATGGTTCATCCACGACAGCAATATTTCCTTTACCTACCTTCTGGTAATCATTCTGGGCTTGTTCCTCAGCGAACGCAATGATGTGCTGCTACTGGGAATCGTAGCCACGGCGCTTACTGTGCTGGCAGTAATCTTTCAATACCAGGCGGGGATGCCGGCGCCATTGGACCAAATGCTGTTCGCGCGCATCATCAGCGTAGCCGGAATATGGACAGGGGTTTATCTGGTGATTACCATCATCAGTATGCGGCGCATAGAGGCCGTGCAAGAAGAGCAGTTTCAGGCTTTGTTTCAGTACGCTACGAATGGGATGATTTTAGTGGACCAGCAGGGAAAAATCGTGCGTTCCAATCCGGCTTCTGAGGAGCTCTTCGGCTACAACAGTACGGAATTGATTGGCCGTCCTATTGAAATGTTGATCCCCGCCCGCTTAAGCCGCCGCCACCAGGAACACCGGAGCCGGTACCGGGAAAATCCACACCCGCGCTCGATGGGTACCGGCTTGGATTTGTATGCGGCGCGAAAAAACGGAACGGAGTTTCCAGTTGAAGTTAGCCTCAGTCCTATCCGCACAGCCGAGGGAGATTTTGTGATGGCTTTTATAGTCGATAACACCCTGCGAAAAGAAAACGAACAGCGCATCATCCGGCAAAACCAACAACTCGAACAACTCGCAGCGGCCTTGCAAAACCTGAATGAAGGCTTGGAGGAAAAAGTCCGCGAGCGCACCCAAGCCCTGGAAAAAGCAAAAAACGACCTGGCAGCCGCCCTGGAAACCGAGCGTGAACTGGGCGAATTGAAAAGCCGGTTCGTGTCGATGGCCTCCCATGAATTCCGGACGCCCTTGAGTACTGTACTTTCCTCTGCGGCGCTGATTCAGTCGTATGCCGAGCGGCAGGATATGGACAACATCTTCAAACACACGCTTCGCATAAAAACGGCGGTTAATAACCTGAATACAATTCTGACAGAATTCCTCTCCCTGGGCAAACTGGAGGAAGGCAAAACGGAAACCAACCTCCAGGCGACGAACTTGAGTGCGCTGATTCAGGAAGCACACCTGGAAATGAAAGGTTTGTTTCGAAGCGGGCAAACTTTCGAACACCTGCATGATGGTGAAACCACGGCATGGATCGATCCCGGACTTTTCAAGCACATTTTGCTCAACCTGATTTCCAACGCGATCAAATATTCGCCTGAAAACAGCCTGATCCAGGTGGTTTCCAAGGTGGGGCGGGAGAGCATTCAACTCTCCGTCGCCGACCAGGGAATGGGCATCCCTGCCGCCGACCAAAAACACCTGTTCAGCCGGTTTTTCCGGGCAACGAATTCTACCAATATTCAGGGAACCGGCCTGGGTTTGTATATCGTAAAACGATATGTCGAACTGATGGATGGCACGATCGGATTCACGAGCGAAGAAGGCAAAGGCAGCACCTTTCAGATTACCTTGCCCCAAAGGCCGGAATCAGGAAAAAATTCGGAAAAAATTTAAATAAAATACATTTTCGATAAACAAAACTGTCGAAAAGCCATTTAATCTATACAGAAATCAATATCTACTCACCATAAATTTTTAGCAATATGAAACGTGGAAAAGTATTATTAGGCATTCTCGGCGGTGTTGCCGCGGGCGCATTGTTGGGCATTTTACTCGCACCGGACAAAGGCTCCAACACCCGGAAAAAAATCCTGAAAAAAGGTGAAGACTACGTAGACGGTGTCAAAGAAAAATTCAACACCATGATGGACGACGTCAATGAAAAAATAGAATCGGTCATGCGCGATGCCTCCAACCTGGCGCGCAGAAGCAAAGCCAATGTCAATTCTGTCAAAGAAGATATAGTTGAATCCAAGAACTAGCGCAATCGGATCATTTCCCCCCGCAAGCCGCCCCGACGAAAAAATACCTTATGTTCTTCAACAGCCGCTTCAGATTTTTCTGAAGCGGCTGTTTGTGTTAGAGCAGGTTGGGGAGCACATTACTGGATATTTTCGGTAAAGACCTTCCAGGTTTCGCAAACCTGGAAGGTCTGGATTCACCCCAAGAACTAAATGTCCGGTAGTGTGGTTGGGGAGTTTCTGCAATTTCCCAACATGCTCTTTACTCGAAACGGATAGCTCGGACCGGAGATATTTTAGAAACCAAAAAAGATGGAACCAATAAAAACGCCAGGGTCAACACCAGGGTGCCGAAGTTGATGAGGAAAAACGGAAACCAATTCAATTCCACCGGCGCATACGAAAGGTAATAATCCGCTTCATTCAATTGAATAAACCGGTATTTATCCTGTAAAAAGCAAAAACCCAACCCGATCAGATTGCCCCAAAACATGCCTTGTAAGGTAATGACAGCGGCATGATACAAAAAAATCTGGCGTATGCGGCCATTGGTCTCCCCCAGCGCTTTCAGCACGCCAATCATCGTGGTGCGCTCCAGCACCAGCACCAGTAAAGCCGTGATCATATTCACGATAGCCACAGCCAACATCAAACCGAGAATGACAAATTCATTGTAATCCTGCAATTGCAGCCATTCGAAAATAGCGGGAAACTTATCGCGGATACTCACGCAAAGCAGATCGGGCGGCAACTTTTCCTCGTAAATAAAATTGTTGTACAAATCCATGTCCCGGATATCGTCGAGCCAAACCTCGAAGCCGGCAACCTGATGCGCATTCCAGCCCAGCAAATCTTGAATGACCCGAATATCGCACAGGGCAAACTTGCGGTCGTATTCCTCCAAGCCGGTTTTGTAAATTCCGCACACCTCAAAACGGCGCCTGATCTGTTCGTTTTCCTTTACAAAATGAATGATCAACTTGTCGCCCACGTCTATTTGCAAGCGGTTGGCGGTTTGCCGGCTCAGGATAATTTGCCGCGACGGCAGACTGTCTTTCAAGTCCATGGCGGTACCCGCCAACAAATAAGGCTTCAAATTCGACCAGTCATAATCCGTCCCAATGCCTTTGAGCAGGATGCCCTCCATGGCCGTTTTGGTCCGGATAATGCCGGGTTTGTGGGCGAAAGCCTGAATGTGCCGAATGCCTCCGCGCGAATGCCGCTCCAGCTCCCGCCCGGTGGCAAAACCGAAAATGTGCTCCGGTTCCAGATAGCGGATGGCGCTCACCGTGTCCAGCGAAGGGTAAAACGCCTGATTCCGTTCAATAGGTTGCGGCTCAAACGAAAGAGAATAGGCCGTGTCTGAAATATGAATATGCCCCCAAAACTCGAAAATCTTGCGGCTGATCTCCGTTTTAAACCCTGCAATAAATGCCGAGGCGATCAGCATCACCGAAACACTCAGCGCTACGGCCACCACGGCGATCCGAATAATCAGCCGGGAAAAATTCTTTTTTCCGGAAGCCGCCAGGCGACGGGCTATGAAAAACGGAAGGTGCATCATCGGCGGCGAAGTTCGGGATTCCCGGCAAAGAATTACAAAATGAATCCTACCCGGCCAGGTAATTGTTGCAAAACCGATCTAATTTTGCCGCCGCTATGGATTTTATCTCTGAACTCCGCTGGCGCGGACTGATTCATGACCTTACACCCGGGGTGGAAGAACACCTCAAAAGCGGTATGGTCCGCGGCTACATCGGCTTCGATCCGACGGCGCCCTCGCTTACTATTGGCAACTATGTGCAAATTATGCTGCTTCAGTTTCTGCAGCGCGCCGGTCATCAGCCGGTAGCGCTGATGGGCGGCGCTACCGGCCGGATTGGCGATCCCAGCGGCCGAGACGCAGAGCGGGAGCTAAAAAGCTACGAGGAACTCGACCGGAACATTGCCTTTCAAAAAAAACAGATCGAAGGCCTGCTCGATTTCCACTCTGATGCGCCGAATAAAGCCCTGCTACTCAACAACTACGCATTTTATGCGGGCATGAACGTGCTCGAGTTTTTGCGCGACGTGGGCAAGTACCTGACGGTCAACTACATGCTGTCGAAAGAAAGCGTGCAGCGCCGTTTGGAAACCGGTATTTCGTTTACGGAGTTCAGCTACCAGTTGCTGCAGGGCTACGATTTTGTATTGCTCCACCAAAACCACGGCGTCACCCTGCAAATGGGCGGCAGCGACCAGTACGGCAATGTCACCGCTGGCATCGAACTCGGCCGGAAAATTGCCGACGCCAAACTTTTTGCCGTCACTACTCCACTGCTCACCAAGGCCGACGGAACCAAATTTGGAAAGAGCACTTCCGGCAACCTTTGGCTGGATCCTAACCTGACCAGCCCGTACCGGTTTTACCAATTTTGGATCAATTCCGACGATCGCGACCTGCCTAAATTTCTGCGCTATTTTTCGCTGAAATCCCGCGAAGAAATCGAAGCATTGGAAGCGACCGGCGATGTGCAGCACATTAAACGGGTTTTTGCGGAAGAAATCACCACGCGCATCCACGGTACGGCTGAATTTGAAGCGGTGCTGGCGGTTTCGCAACTGTTGTTCGATCCGAAAGCCGGCGCCGACACACTTCGTCGCCTCGATGCTCGCACCCTTTCCCAGGTAGCCGAAGAGATACCGGCGCCCGAAGTGCCGATGACAGCATTGGACAGCGGTTGCCCGATCCTGGAGTTTTTAAGCGACCAAACCGGAATTTTGTCCAGCCGGAGCGAGGCCAAAAAGGCTATCCAAAACAACGCCGTGTCGATCAACAAGGAAAAAATCAGCGCGCTCGATGCCGTTGTGGGCGCCGGCGCGCTCCTCCACGGCAAATACATCATGGTGGAGAACGGCAAAAAGAACAAATACCTCGTTCAGGTCAAATAGCGGGCGGCCGTTCAGAATCGCGCAGTGATCCCGCCCAAAATGTTGATGCCGAACATGGGGTAGTCCAGCCAGCGTTCGCGGGTGTTGTTCAGCACATTGTTGATATCCAGGAATACGCCGATGTTGTCGGTAAAGCGAAAGGAGCCGCCCAAACTCAGGTCGAACAAGCCGCCGGTGTAATAGGGCAGTTTTTCCCGGTCCAGAAAAGCAATTCCATCGGCGAGGTAAAGTTCAGCCTTGAGCGTTGCTTTGCCATCCAGCAGGGTGTAGGCCGCACTGGCATTAATTTCCATGTTGGGCAAGCCCCAGGCTTCATCCTGTACGGCCAGTTCAAACACCCGGTGGCTGATCGTGCCCGAGACCAGGAGTTCTTTCACCGGCCGAAGTTTGACGGTGCCTTGAATTCCAAAAACATTGGTCGTATCGTACACCACGGTAAACCGGGTAACGCCCGGCCGCCCGGTGGAGTCGAACAAAGTTTGCAGCAAGGCCAGGTCGCTGGCTTTGCCGTAGCTCACCCGTCCGTCGTACTCCAGCCAGCCGAGGTTGCCGCGCACGCCGCCGAAGTATTGGCGCCAGGCGGTGTTGCGCAGATCGACGCCGCGAATTTGAATAAATGGGTTGTAATCGGACAAGGAGCGGTACGTGTTTTTCCGCAAATCGCCGCCGGCGCCCGCAAAGAGTTGAAGGCCGTCGCCCCAAAGGCGCAAGTTGAGTTCCACATCGGGAAACACCTGGAATTCGTCGCGATTGCTGGCAAACAGGCCGCCGATTTTCAGGTTTAAAAAATCAGCGTGAAAGGTGAAGGCCGGGTGCAGGTAAATGTTGTTGAGATTTTGTTTGGCAGTGTCGTTGAAGGCGGTAAAATCAGTGCGGATATTCACCGAAAGTGGGTGTTTTTCTGCAAACCACTTGGTGGCGCCTATGTCGAGGTTGAAGCCGGTTTCTTTGTTGGAGTAAAAGTCGTTTAAGATATAAAAATCTGGCGCCACCGAAAAATTGAGGTCCATGTCGGTGCGCTGCGCATTGTACAAGCGTCCGCCGAGTTGCATGATTTTCAGGTCCTGACGCACTTGTTCTGGTTCGTACTGCAGCGAGTCGTGGTCGTATCCGTAAAAATAAACACGGTCGTAGGTATAGCCCGCGCGGGCTTCCACTGCCAGGTTGTTGTCGAGGTAAATATTGCCATTGAGCAAGGCGTCGGTATTACCAAAACGCTGATTGGCAAACGATTTTTTGTTCGCGCTGTGGTGGCGCACCCAGGCTTTGCCGTCAAATTTTTCACCGGAATGAAAGGCGTAACCCAGTTCGCCGTAAATGGAGGAGGGTACGCCTCCGCCAGCCTTGAGGTAGCCGTTGTATTCTTTTTCGCGCTTGGAAGAGCGCATGCCCACTGGGCGCAGGGTGGGAGCGCCGTAAGTGATGGTCAGCGGTTTGGGCGGCACCAGATAGTCCTGCCGTTTGGTGGTAGTATCCAAAGGCGGCAAAGTTGGCGGAACGTCTATTTTGCTGGATTCCAAAAGCCGGGCGTCAAAATCTTTGACGATGTTGACACTTTCGGTCGGCAAATCCTTTTGGCTAAAAAGGGCCGGGGCGGTAAGGGCGGTCAAGCTGGCGATGAGCGCTATTTTTTTCATTTTATTTCGTTTCGATAAGCGGGTTGGCAAATGATGAACAGGCGGTTTCCAGGAGGTAAAGGAGGCGAAATTAATTGCCGCCATCGTCCAGGTCAAGCAGGTCGATGCCTTTGATTCCGCTGGGCTGTCGGGGTTGGTTGCCGGAGTTCAGCTGGTTGTATTTTTCGCGGGCTTCGGCAATGATTTTTGGGTCGCCTTTGTAGTTTTCCAAAACGGCCTCGAGCGCTGCGGAGGCGCTGTTCTTGTCGCCTTGATCCTTGTACACATCGGAGAGCAGGATCAGGTTGCGCGCGATCCAGTCGTCGTAGCCTGCGCTGGCCTGGTTGGCGGTGGAAATCATCGTTTCTGCCTGGCTGTAATTGCGCTGGCGGTACAAGATTTGGGCCTGCAAGTGGTAGGCCTCTGCCATGATGACGGTAGTTGAATTTTGCGAAACACGCTGCAAGGCCGGCATGGCGCGCGCAAAATCGCCGCTGTCGTAAGCCATTTTGCCCAGGTAGTAATTCGCAGTGGCTAATTGTTCGGGCGAGGCCAAGCGGGCGGTGGATACTTTTTGGGCATATTCGTTCAGCACGGCGGAGTTTTTGGTTTCGTAGGCGGTGCGCATGATCAGCACCTGGGCGTCGAAACGCGAGGACTCCGTGATAGAGGCCTCTTCCCATTTTCGAGCATACTCCAGGGCCGCCGGATAATCTTTGGTATAGTTGTAGGCTAGCAGGGCTGCTTTTTCGGCAGATTTCGGGTAGTATTTGCTGGGGCCGCGCCCGACCACCGTGGCGTAGTCTTTAAGCGCCATGTCGTAACGGGCAATGGCCTGACTGGAGTAACTCTCAGCGCGCAGGAAATAAGCTTGCAGGGAGTAACGGCCATTCGGATAACGAGCCAAATAATTGGTAAACCCGTCTATCGCTTGCAGGTAGCGGCCGTTTTGGTACTGAATTTCCGCTGATTGGTAGGTCACACTGTCTTTGGCGGCCGTATTGACGTTGTAGCCTGGCACCGTTTCCAAAAAAGCGAAATATTCGTCGGGGCGGTTCAGGTCGCGAACATAAATTTCTTCGATGGCCGCAAGGGCGTCTTTGGCTTCGATGTTTTCCGGGTTGTTGGAAAACACCTGTTTGTAATAATTCAAAGCTGCATTGGTATTTCCCTGGTTGTACGAAATCAGCCCAAGCTTTAGCAGTGCCTGGTTGATCAGGCTGGATTTTCCGCGAAAATCGGTCACCAGCCGCTTGAGAGCCGGAATAGCCTGGTTAAACTGCCCCATTTCGGTATATGTATCGCCAATTTGAAACAGGGATTCGTCGACATACCGGCTGTTCGGGTACTTGGATACCAATTCTTCCAGGGCCAGGATTTTATCCAGGGGCTGCCCCTGCAGGCCTTTAATCATGGCTTTTTGATAAATAGCGTACTCGAAACCGTCGGTACGGCGGTCGATCGCTTCGTTGTAGTAGGCCAGCGCCTCCCGGTATTGGTTGCGCTTGAAGTGGCAGTCGCCGGCACGCAGGATAGCGTCGCCCAGCACCACGGTTTTGATCTGGACCGACTGGAGTTGATTGATGTTGCGCTTGATGCCGTCGACCGCTGCCTTGAAACTGGTCAGCGCATTGGCATAATCCTCCAGTTTCAGGAAGTTATACCCCTGGATATACTGGCCCATCATCAGACTGCTTTCCTCGGGCAGGTCATTGTAAACCCGTGCCTGGGTAAGAAAAGAGTTGATGTGGTTGCGACTGAAATTGTATTCTTTTTCTTCATTGGAAATAGCGCCCAGCCAAAAAGAAGCGAGGGCGGCGGTGCGCTTGTTCACCGGGTTTTCCAGCGATTTGTTGAAAGAGCGCCGGGCCTCATCGCGCTGGTTGTTTTGGTACAATTGCAAACCGCGCAAGTAGCAAACTTGCTGATAGGTTTCATTCAGCCGGGGCGTCCGGTTCGGAATACTTTCCAGGGCAGCCACGGCGCGGTCATAATCGCGGGTATTCAAAAACACCTGGCTCATAAGAGCCTGAGCATCTTCATAGTACCGCGAGTTGGCGGGTATCTTTTGCAGCGCCACGATAGCGTCGCGGTCGTATTTCAGCTCGTAGCTCAGTTTGGCGTAGTTGAACAAGGCGTCTTCCCGCACCGATTGATCGTAGTTGAGGTTGGCCGCCTGGCCGAAAGCGTTGCGGGCCGCGAACTTATTGTTGGTGCGCAGGTAGCAATCGCCCAGGTGGTACAGGCCGTTTTGCCCGAGCAGGCTGTCTTGTTTGCTGAGCTGTTCAAAATTGTCGATCGCTTGTTTGTAATAGCCATTTTGATATTGCGCGTAGCCGAGTTGGTAGTAATCGGACGGGCGCAAGGTAGCGCCGTTGGTGGCGGCGTACTCCAGGTAAGGCAGCGCCCGTTTGAAGTCGCCTTTTTCAAAATAAGCCTGCCCGACGAGTTGATTCAGCTCGGCGCGGTTGCGCAGCCCCTCTTCTTTGGCTTTGCCGCCCCCGTAGGAAATGACCAGGTCGTACTG
>CAZVZH010000177.1:0-9428 GCA_964630705.1 uncultured Saprospiraceae bacterium | reverse complement strand
TGAAAACTGCTGCTACGCATGTATTTATTCCGAATAACTTGTTGTTGCCTGGTGTTTTGTTGCGCCGGAGTAGCTGAACTAGCCGCCCAGTTGGACACCATTCACTACCTGCCGCCCATGCACGCCCGGGCGGACTGGGGGCCGCAATACCTCTATTTGTCGACGCCGGAAACGGACCCCTTTGAGGTGTCGATCAGCGACGGCTCCGGCAATTTAGTCTCCACGGCCACCATCAGCAATGCCCAGCCTTTGCGCTATGGTTTGGGCAACACCTCCAGCACCATTGTACTGGTAACGCCCCAGGAATTGCACCTGCCCCTGAAAAACCGCGGGCTGGTGATCGAGGGGCCGAAAAAGTTCTACGCCTATTTTCGCGTGCATGCCAACTCGGGCTTTCACGCCGGCGACCTCACCTGCAAAGGCCGCGCCGCGCTGGGCAAGGAGTTTCGCATCGGCCACGTGTTGCAGGAAGTCGACGACGACAACCGCCGCGCCAATTTCGTAGGGGTGCTGGCCACGGAAGACTCCACGGTAGTCACCCTTTCCGGCTTTCTCCCCGGCACCGATTTTCAGGTAGCCGGTCTGACGGTGCCTTCGGCAGGGCCGACCGCTGTAACGCTGCAAAAAGGCGAATCCGTAGTGTTTTCCACCTACATCGATTATTCCTTCTCGATCCAGCCGCCCAACGGCCTGTTTGGCGCTCTGCTGAAAGCCTCGCGGCCCGTTGCGGTCAACTGCGGCTCCTGGTTGGCGGCGCCGGTGATGTTTCAAGCCAACGACATCGGCATCGACCAGATCGCGCCGTTCGAACAGGTGGGAAAAGAATATATTCTGTGCAAGGGCAACGGCTCGTCGATCCTGGAACACCCGATCATCTTCGCGCATGTAGACGACACCCGCATTTGGCTCAACGGCGCCGCCAGTCCGGCCATTACCCTGAAAGCCGGCGGGTACTACATCGTACCTACTTCGGCCTTCACTGCCGACGGCAACCTGTACGTCCGCAGTTCGGAGCCGGTGTTTGTGTATCAGGTGATCGGCGGGGCGCCCAGCGGCGACGATGCCATGCGCACGGCCGGACTTATGTTTGTGCCGCCGATCAACTGCGGCATCGCCAGCCGGGTGAACAATATTTTCGAACCCAACCGAATCGGCGGTATGACCTTCGACGGCGGCCTCATGGTGGTGGCCATGCGCGACTCGGTGGTCACGGTGCGCATCGACGGCCAGCCCGTGTCGATCGGCGCGGCGGCCCCGGTGCAAGGGCACCCGGATTTTGTGACCTACCGCCACTTGACGCTGTTTTCCCAAAACCAAACACCGCAGACGATTAGCGTGGAAGCGCAAGGCGCCGTGCAGGTGGCCATGTACGGCCGGAATATGCCGGCCAGTTTCGCCGCTTTTTTCTCCGGATTCAGCAAAGAAACCAAACCCGAAATTGAACTCACCGTGCTGGGCGACGGGATTTGCCCCGACACCCTGGTGGCCAGCGGCCGCTTCGACGGGGTGCAGTGGATGCTGGGCGATTCGGTCCTCGGCTACGGGCCCGACACGATGCTGGCAACGTTCAGCCCCGGCCAGTACACCGCCATCGGCTACCTGGGCGTTTGCCGGCGCACGGATTACGCGGCCGACACCGTGGCTGTGAATTTTCCGGCGCCGAAGTTTTCGTTCTCCATAGACGAGCCCAGCTGCTTCGGTTTTTCCGACGGACAAATTCTGTTCGGCCCGGTTTCGAATGGCCTGCCGCCCTTTGAATTTTCTATCGACCAAGGCGCGCATTTCTCTGCAAGTCCTGAATTTACGGGCTTGCCGGCAGGTTCGTACCCTTTGATTGTACGGGACGCCGTCGGTTGCCATGGCGCACCCTTCGCGCTGACGATGGGGCAGCCGGATAGTTTTGTGGTTGAAATAGTAGCGGTAAAACTACCCGAGTCGCTCAAGCCGGGCCAACAGGTGATCCTCGCGGGCCAGCCCAACCGCCCGGTGGCGCAAACGGAATGGCTGCCGCCTCCGGAAACGCTTTGTCCGGATTGTTTGAATTATTACTTCCGGCCCGACAGCACCACCTTGGTGGAACTCAGGGTGTGGGACGCGGCGGGCTGCCCCGCCCATACGAGCCGGCTGATCCGCGTCGACCCGCGCATTTATGTGCCGAATGTGATTGCTCCGGCTTCTTTTACGGGCAACGACCGCTTTACCTTGTTTGCCCCGGAGCCGTTGCCCATCCGGTATTTGCGGGTGTACGACCGTTGGGGCGATTTGCTTTTTGAAAATACCAACTTCTGGAGCAACGACCCGCAACAGGGCTGGGACGGCCGGTGGGGCGATCGCGAGGCGCTTCCCGGCGTGTATGTTTTTTTGGCTGAAATTGAGCTGGCGCCGGGCCGAACGGAATTGCTCAAAGGAAGTATCACGGTGGTGCGTTAAGCAACGTGTCGGAAAAATGACGAAGCGCTATTCCCTCGGTTTTTTGTGTGTGTTGTGCTGTTCGGCGCTGGCCTTTCGCTGGGGCGATTGGTTGAACCTGCCGCCGGCTTCGGTGCATCAGTGGCGGCAGGCCGACGGCGCAGCCATTGCCTGGCACTACGCGCAAAACCCGGATTTTTCAGAGGTCCGGATCTGCAATTTGTTTTACACCAACGACAACCACGCCGTTGGCGAACTGCCCGTGTTGTACTGGCTGTCGGGCTGGTTTTCCCGCTTGTTTCATTGGCCGCCCTACCCGCTGCGCTGGATCGGTCTGGCATTGTTGGCGGCTGGCAGCTGGGCGTTCGGTTGGGTGGTGTTGCAACTGAGCCGCAACTGGCTGGTGGCTGCGCTCAGTGCCGGCGTGTTGCTGACAACGCCGGTGCTGGCGTATTACGGACCCGGTTTTTTGCCGGATGCGCCGGGATTTTGTTTCGTTTTAATCCTGCTGGCCTGTTTGGTTCGGGCGCATCAAACCGATGGTAAAATTTGGCTGGTGTCGGCAGGGTTGAGCGCAGTGCTGGCGGTTTCCTTGAAATTGAGCATGGCTATTTTACCGGGAGCCATTCTGGTGGCGGGCCTGGCTTATTGGCGGACAAACAACACCGCACAAGCCTGCGGTTGGGCGGGTAAATGGCCGCCAATGGTGGCGTTGGTGGCGCTGGTAGCGATCGGAGGCGTTCGCTGGTGGATTGCTCTGTATAATTCGGCGCACCGGGCCATGTATTTTCTTACCGACATCCGGCCGGTTTGGAACTATGACTGGCCGTTTATCCGGGAAACGTTCTGGCAAATCGGGGGCTTCGCAGCCCCGGCCTTCGCATCTGCCGGCGGGTATGCCGCGCTTGGTTTGGGGCTGTGGTTGACCTGGCGGAATTGGGAAAAAACAGACCGCCCGGTTCGGGCAGTTTTAATCTTTGTTGTTTTGGGGAGTTTGTTCTACATGGTTTTGTGGTTCAGGATGTTGCGCGAACACGACTATTATTTTATCTGCCTGCTGGCGCTGCCGGCGTTGGTGTTTTTATTGGGCTTGAAAGGGGCGCTGGAGCGTTGGAGTTTGCGGCGGATAATTGTCGGACTAACCGTTTTTTGGTTAATTGGATTGGGGTACACCGGTCTTTGGCAGAACGACCGTTTGCAGCAGGCTTTTCATCCGGCAAGCAGCTTGGATTTGCCCGTCAGCGCCTTTTTTCCGGCGGAAAATCCGGATGCGTTGGGCATTCCTCCGGCTGCCCGGGTGCTTTGTCCGGAAGACCCTTCGCCGAATATTGCGCTGTTGGCGCTGCGTCGCCACGGTTGGACAGCCTATAATTTCGGCGACCGCATCACGGCCGATACCCTGGTAAAATACCAACGGCATTTCGGGCTCAGCCATTTGGCCTTGCGGAACCGCAGCAATTACAGCGTTTTATTTAAACAGTATTTTCCGGTGACGCTCGGGCGGGTTAACGGCTGGCATTTGTATTCGACACCTGAACGGCTGCCCGATGGAGAGTAATTTTTAACTCAAAATGCGGCGCCCCGGCTAGGGTATGTCAGAAAAATATGCACCGGGCATAAAACATATCTTTTCCAGTTACTGCTTCAACTGATCTGGGCTTTAAAATGTGCCTGGTTGTTTTTCTGTTCACGCAGATGTTACACAGAAAAATTCAGCGTAACATCTGCGCGAAACTCCGCAATCCGATTCTGGGGGGTTAATATAGAATGTCATAAAAGCGGCTACTTGGTTTTGACCGTTTCCCAAATATAGTTGCCGATATCGCGGCCGTTCATGCGTCCGCCTTCGTTGCCCAGGCGGTAGTGGATGCCGCCCCAGAGCCGGCTCATGGCAGCCTGGTCGGAGGCTTCGTAGAACGACTTGAAGGTGCGGGGCGCCAGGCCGAAAATCACCTCCGTGCTGTCGGTGAATTCAAAGGGTTCGCCGAAGGCTTTGGTGAGGATGGTGGCGGCGGCGGCGGAGATGGTTGCGTGGCCGCTGGTATGCTCCGGGAAAGGCGGCGTTTCGATGAACGGGTGCCAGTTGGGATCGACCAGGCGGTTGATGACAGTTTCCGGGCGCACAAAATTGCCGGTGTATTTTTCTGTCCAGCAGCTGATGAAACCATCGGCCAGGGCCAGCGATACCAGCGCGTAGGTTTCGGCGGCCTTCATGATCGGCGCTTTGGCTTTGCGGCAGGCATGGCCGGTGATGTTGATCCAGTGGCCACCCGGGCTGATTTTTTTCGTTGCGACCATCAGGTGGCCGGTGACGGATACCTCAAAGGGGTTGCAATCCCAGTAGACGGCTGTTTCTTTTTCAAAATCACTCAAGGTTTTGCTGATGTCGTACACTTCCAGGAGGGCCTTCCAGTAGGTACTGTTTTTGTCTTCGCTGTACTCGTGGTGTGCGGCGGGTTTGAACTGGCGGGCGGAGTCGAGCACCCAGGGGCGGATTTCCATCCAGTGGGGTTCGAGCGCGTCGGCGTATTGCGGCGGGGTGGGCACCCAACGGCTGGGGTCTTTGGTATTGATGGTGTATTTCGGCGCGCTGCGGGTTTGGGCGTAGTTGTCGCCTTTCGACCAGGCGATGGTGTGTTCGGCAATAGCGCGGCCGAAAGCCACGGAGCGCTCGTACACGTCTTTGGGCATTTTCATGGCGTCAAACTCCTGGAAAATTTCGTCCTCCAGGTCGCTCATGCTCGATTCGGAGAAGATCAGGAATTTGCCCACTTTCATCAAAGCGGTGATGGAAGCCAGCGGAAAACAGTATTCTTTTCCGGCTTCGGGTTTGGGGTATTCGCTCAGACCGTTGAGCTGGCCGGCCAGCGATTTGTATTCCGGGTGGCCCGGAATAATCGCTTCGTAGGCAGCAATGGCAGAATAGGCATAGATGCGTGAAGCGACCGGCGGCGAGAAAATATCGTGGCGCATGATATCGGTGATCCTGCGCATGCCGCGGTGGAGAATTTCCGGGTTGTCAGCCAGTTTTTTGTAGGAGTCGTTGCCGGAGCCGCAGGCGCTAAACCAGGCGGAGGCGCCCAGAAGCAGGAGCAGGAAGCCCAGCGGAAGTACTTTTTTCATCATTTCACAAGATATTGTTAGTAGGAACAGGTCGTACAGCGCAAAAGTCGGAGAATATCCGCAAAGATTGTAACCGCCCGCTCATCTTCCCAGCGAACCGCGCTGATTTTCGTCATCCCGGTAGAGCAAAATATTTTCGCGCTGCGACAAATAGTGGTCCAGGCCTTCGGCTTCCAGTTGGTCCAATTCTTCTACAGCGCCTTGTTTTTCCACCCAAAGTCGCAGCCGGTCGGTACCCGTGAGGAGGTCGATGGGTAAAATATGTTCTTCGTATTCGAAGGGCGGTTGACGCCATTGGAAATCCGGCCCGAGCCAGCGGAACAATTCGCGCAGCAGCACCAGCCCGGTGCGCCAGGGTTGAAAACGGCGGCGCTCGTGTACGTGGAGTTGAAATGCACCGCAGTTATGTCCGGAAAATTTGTCGAACGTCGGTTGGAAATACATGGGCCGGAGCGAAAACCCTTGCAGGCCAGCCGAAGCAAAGGCCTGTTCCAAACGCTTCAGGCAATCGTGCGGCTGCAGGGCCGGGTGCCCAAATAGTTCAAACGGACGGGTGCTGCCGCGGCCTTCCGACAAGGATGTGCCTTCCAGCAAAACCGTGGCGGGGAATACCTGGGCGGTTTTGATATGCGGCATGTTGGGCGAGGGGAACACCCAGGGCAACTGCGTCTCGCCAAAGTACATGCTGCGGCGCCAGTTGGCCATTGCGATGACTTCCAGCTCGCCATCCAGCTGCCAGTGCCGCACGGCTAAACGGGCAATTTCACCGATGGTGAGTCCGTGCCGCATTGGCAGCGGGTACAAGCCAATGAACGAGCGAAAGGCGGGTTCGAGCAAGTTGCCTTCCACCGTTTGCCCACCCAGGGGGTTGGGACGGTCGAGTACAGTGACCCGGATGCCGGCTTTTCCGCAGGCTTCCAACAGCAGCAGCATAGTAAACGTAAAGGTGTAAGGCCGGCTGCCGATGTCTTGCAGGTCGACGATCACCTGGTCGATGCCCCGGAGCATGTCGGGGGTAGGGGAGCGGGTTTCGGAGTAGAGGCTGTAGACCGGAAGGCGGTAGTAGGGGTGGAGAAAATGGTCGCTTTCGATCATATTGTCCTGCGCTTCGGAAAACAAGCCGTGTTGGGGCGAAAAAACGGCTTTCAGCCTGGGACCGAATATTTGGCGCAGCAGCCCCAGACCTTCCCGGCAGCGCTGGTCGATGGAGGCGTTGTGGCAAAGGTAGGCGATGTTGCCGCTGAGCCGGCGTTGTAAGGCGGTGTCGTGGATGAGGCGATCGAGGCCGGTTTGGGTCATTGTTCTAATTTTTTCAGCAAGCAGTTATCTCAACACCAAGACCGAGCCTGAAAAGACTTGCTCGGTGCCGTCGATATACCGCAACCGGGCGACAAAAACGTACACCCCAGCGGGCGCCGGTGTCCCATCCGGCGCGTGGCCATCCCAGCCTTCTGAGGGTACAGAGGCCGGAAAGTTTTGGCGTTCAAAAAACAAATTCCCCCAGCGATCAAAAACCTGAAGCGACACGACCTGGTCGACATTGCCGCCGGCAAAAACCGTGAACCGTTCGTTAAATTGAACCGATTCGGGCCGGATGGCATTCGGCAGGTACACGTTGCCGGGATGTACGACGACCAGCAGGCTGTCGCTGAAAACACATCCGTTGCTGTCGGTAACGGCGAAAATGAACTGCGTGCTGCGCACGGGGAGCGCCAAGGTTTCGGGGCAATCCGGGCAATCGAGGTCTGCTGCTGGCAACCAGCTGTACTGACCGACTCGATTGGGGTCGGAAACAAAACCGGCGAGACGGATCGGGTTTCCCTGAAAAACAGCTGTGTCAGCGCCGGCGAAAACCTGCAGTGGCGCCGGTTCGATTAGATTTACAGTATCGGCCAATCCGCAGCCTTTGGCGTCTTCCATGCGGACGAAGTAGGCGCCGGCTGCAAGTCCGGTGAAGGTACTGGCAGCACCCAACGCTCCTTGGTTGAGGGCAAAGCGGAAGGGGGGCGTTCCGCCGCTGGCGTTTTCGATGCGGATGGCGCCGTTTTGATCGCCCGGGCATTGCAGGTCGGACGCCTGAACCTCAAAGGCAAGCGGTTCTGGTTGGCCGACGGCGGCGCTCAGGCTTGCCGTGCAGCCGTTCGTGTCGGAAATGGTGACCGTGTAATTCCCGCTGGGCAAGTTGGCGGCAAACGGACCGTTCCCGGCCAGCGTCGACCAGGAAAACGAAAACGGCGCAGCCCCGCCGTTTGGCCGCACTTCCAGTTTCCCGTCCTCGGCGCCTGGGCATGAAACGGGTTGGTTGTCAAGCACTTGAACTTGTATGGTAGCGGGTGCAATTTGAAGGTAGAGGCTATCCCGGCAGCCGTTATTATCCTTTATCCAAACGGCGTAATTGCCCGGAGGTAAATTTTCGGCGCTGTTGCTTGTGCTCACTGCCGGCAACCAAACGTAATTGTAGGGCGCAGTGCCGCCGGTCGTTACAATATTGGCTGTGCCGACGGAGAATCCGCAATAGGCTGGGGTAGTCGTAGTTTGGTATTGCAAAGGCCCCGGCTCGGCAACGGTTACGGCCGCAGTGGCCGGACACAAGCCCACTCCGGTTACGGTAACGGTATAGATTCCGCCGGGGAGGTTCACGGCGGTGGCGGCGGATTGCGGCGGCACGCTGTTCCAGGAAAAAACGGGGCTCCCACTGCCGGGACTGACCTGAACAGTAGCCGTGCCGTTATGGTCGCCCGGGCAGAGCACCGCTGTACTGGAAATATCCAATTTGGCTAATGTAATCGTCATACTGGTGTCCGAACCGGCGGCGCAGCTGCTCCCGGCGCTCAGGGTTACGGTGTAAGCGCCCGGGCCGCTGAACACATGTGCGGGCGAGCTGGCATTGGACTGGTTGGCCGCGCCGGAATCAGGGTCGCCGAAATTCCAGGACCAGCTATCCGGGCAAAAAGCGGATTGATCCACAAATCGGAGGGTGTCGCTGCCGGCGCATTCCACCGTAAAATTTGCTTGCACGGGCGCAGCATTTTCAATATGGAAGTTATCGAACGCGATGCCGTCGTAGGCGTTGCAGGTAGATCCTGCGCCAAAGGCAAACCGGAAGCGGACCTCGGGTTTGCCCGCCAGGTAAGGCATGCAATGTTTGGCGGTTAGCCAGGTTTGGCTGCCGTTTCCGCCCAGGCAACTGCCTTGGGTGGCTTGAATATTTCCGGACCAGCCGTCGCGCACTGTGGCCAGGTTGCTCAGGTGGGTGATCGCGTTGGTATTGAACCAGTTGGTGTTCCGGCAATCTACGGGGTCGGATGTGGCGCCGACATTGGTCCAGCTGTTTCCGCCATCGAGGGAATACTGAAAAGTGGCGCCGTCGTACTGCCGCTCCGATTCCCACCATAAACTGAAGTACACATAAGGGTGGGGGAGGTTGGTAAAATTGAAACAGGGGCTTTCCACCCAGGTTCGCGCGCTGAAGTTATAGAAGGAGCCGGTGAGGCCGCCGGTTACCCAGCAGTTGGCGCCGCTGGCTGCCGTGTTGATGGTAGGTTTGTTGGGTATGCCCAGGGCCCAGTCGTTTCCTGTTCCGCCAGACGACCAACCGCCCGGTCCGGATTCAAAATCCTCTACATACGGGAAGCTCGTAACCGTCAGGGGGCATTGGCTGTACAGAGGCTCTGGGCTGGTCAATACAACAAAGAGAAACATTGCTGCCGGCAACCAGCTGTAAATCCTTTGGTAAAAACGCATGACTTTGGGAGTGTGCTTGTAGGCGTGGGGACAGACCAAAGATAGGGAAGACCGATTAAAAAAGGCTAACAATCTGCAGGACAGAAAGTTAGCCTTTTGTCGGGATACCAGGATTCGAACCTGGGACCCCCTGCTCCCAAAGCAGGTGCGCT
>CAZVZH010000176.1:0-9489 GCA_964630705.1 uncultured Saprospiraceae bacterium | reverse complement strand
AAGCGATAAAAATCTACTTTTGTGCGCCAACAGGGGTGGAAAATTCTGTATATTTTTTATAAGGGATTGATCCACAGCGCGAAAATTGGCGCTCTTTTCACTATTTTTTCTCTCCTGAAAACATAATATATGGGAGTGGGCTACACCAATAAAGTATATCAAACTCTGACCACTCTGGACGCTGCGACCCACCGCCGCCTGAACAAGTACATCCTTTCCCCTTATTTCAATCAAAGTAAAACCCTGCTCCGCTTGTATGAAATTTTTCGCCAAACCCTGGAAACCAATCCAGAGGGTTTCGACCGGCAGGAGGTGTGGGCGCAGTTGTTTCCCGATACGAAATACGAGGACGTCAATTTCCGGAAATGCTGCTCCGATTTGTTAAAACTCGTGGAGGACTTCATGGCGCAGGAAACCGCGATGAACGACCCGGCGCGCCGGCAAATCGACTTGTTGGAATATGTGGTGCGCAATAAGGTCGAACACCTGTACAACAGCGCCTTGCGCCAAACCCGGGCCATACTCGCCCCCGGCTCCTACCGCTCTCTGGAGTTTTTCAAAAACAGCTACCGCACCGAACGGCTGTATTACGAAATGATGAACTTCGACGTCACCCTGAACACCCGGGCCAATCTCGAGGAAATCTCGCTGCACCTGGATGTATTTTACTGGATCGAAAAACTCAAATTGTACAGTTCGGTGCTGAGCCAGCGCCGCACAGGAAATTTCGTGTACGAACTCCATTTCAATGAGGAAATTCTGACCTTTCTGCAAACCTTCGACATGGCGCAACAGCCGGAGCTGGCCATTTATTACAACTCCTTTCTCACGCTTTTCGATGAGGGCAACGACCAGTTTTACTTCCGGCTCCGCAAGCTGCTCGACGAGTTTGGCGCAGCCATGCCCAAAAAAGAAGCGATCGAACTGTACGACTCCGCCCTGCACTACTGTACCGGAAAGCTGAACAAAGGCAACCAACTTTTTTTAAAAGAATATTTCGACCTGTTTGAAGCAGGCTTGGAAAAAGGCGTTTTTATCCTGAACGGCGAACTGGCTACCTGGCGCTTCAACAACACCACGGCTGTTGCGCTCCGCCTGGGCAAACTCGACTGGGCCGAAAGTTTTATCGAAAAATACAAAGCGCACCTGCCAGCCGACACCCGCGAAAATACTTATACCTTCAACCTGGCCCGTTTGTACCGGTACCAGCGCAAGTTCGACCAGGTGTTGGCCCTGCTGCGCAACCTGGAGTACGAAGACATCGGCTACAACTTGCTCAGCAAAACCATGCTCCTCAACGCCTATTACGAACTGGACGAACACGACGCCCTGGAGTCGTTTATGGAATCCTTTCGAGTATTTCTCAACCGGCAAAAAAATATCCCCCAAGCCCGCAAAAAAAGCTACCTGAACCTGATCAAATATGTGCGCCGCCTGACGCGCATTGCTCCCAGCGACAAGGCCGCTCTGGCCAAACTAAAAAAAGAACTGATCCAGGAAAAAGCCAACCACGTGAACCATGAATGGCTGATGGAAAAAATTGCCGAACTGGAGTAGACACGCACTTTTTCACAGACAATTTTGCACGCAGCAGCGGCGTTTTGGGTGCGCTTTTCCATTTTTTAACCCAATTCACATGTACAAAAGTTTAGTGCTCCTCGCAGCGCTGTTGGTGTTGCCAACCCTGCTCAGCGCTCAGAAAAAAACAAAAACTGCGGTTCAACTGGCGCCGGAAACCGTGGCCCAACTTCGGGCCAGCGAAGACACCCTGGCCATTCTGGCTTTCGCCGTAGTCAATGATTCCCAACCCGATATGCGCTTTATGGCCTGCAAGGCTCTGATTACCAAATTGGTACAGGCGCTCAAAACGGAGAATTCCTTCCATTACCCCTTCAGCCGGCTCAACAGCGTGTCCATTCTTTATCCGCCGGATAGCAGTTTCCGCATTTTTACCTGGCAACTTTTTGTCGACGACTCCACCCACCGATACTACGGCGCAATTCAAATGAAACAGCCCGAGCTCCGGCTCTTTCCCCTCATCGACCGCAGCTTTGAAATGCCGGGCCTGCCGGTGCACACGGCTACTTCGCCGGATTTTTGGTACGGCGCCCTGTACTACAATTTGCTCCCCTTCGATACCCGGGAAGGCCGCAAGTACCTGCTTTTTGGCTTCGACGGCTATACCTTTTTTGATAAACGCAAGGTGCTGGAAGTGCTGAGTTTCGACGCTGAAGGGAAACCCGTTTTTGGCGCCCCGGTATTCGAATACCCCGACGGCCGCGAAAGCGAACAGCGCATTATTTTGGAGTACAGCTCCGAAGCGCGGGTGCGGCTGAACTGGGACGAGCAGTATCAGGTCGTTTTGCTCGACCACCTCATCCCATACCCCAATCCGTACACCGGCGGTATCATGTACATCCCCGACGGCAGCTATGACGCCTACAAATTGGAAAAGGGACGCTGGAAATTCATCGACAAGATTTTTAACGATGTCCAGGAAGAAGCGCCCCGCCCCGAGCCGGTGTTGGATACTCAAAAAGGCAAAAACATCCTCGGTACCCCCGGAAAACCCAGGAAAGCTAAAAAGCCGGAAGGCAAACAATAGAACAACCCGATATAAAAAAAGCCTGCGATGCATCCATCGCAGGCTTTTTTTATATCGAAAGGCGCTGGTTTAGCGCAGCACTGTCACGTCGCCCCGGTAGAGCAATACGCGGCCGTCGAGGAATTTCACTTCCACGACATACACGTACACGCCCGGGTTCACGTAATCGCCTTTGTAGCGGCCGTCCCAGCCTTCGGAAAAATCATTGCCGTTGGGTTGGAATTTCTCGCGCTCGTACATCAGGTTGCCCCAACGGTCAAACACCCGCATGTAATTTACGATTTCCACCCCTCTGCCGGTGTACACATTGAAGTGGTCGTTCAGCCCCTTCGGCTCGGCCGGAATGAATACGTTGGGGATGTAAACATTGCGGTTCGGGTCGATATTCACCTGGACGGAGCCGGTTGCCGAGCAGCCTTTGTCGTCGAAAACCACCAGGGTGTAGGTTTGCGATTCATAGGTGCGGGTGAAGGGCTCCAGCGTGTCGGGGTTGCTGACAAATTCGGCGGGCGTCCAGGTAAAATCAGCCACCAGAGCGCCGCTGATGTCCGGAAGCAACTGGATGGAGTCGCCCAATTCAATTTCAAAAACATTCGGATCGAAGGTCACCACAATCTGATCCGGTTCGGGCACAAAAATCGTATCGGTGTATTCGCAGCCCTGCCGGTCGATGTAGGTGATGTAGTGCTCGCCGCCAGTCAGCGGTGTTTGGAAACCGGCATCCAGGAACACGCCAAAGTCGAGGCTGTACTGATACGGCGCGCCCGAGCCGCCGAAAATGGTGTCGATCACCAGCGTTGTCTCGTCGCCGAAGCACAGGATGTCTTCCCAGGGCAGGAAGGTGCCTTGCACCGGCGGCGGGTCTTGTAGTTGCAATTGGCTGGCCACTTTGGTGCAGCCGTTGATATCCGTTACGGTAACGGTGTAAATACCTGCCGGCAAGTTGCCGAGCGGGTTTTCATTGCCCACATTCGTGCCGCTGGCATTGGCCCAATTGTAGTTGTAATCGGGCACGCCGCCCGTGGCAGTTACGGCCAGGGTGCCGGTGCTGTTTCCGAAGCAATCCGGGACTTCCGTTTTTGAAAAGTCCGGATTTACCAGAATCTCAGCCGGTTGGGTGATCATAGTGGTAAACGTATCGACGCAACCGTTTTTATCCGTAATGGTAACCGTAGCGTCGCCCGCCATCAAACCTACCGCCGCTGGTTGGGTGGAGTTGTTGTTCCACAAATAGGTGAACGGAACGCCGTTGCCCCCGCTGACCATCACCCGGGCTTCCCCGTCGGCGCCGCCGAAACAGGTTACCGGAATGGTGTCGAAATTCACCACAAAAGCGGGCGGACTGTCGATCGATAAGGAATCTATTTTAAAGCAGGTTTTAACCGGGTCGGTCACGGTTACCGTATTGAAGCCAGCGCAAAGGTCTGTCCGGACAGAATCCGTGGAGCCGTCTTCCCAGAGAAAATCCAGGTTGACAAAAGTCGGCGGCACGGTATTGTAATACGACACCACTTCCACACGACCATCACACACACCCGGACAAGTTGCCGGCTGAATGTTGTTGTACTGAACGATGATTCCCGGCGGGTTGGGCAGTACGAAGGTGCCCACCAGCGTACAGCCTTGAAGGTCGGTGACCGTTACCGTGTAGGTGCCGGAGGCGATCGCCGGCAAAACGGAAGTGCTTTGCCCGCCCGACCATTTGTAAATATATCCGGGATTTCCCCCCTGAACATCCAGGGCGATGGTACCGTCGTTTCCGCCGTTGCAGTTCGGTTGTTGCAGCAAGGTGTCGGCAAAAAACACGGGAACTACCGGTTCTAAGGTCACGGTATCGCTGTTGACGCAGTTTTGCGCATCGTTGATCACAATCACATAGGTATCGCCAGGCAGGCTACAAACCTTGGCTGTGTTGCCGATGGGCAAACCGCTCAAGGTAGTCCAGTTGAAGCCAACTGCTGTCGGCGCATTCACGGTAAGGCAGCCGTCGGCGCCGCACACGATCGAAGTGGAGTCGATGCTGGTAATGGCTGGCGGCGGCGGCAGCGGCAAGGCTATGGTCAAGGAGTCTTTACAACCATTGGCATCCGTGATCGTGACGGTGTATGTGCCGGGCGTCAGGTTTTGCTGGTTGGTTCCAGAGGGCAGCACCACCGGCGGGTTGGCCGTCCAGGTGAACACGTAGTTGGGCGTGCCGCCCGTTCCTGCCACGGTGATCGAACCGTTGTTTTGCAGGGAGCAAGACGGGTTGGTTTTCGCCGTGGTGGCGACGTTCAAATCCGGGGGCTGGTTTAGGGTAAACACCGCGCCAACGGAGCAACCGCTGTTGGTTTCTAGGGCAAGCACTTCATACGTTCCCGCAGCAAGGTTGCTGTATTGCGACATGTCGCCGTTGTTGGTTTGGGTGCCCGCGGTGGTCGTCGGCGGAACGGGGTTCCAGAAAAAGAGCATAGCGGGGTTGATAAATGCCGGTTGGGCATTTATTTGGATTTCCACATTGCCGTTTGCTGCGCCGAAACAAGTCGGGTTGTCGATGGTAATGGTGTCGAGCGTTACCTCGCGGGCGTTCGGGACTTCAATTTCCACCGGGTGCACGTAGGTGCAACCGTTGCCGTCGGTAATCGTTACGAAATAGCAACCCGCAGGTTTGTTATTCATGGTAAATGGATTGCCGCTGCCGGATTCGTCGACAAACAAACTCGTGCTGTTGCAATCGGGCGTATACTCCCAATTGAACAGGTATTCATTGCCGGCCGACCCGGGCGTGCCGCCCATCACGGTAGTAATAATCCGGCCGTCGGAGATGCCCTGGCAGGAAGCCGGCGTAATCTGGATGTCGGGCACGATCTGCGCGGGCTGGCTCAGCGAGCCTGCCGCAATGGCCGTACAACCGGTGGCGGTATTCGTTACGATCACGCTGTAGTTGCCGGCTTTCAGGTTCGAAATGGTTTGGTTGGTTTGCGGCGGCACGGTGTTCCATTGAAAGGTAAAACCTGCGGAAGGGGGAGGAATCGTCACGCCATCCACGGTTACATCCGCCCGAAGCGAGCCATTCATGCCGCCGTTACAACTTGGCAATTGCACCACAGCCAGGGTGGCGCCCAAACTGGGCACGTCTATCGTCAGGGTGTCGCACACCGTTTGCCCGCCGCCGTTCTGGTCGGTGACGCATATTTCCCAAGTGCCTTCCGCCAGGGGCAAGGTTTTGATGGTGTCGGCCACCAGGGTAGTCACCAGCCCGCCGTTGCCGTTGGGCAACTGCCGCCAGGTGACATCGAAGGGCGCGGCGCCGTCTTTGATAATGGCACACAAGGGCGCCATTTCATTACAAGTGGGCGGGCCGACGGCGAATTCCACCTCCAGCGGTATAAATTGAACGCAAACCGAGCCGGTGTCGATCGTGATGGCCAGCTGCGACCCGAAGGCATTGTCCATGGTCACCAAAGAGGGGAAACTCCCGATGTCCAGCGCCGAGCAGGAGTCGAGCGGGGCGATAATGGTAAAACAAACTTCCACCATTGTTTCCCCGCTGGGAATCGTGGTGCCGTTCGCATTGATAAAGTCGGAATACAGGATTCCCAAGAAACCCTGGCCGGCATTGTTGGTGTTCAGGTTGTTCGCAGGGTTAAAACCCGTGAGGTTGGGGTGGGGGTTGCGCACACTGTCAAACTGCAGTACCGTGGGGTCCCAACCCAGCGAGAAAGAGGTGCCAATGATATCCGTAAAATTGTTGATGCGGAGCGGCACGCACACCTGACCGCCCGGAGGGCCCACCATTTCCGGCAAGGAAATCCCCACGTTGTCTGTAGAGGTGCAGGAAGCCATGTTGATCTGAAAGATGTGGTCGCAACTTTTGCCGTCTTCCACAATTACTTCATAAATGCCCGGCTGCGGCACCGAAAAAATAATGTCGGTGCTGTGTTTCATTTGCGCCGGCGGCGTGTAAATCAAGGCTTTAACGCTGGGGTCGCTGGCCAGTCGGATGGTCACTTTGTACGTAGCGTTCAGGTCCCATTCCGGAAAGCCGCCGCGCAGGCGAAAACGGCCTTTGCAGTCGTCCGTAAAATTGGTGTTCACCGTGGTCATCCCATTCGGGCCAATTTCGGTGATGCGTTTCAGGTACACCACCGCAAAAGCAGCGTTGGTGTTTACATCTACGCAGCCCTGTTCGAGCATGCCGTTGGGGTGATCCGTTACGGTAATCGGGGCAAACCAGATCAATACCGGGTTGCCGTTTCCGAAGGTAGTGGCATTGATCAGTCCGCCAGTGTTGAAAAACCAGTGGTCGCCGCTCGGCGGGCCGCTGGTGGCCCAAAAGCCTGTTCCAGGCGAGCCTGGCCAGAGGCAGGGATCCGAAAGAACGGCTACCGGGTCGCCGGTACCGGTTGGTGGGCAATTGTAAAACACATAGCTGATGCCCGGCAAGGTGGTTGGATCGGGGTCCATAAACATCTGGTCGCCATTATGGTCGATCAGAATGGAGTCGCCGAAGCATAAGTAGATCGTATCGAGGCTGTTGTCATTGCTTTGCCCGACGATTGGACCCGGGGTGAAGGTGCCGGCAAAGCAGGCGGCGTCGGGCGCGTCGGGGTTCGGTTGGGCGGAAGATTTAGCGGGATTGAGCGTGATCGTTTTTGGAACCTGAGCCTGTAACCAGGTAGCCGTCAGGCAAAAAAACAACAGGATTAGAAGTTTGTGCATGCGAAAAAATTTGCAATGGTTAATGGATATGGATGAGCACGGGATTGTCCTGCAAAGAGATACAACTTAGGCCTAATTTGCTGTCATTCAGACCAGTTTTAACAGTTGATCCGGTCTGCCGGGCCTCATTTGAAGCGAAAATGAAAAAGTGGACGCAAAATTAGGCAATCGCCCGCTTTCGTTCCTATTGCGGCGGCAATAAATATTCTGTGGCGTAAGTGGTGGAGTGAACGGCCGCAAAACGGCTCCTTAACATTTGTTATTGCCACCCGGCCGCTCCCAAACCCGGCCGTTCACCAGGACGGTTTCCACCGGGTCGGCGCCAAAAGAGTAGGGGAGTTGGGCGATGGAGTTTAAGGGCTTCGTGATGAAGAGGTTGGCTTTTTTACCAGGCAGGATGGTGCCGTATTCCGACTCCAGTTCCATGGCGCGGGCGCCGTTGAGCGTGGCGGCATTGATCGCCTCTTCCGGCAACATACCCATTTTAATACACGCCAGCGAAACCACCAGGCTCATCCGACCCGAGGGCGCCGAGCCAGGATTGTAGTCGCTGGCCAACACCACCGGTAAGCCGGCGTCGATCATGCGCCGGGCCGGGCCAAAAGGAATGCCGAGAAAAAAAGCGCAACCGGGCAACAAGGTGGGCAGGGTTTGGCTGCTCAGCAAGGCTTCGATTTCGGCTGTTTCGGTGTATTCCAGGTGATCTACGGAAATCGCATGGTTGGCCACGCCCACCTGCACGCCGCCGGTGTACCCTAATTCATTGGCGTGAATTTTCGGCTTCAAACCGTACATCCAGCCAGCTTTGAGGATGCGGTCGGTTTCCTCAACGGTGAAAAAGCCCTGGTCGCAAAACACATCGCAGTAGTCCGCCAAACCCTCTTCCGCTACTTTGGGCAACATTTTCTGCACCACCAGATCAACATACTCGCTCCGCCGGTGCTGGTACTCCTTCGGAATGGCATGCGCGCCCAAAAAAGTCGCTTTGATCGGAATAGGGCTCACCACTTTGAGCCGCCGGATCACGCGCAACATTTTTAGTTCGCTCTCTACACTTAATCCGTAACCGCTTTTAATCTCGATGGCGCCCGTGCCAAAACCGATCACCTCGTGCAGGCGCTCCAGGGCCGATTCGAACAAGGCGTCCTCCGAAGTTTGCTGCAGGCGCTGGGCAGAATTCAAAATACCGCCGCCCCGCCGCGCAATTTCCTCGTACGACATGCCGCGGATGCGGTCGACAAATTCCTCTTCCCGGGTGGCGGCAAAAACGATGTGGGTGTGCGAATCGCACCAGCCGGGCAAGACCAACCGGCCGCTGGCGTCCAGTGTTTGGTCGGCCCGTTCCGGGCAGGCGTCCATCGGCCCGAACGCCGCAATCCGGTCGTTTTCCAACAACAAAAAAGCCTGGTGCACAACCGGAAGGCGCGCCATTTCTGCGCCGCGGGCCAGGCTGCGCGCCTGGGTTTCAGCTTGTACCAGGGTTTTGATATTTCGAATCAGAATACTCGGCATGGTGGAAAGTTTTGGCCAACCTGGGGCGCGTTGCCCGGAAAAGTAAGCCCGCAAAACTATGTACTTTTGCGGGCCTGCCCGGTATTGGGGCGCGAAGTTGTCGACAATTTTTACCTATGAAAATTCAAATTCTAGCCGGAATAACGCTCGCGCTCCTTTGCGCGTCCTGTGCCGGCGATACCCGTTGCCAGTACAAACCGGAACCGATTTTCGACGCTAAGCTCCCGCACGTGGAGCAGTATAATTTTGAAAAACAAGGCCAGGAGTCGTTGGAAAGCCTGCTGCTCGACACCCGGGTGTTGCTGGAAGTGAACCAGCAGGTGTGCAACGAAACCCGCCAGGAGTTCCGGTTTACCGTCCAGGGCGATTTTCGCCAATTCCCCGATTCCATGTGGGTCAAAGAAGCCGTTCGGCAGCTGGTGTTTCTCAGCACCTTTTCTCCGAAACAAGCCCCCCTGCGGGCCTGGGCCGATGTGCTGGAAGCATCCCGGCCCAATATGCGCCTGGGCGAAGACGCCGAGGTTCAGCCCGGCGTGCGGGTGCGGGTCGACCGCGTCGTCAGCCCCGAGCAAAGCACCCTGGTGTTGGTTTTGTCGCAGTAAGGTCAAGCCCGCCCCGACCGAACCTTGAGCCACAGTTCCTGCACATCTTCCGACACCCGGAAACGCAAG
>CAZVZH010000175.1:0-9529 GCA_964630705.1 uncultured Saprospiraceae bacterium | reverse complement strand
TAAAACACCTGCAAGCCCTCCGAAGCCGCCACCTCGATCGACTGCGGCCGGAGCCCGGTTTTTTCAAAATAGGCGGCTGAAATGCGCTCCACCACGGCTGTTTTTTCCGCCCGGTGCACCAGGTTGAGCGTACAGCCGCCAAAGCCGCCGCCCACCATGCGGGCGCCCAGCACCGCCGTTTCGGCGCGGGCCAGGTCGACCAGCAAGTCGATTTCCGGAACAGTAACTTCATACGCGTAACGCAAACCGTCGTGGGCTTCGTAAAGCAGCCGACCGAGCTCGATCAGGTTGCCGTCGTTCAGCGCGGCGGCGATGCGGAGCACCCGCTCGTTTTCGGCCAGCACGTAGGCGGCGCGGCGGTAGTCGACGGGGTCGAGTTCGGCGCGGTTCGCTTGCAGCAGGGTCGGACTCAGGTCGCGCAGGCTCCTCAGGGCCGGATTTTCTTTTTGTAAAAAACCAACCACCCGTTCGCAGGAAGCCCGCCGGTCGTTGTAGCCCGAGCCGGCAGCCAGGGCATGGTGTACGCCCGAATGCAGCAGCACCAACGCGTAATCGCCGGTGTGCAAGGGCACGTATTGAAAATTGAGCGCCTGGCAATCGAGCAGAATCAGCCGGTCTTTTTTGCCAAACAGCACGGCGTACTGGTCCATCAGGCCGCAGTTGAGCCCGATGCGGTGTTCAGCCGCCTGCGCGATACGGGCAATTTCGCGGCGCTCCACCGGAAACTGAAACAGTACCGCCAGCGCGCCAATCAGCCCGCAACACAAGGCCGCCGACGACGACAAGCCGGCGCCTACAGGGATATCGCCGCCAAATACGCCGCAAAATGCGCCGACCGGATAGCCGCGCTCCCGCAGCTCCTGCACGACGGCGGTGAAATAAGCCGTCCAGCCGGGACTGCCCGGCGCTGTCGGTTCGCCCGGTTGAAAGGCCTGGCGTTCGCCGGTGTCGAGAGCCCGGATGTCGCAGCGGTCGGCCGGCGCCAAGGCTAGCCAAAGGCATTTGTCGATGGCGCCGGGCAGCACCCAGCCGAGGTTGTAGTCGGTGTGTTCGCCGATGAGGTTGAAACGCCCGGGCGCCCGCACGAGCACGGGCGCTTTGCCGGGAAAAAGATCGTGAAACTGTTGAAGAATGTGGGAATGCATGGGTGGCTGCGGGAAATTGGCTTCGAGGGGCGAAAGTAGGCGATCCGGGACAATTTAGCCGAAATAACGAATACGGGAGTTATCCCGGATTTTCCTGGGATTCAGACATGCCGATTGACCGCTGCGACAATGTTTTTTGACAGGGTTTCAGAGGCAGACAGACAGAAGAAACAGGATTTTCAGGATTTAATACTTGGTCGGCACAAAGCCGGCCAAATAACCATAAGCGGTGAAACCGCCTATAAAAATCCTGAAAATCCTGTTCATCCTGTCGAAAGCCTACCGCAACACTGTTTTTCTATCCAAACTGAAATTTGTCGGCTTCAAGATGCTGGATACCTTTTGCGCAGGCACTCCGTCACTTTTGAAAAACGCAGGCCAGCTACTCCGCGCCATCGTTTTGCGCCACCTGTAGCGTATAGCCGGCTACCAGAATACCCTGAGCGGTGCCGACCTCAGCGTCGAAGCGCCAGTGGATGCCGCCGTACACGCGGGAAAGCGCGGCCTCTTTGGCCCAGTCGCGGAAAAGCGCGGCTTCGGTCGGGAAAATATGCGCGAGCACTTCGGCTCCGGAGGCGGAGAACACGCTGTGCCCGGAGGTGTAGCTCGGGAAGTTGGGCGTACCGGCAATGGTTTTAAAATTTTCGATCAGGTTGATCGGCCGGGGATAGTGGTAGTAATATTTGGCGTCCCAGCAGCTAATGCCGGCATCCATCATGGCTATATTAAGGTAGGCGAAAGTGCGGGCGGTACGCAGCGGATTCAGCTGGTAGCGGATGATGTACTCCTTGGCAATACGGTTCCAGTGCCCCGGCGGGGTGTAGGTGCCGATGCCGTCTTGCCAGAAATTGGCGATGGCGCGCCACTCGTCGGTCATATTGGTGGCCAGCTGGATCAGCTCGGCTTTGTCGCGCTCGTACTCCGGCGAACCGATAGCCGGCGGCGGGGCGGGGCGTACGGATTCGACGTTGGCCACGTTCCACATTTTCACCTGTCCGTACAAGGGCGCCAGGCCTACCGGGCGGGGCGGCACCTCGAGGTTCTCCCATTTCCAACCGAAGCGATCGAAAGCGGCCTGGCGGATTGAGTCGGCCACTGGTTTGGGGCACTGCGCCTTGCTCATACCGTCGGTTTTCGCGCGGTTGAGGGCCACTTTGGCTGCTTCGGCGCCGATGAACGAACCCGCATCAATGTCGCTTTGCACGTTTTCGCCGGCTTTAATTAGGCTGCTCATGTGCTCGGCGGCTTTTTGCGCCAGGTAGTCTTTTTCCAGCGGAAACATAGCCGACAAGATGTCGCGGGAGGCGGCGGCGATGGCGGCTCCGTCGGAAGGGTACGAGGGCAGCAAATTGTCGGTATAAGCAGCCGGAATGGCAGCATTGGTTTTGTACGGCGCCGGGCGGTTGTACTGGAATTTGTAGTGCCAGGCAGTAATCAGGCCGTCGAACTGCGCCACGCCCAAGTAGGCCAGGGCGCGCACGGCGTAGGGCGGGTGGGCAAAAGGGAAATTGGGTGTAGCTCCGGGATTGGCCTGGTCGGGCACAGGATAAGTGCCGTCGTCGTTGGGCCCGGGAATGAGGTTGTACTTGGCAATGAGTTCAAGTGCGATTTCATTCCAGCGCAGGGCGGGGTTGTTGGTCCAGTAGTCGATGGCGGCCTGGTCGGCGCTGCTGATGCTGGAGGTGGCTTGCAGCACGGCAGCCAGTTCGGCCTGGTAAGCGGCTGAGGTCACCTCTTCCGGCGCCGGAATGGCAATTTGGTCGGCGCTGCTGAGCAACACAGGTTTCCAATTGCCCCCGTTGGGGTCGACGCCATCGAACAGGTAATCGGTGTAATCGGCCTGGGTAGGCAAGTCTTTTTCACAGGAGAGGAAAAACGCCGACAGCGCGAGCAGCCCCAGGACCATTTTGGACAGTATAGCGATATGTTTCATGACTTTCTTGCTTGGATGGTTTTAGTATTTGAATTGATAGGTTACGCCGCCGCCAAAAACGGTGGATTTGCCGGTGTTCCGGCCCTGGAGCACTTGGGAGTAATAGGCGAGCAAGCCCAGCCCTCTGAGTTTTTTGAAAAAAAACTGTCCCCAGGCGCCTACTGCCTGTTCTTCCACGCGGTTGGTGGGTTGCGGGGCGGCGTAGGGGCGGATGTCGTCGCCGCTCACAGAGCGCAGGCCGCCAAAATTGGCTTCGAGTTTCAGACGGTAGTCGAACAGCCATTTGCCCAGAACGGCTTGGTAGGTCCAGGCATTGGGCACATCCATCCAAGGGGTGTAGTAGCTGCCGTTGTTGTAGTAGTAGTTGCGTTCGGCTTCCGTTTGGCCGCGGCGGAGGTAAGCGAAGGCGGTACGGGCGTAAAAACCATTGTCGAGTTGGTATTGCGCGATGCCGCGCAGGCTGATTTCCGTGGCGCCAAAGCCTAGGCTGTACGGGCGGTAGTCCGACAAGTAGTTGCTCACTGGCAGGGAAAAGCCCAGGGTGGAGAGCAGGGCCAGTTTGCCCGGGCCCAGTTGTTTTTCCACGAACTGGTATTTGAGCGCCAGACTCAGATCCTGGAGGCCTTTGGCGCCGGCAAAGTAACCGCCATTGGGCTCGCTGGACGCGGTTTTCACGTAGGGCAATCCGGCCAGGAAATTCAGCTTGCCCCATACGCCCCAAGCCAGCATGGCCATGCCGGCGTCCCGGGAAACGGTGGCAATAGTGCCGTTGGAGCGCAGTTTTTCGCCTTCCCAGTATTGGTCGAAGGAGGCGTGCTCATAGGCCAGGGCCACGCAAATTTCGCGGGGCTGCATCATGATGGCATCGGCAGGGGTTTGCGCGCACAGGGGCGCGGCTGTACATATGGAGAGTGTCAGCAGGACAGCCGACAGGGTAAAATTTTTCATTGTTGATATATCGTTTGAAAGTGAAAAACAAGCGCCGTTCCGGGGGGGGATGGGGCGCTGACGGCGCAGTCTGTCGATCCGAACTTGCGGTGAGCACTTTTTCAAATTTGACTTTTCAAATTTGACTTTTGACTAAAAAAAACGCCCCCACACGAGAGGTTTCAAAAAAGGTCAAAAGTCCAATTTGAAAAATATGCAAGCCCCTGCGCCAGAGCAGCTCCGGTGCAGGGCGGGATACAAACCGCGTTGAAAATCACAGAACTATACCTGCCTGGGCGGCGGATAAGGAATGGCGCGCTCCGCATCGGAAGCATCGCCGGCCACTTCAAACACCCCGCTTTCGATCGGGCGGGCCGACGCAAGGCCGGGGAGGCTGGTTACGTCGAAATAATAATCGGGAAATAACTTTTGCAGGAGGGTTTGGCTGTTGGGCAGCTCCAGGGGAGCCTGCTGGCAGCCCGATTCGCAGGCGATGCGAACAGCTTCCTGGTCGACGGTGAAATGGTAAAGCTCGCCGTCGATTTCTTTGGAAAACACCACCGGTGCGCCGTAGCCGCTGCGCTGGTTCGTTTGCAGGAGCAAAGCAGCCTGACCGTCGGCTTCCACAAAAGCGTCGATGCCGGTGCTGGAGCGGTAACGTTGGGCTACGGCCGCTTCCTTTTGGTTCATTTCTGCCTCAATTTCAACGTAATACACCCGGCGAACATAGCTCCGCCCCACCAGTTGCTGATAGCCAATGGCGAGCAGAAGCAGCCCCGCGACGTAGGGCTGCGCCATGTAGATTAGGCGGCGCACAGTAGTGTTGGAAAACGGAAGTTGTTATGCCACTTCTCAAATCCGGAGGCAAAGCTACAAAAACTTTGCCAGCGCAAAATACTACAACAACATGCCGGCAATCGCAGCGGTGAGAAAACAGGCAAACGAGCCGCCGATGAGCGACCAGTAGCCCAGTTCCGTCAGGGTTTTGCGCTGATTGGGCGCGAGGGTGCCGATGCCCCCGATCTGGATGCCGATGGACGCAAAGTTGGAAAAGCCGCACAGCGCGTATAAGCCGATAATTTCGGCTTTGAGGCTCAGCACCCCGGCTTTTTGCATGTCGCCCATAGCGCCGTAGGCGACAAATTCATTGATCATGGTTTTCATGCCCAGGAGTTGGCCCACCATCATGCTGTCGGCCCAAGGGGTGCCCAGCAACCAGGCCAGCGGGGCGAATACCAGTCCCAGCACATAGGTAAAGGTCAGGCCTTCGAAACGCCCGCCGGTAGCGGCCTGGATTTGCTCGTTGAGGCCCGTCCAGTGCCCCACAGTATGCTGCAAAATCCAGTTGAGCATAAACACCAGCGCGGTGAACACGATGAGCATGGCGCCTACGTTCACCGCCAGTTTCAGGCCGTCGGAAGTGCCCTGGGAGAGCGCGTCGAGCAGGTTGTCGCCGACGTGGGTGTCGGTGTGGGTCAGTTTGTCGAGTTCTTGCTTTTCGGTTTCGGGCATCAGAATTTTAGCGCAGACGATAGCGGCTGGGGCCGACATGATGGAGGCCGCCAGCAGGTGCCGGGCGAAAAGCAGCTGCTGGGCGGGGTCGTCGCCGCCGAGGAAGCCCACGTAGGCGGCGAACACGCCGCCGGCTATGGTGGCCATGCCGCCGGTCATCAGGCACATCACTTCGGAGCGCGACATGCCGGCCAGGTAGGGCCGGATAATGAGGGGCGCTTCCGTTTGGCCGATAAAAACGTTGGCGGCGGCAGCCAGGCTTTCCGGGCCGCTCAGGCCCATGCTGCGGGTGAGCACCCAGGCGATGCCGTAAACGATTTTTTGCAAAATACCGAAGTAGAACAAAGCCGCTGAAAGGGCCGAATAAAACATTACGGTGGGCAAAACGCGGAAGGCAAAAATGTACCCGAAACCTTTTTCGCCCGTAGCCAGGTCGCCAAACAAAAAGCGGGCGCCCGCTTCGGACCACTGAATGATATAGGTAAAAATTTTGGCAAACTCGTCGAACGCCCAACTCACCCCCGGCACTTTCAGTACCAGCACAGCAAACAACAGTTGCAACCCAATGCCCGAACTGACGAGGCGCCAATTAATGGCGCGGCGGTTGCGGCTCAACAAGTAACACAAGCCCAGCAAACTGACTATGCCCAACAGCCCGCGGCCAATATTGATCAATAAATCCATGCAGTGTAATTTTTCGTTTGTACGCCTCTAAAGTGCGGCTAAATGTACGCAGCCGGGCCGGACTGGAAAAATTTTTAATTTTGCGCCCTGCTGCCCCAAACTTTGTTGATCAATTTCATCCATTTGTCGGGCGACCGCGAGGGTCGCCCCTACCCAAGCACTCCATAATAATGAAACCCTTTCTGATCGGGATCACCGGCGGCAGCGGCAGCGGCAAAACCACGTTCATCCGCCAATTGCGCGAACAATTCCAGCCCGACGAGCTGTGCATCGTTTCGCAGGACGATTATTACCTGCCCCGCGAAGACCAGCATACCGATGAACGCGGCGAAAAAAACTTCGACCTGCCCCGGTCTTTTGACAAAAAAGCCTTTCGCCAGGACCTTGAGCGCCTGATCCGAGGCGAAACCGTCAGCCGCCAGGAGTACACTTTTAACAACCCAAAGGCTGTAGCCAAAACGCTGACCTTTCAGCCGGCGCCGGTGATCGTCGTGGAGGGTTTGTTCGTATTTCACTACAAAAAAATATCGCGGCTGCTCGACCTCAAAGTGTTTATCAATGCCAAGGAAAACCTCAAGGTGATCCGGCGTATTTACCGCGACCAGGTGGAGCGCAACTACCCGCTGGAAGACGTGCTGTACAAGTATCAGCACCATGTGTTGCCGGCTTACGAGCGCTATATTTTCCCCTACCGGGAAGAAGCCGACCTGGTGGTGAACAACAACGAGCACTTCGACCAGGGGCTGGCGGTGTTGACGGGTTTTTTGAAAAATAAGCTCGGGCGATAACCCGCGCACTCCTCCGCTCATGCAGCCATCCACATCGCCCGATACCCCCTTGTACACCCGGGCTTTCCTCTTGCTTTGCTTGTCGCACGGCTTGTTTGCAGGTAGTTTCAACATGATGATCCCAGAGTTGCCGGCTTACCTCGACAGCATGGGCGGCGGGGAGCACAAGGGCTGGATCATCGCTTTGTTTACCATCACTGCCGGCATTTCCCGGCCCTTCAGCGGTAAACTCGCCGATACGGTCGGCCGCATCCCGGTGATGTACATCGGTGTGCTGGCCTGTGTGGTTTGCGGCCTGTTGTACCCCCCACTTTACTTCGTTTCGGGTTTCCTGACCTTGCGGTTTTTTCACGGTTTTTCCACAGGCTTCAAACCGACGGGCACGGTGGCTTATGCAGCCGACATTGTGCCGGCGCACCGGCGCGGCGAAGCGTTGGGTATGCTAGGCATTTGTTTCAGCATAGGCGGCGCGGCAGCGCCCCCGCTGGGGAGTTGGATTGTACAGCAGGGGTCGACCGACGCCATGTTTTACGCCAGCTCGGCATTGGCAGGCTTGTCGATGCTGGTGATGGTGCGCTTGCACGAAACGCTGGAGGAGCGGGAGGCTTTCCGCTGGCGTCTGCTCCGCATCTCGAAAGACGATATTTACGATCCGCTGGTTATTCCGGCGGGTATCGTGATGGTATTCTGTTATTTCGGGTACGGCGTGATTCTGACGCTGGTGCCCGACCTGAGCGATGCGGTGGGGGTAGCCAACCGGGGCACATTTTTCACCTTGTTCACCCTGGCGAGCGTGGCCACCCGCTTGTTTGCAGGCCGTATTTCCGACCAGTACGGCCGCGAACCGGTATTGCAGGTGTCGGCCTTGGTGATCGCGGCGGCCATGTTGGCTTTTGCCCGCACGCATACCCCGGAAATGCTTTACCTGGCGTCTGTGCTGTTCGGACTTGGAAACGGCATTTTCGCCCCGGCGATCAACGCCTGGTCGGTCGACTTGGGGCACCCCGGCCGCAAAGGCCGGGCAATGGCCACGATGTACATTTCCCTTGAAATTGCCATTGGCGTAGGGGCGCTGGGCGCAGGTTGGTACTTTGCCAACCAGCTGGATCGAATGCCTGCAGTTTTTTACCTTGCCGCTGCGCTGAGTCTGGGCGGCTTTGTTTATTTGTGGCGGCGAAAAAAGGCTAGATAAAGGAGATGGGATTGATGGGCGTGTTCAAACCAGCTGATAAAAGGATATGAAATATACCAACCGAAGTTTGTGGTTTGCTGTGCTGGCTTGTTTGGCCATGGGCTTTTTTGCCCGTTCGCCGCAATTTGCCGGAGGGAAAAACTGGATAACGGTAACGCTGATGCTGGCCACCTTTGCCCTGAGCGCCGTCGGATTTTGGTGGGGCTGGCGCGGTGCGCGGCAACAGCGCAGCTGGTGGTCGTGGCTGGCGCCGGGTATCAATGCCTTTGTTTTTTTGTCGTTCCTCGCCTTTTTACTCTTGCTGGTGCGCGCGGTGCAAGCTTGGGGAACGCGGTAAGTATTTCTCTGCTACTACTTATATTCCAAAATAAAAGCCGCCGTCCAGTCGCTGCCGGGCGCTACCGTCACCAGCCCGTCGCCGTTTTGAAACGCGTTGACATTGCAGCTCATCGGTTCCAGGGCGACGCTTTCGCGGTGCGGCGGGGTGAACACCTGGAAATACGGAAACAGACTCCGGCTGGCCGCAAGGGTGAGTTCGTGTTCGCCCCCCAACAGGCGGAGGTGGTAGAGCGCGTGGTTGTTTTCCACTTGAAAACAGTTGTCGAGTCGGGTGTCGCCCAGCAGTTTCTCTTCCGAAAAATCGGGGAAAGGCCGGCGCGCCCCTGTCGGAATCATGCGCGCGTCAATCTCCACCTGCGCGCAGGCAGGTAGTTGCAAACGGTGCTCGTCGGCAGTAGGCGCCAGTCGGAAATAGGGATGCCAACCCAGTCCGACGGGAATAGCTTCCCGGTGGCGGTTGCGCAGGAAAAACGACACGCTGAACACGCTGCGGTCGGTCATATTGAAGGTGATTTCCAGGGAAAACGGGAAGGGATACCAGGCGTGCTGCCCAAGGTAGTTGAATTGGCAGCTGAGCTCGGCATTCTCCCGGGTGAGCTCGATGCGGGTCACTTCGAAGGTTTCCCGGCGCACAAAACCGTGGATGGCATTGCCGGTGTCGGTATTGTTGATCGGAAAACTGTAATCGTGCCCCAGCCAGCTGTACTGCCCGTCTTTCAGGCGGTTTGGAAACGGAAAAAGCACGGCGCTTTTACCCCATTTCCCGGCTTCCAGTTCTTCCGGACTTTGGTAACCATCCAAAATGTTGTTGCCGCGGCACTGCAACTCCAGCAAGGTAGCGCCCAGGCCGGGCACGATGCTGAACCCGTCGCCGGTTTCCGGGTGGTGCAAGGTGTAGAGCCGGTTTTTGCCGAAGGGCGTTTGCGTGAGCTCGAACATAGTATAGGGTTAGAAGGTTGTCGTGCGACTTAAAGTTTTAGTGAAGGGATGCGACAGAAAGATTTAAAAG
>CAZVZH010000174.1:0-9572 GCA_964630705.1 uncultured Saprospiraceae bacterium | reverse complement strand
GAATAACATAGCAAATTGATTTGGTTGAAAAAAGTCTTCTTCAAACAGAAAGAGCTCCATAGTGTTTAACCATTGTAAAATATTTTGGCGATTGTGTTAAACAAAAAGAGGCTTAGGCGGCCAATGACTGGCGCAATTCTCCGGCGCATGCATGCGTGCACGATTGGACGTATCCCGCTCCATTGGTCGACCTGGAGAGCAGCGGCCGGGCCGCCCGCGCAAAAATCTGGGGGCACCGGAAACACGAGCAGGTCGTAGCTGAAAAAACGCGCATCCTCCGCACCCACACCCGCAACACCGCACCATGAAAAAACAACATCTGGCGGAAAAAACCTGCCCGGTCTGCCAGCGACCCTTTCAGTGGCGAAAGAAATGGGAAAAAGCCTGGGATACCGTCGTCTATTGCAGCGAACGCTGCCGCCGAAACAAACGCAAACATGGAACAGATCAACCTGGTGTTTCCCCACCAACTTTTTGAAGCCAGCCCCCTGCTCTCCTACGATGCCGAATTTTACCTGGTAGAAGAACAACTGTTTTACCGGCAGTACTCCTTTCACCAACAGAAACTGGCCTTTCACCGCGCCAGCATGAAGTTTTACGAACACTTTTTGCAGGCAAAAGGTAAAACCGTGCGCTATATCGATGCACAGCACGACTGTTCGGCGGTACAACAACTCGTCCGAACCCTCGGACAGCAGGGCGTTAAAAAAATCAACGCCATCGACCCCACCGACAACTGGCTGGAAAAACGCCTTCGCCAGGCTGCTCACGCCGCCGGTATCCAGCTTCAATGGCATGAAAACCCACTTTTCCTGAACAGCCGCGCCGAAAACGCCACTTTTTTCCAACCCTCGAAAAAATCCTTTTTTCAAACCCAATTCTACATCCGACAGCGTAAAAAACTCGGCGTCCTGCTCAACGGGGCACAGATCCCCACCGGTGGCAAATGGAGCTTCGACGCCGAAAACCGGAAAAAATACCCCAGCGGAAAAACGCCGCCTCCAGTGCAGCACCCCGAACCCGACCGCTTTTATACCGAAGCCGTCGGCTATGTACAGCGGCATTTCCCGGATAACCCCGGCCAGCTGTCCGGGCGCCCGCTTTACCCCACCAGCTTCGAGGCCGCGCGGGCTTGGTTTCGACAATTTCTCGATCGCCGGTTTCATGGTTTCGGCCCCTACGAAGACGCCATCGTCGGCCAGGAATTGATCTTGCACCACAGCCTGCTCACGCCCGCGCTGAATACCGGACTGCTGTCGCCGCAATATGCGCTCCACCAGGCTCTGGCCTTCGCCGAGGCGCAGGACGTGCCGCTACCGTCTGTCGAAGGTTTTGTGCGCCAGATCATTGGCTGGCGGGAGTTTGTACGGGGAATGTACGACGGCCTGGGCTCGCAACAGCGCAGGCGCAACTTTTGGGGCTTTTCCCGGCCCTTGCCGCCGGCTTTTTATACCGGCGATACCGGTATCGCGCCCGTAGACCAGGTGATCCGTAAAGTACTCCGAACCGGCTATTGCCACCACATCGAGCGACTCATGGTGTTGGGCAATTTCATGCTCCTGTGCGAATTCGACCCGGAGGCAGTATACCGTTGGTTTATGGAATTGTTCATCGATGCGTACGACTGGGTGATGGTGCCCAATGTGTACGGCATGAGTCAGTTTGCCGACGGCGGCCTGCTGGCCACCAAACCCTACATCAGCGGCAGTAATTATTTGCTGAAAATGAGCGACTTTCCTAAAGGCGCCTGGCAGGAGGTTTGGGACGCGCTGTTCTGGCGGTTCCTGCACGCGCACCGCAGTTTCTTTGAGCAAAATCCCCGATTAGGCATGCTGGTGCGCAGTTTTGATAAAATGCCGGAAATCCGGCAACGGGCGCTTTTAGAACGCGCCGAAACATACTTACGCGCGCTCGATGCATCGATGTGAAAAACGTACTCCCAGTTGTAGCCGACTAAGAATCTGGTTGATCTTGACTTTCAAAAAAAGTCCCGGTGCGCCTGAAAATAGTACGTCTTGCTCAAGTGAAATACATCGTACTAAAAACGGGAGACTCATAATTTCAAAAACTATCCCCAACATGCTCTAAGCACTTTTTTTAGTTTCCCAAATGGCTAAGTCAACCGGAGCAGCGCCTGCAAGGCTCGTGTTAGGTTGTGGGCAACCAAGCGCCGGGCGACATTCCAGTGGCCTTGCGAAACGCCCGGTTGAACGTCGATTTTGAATTAAACCCACACTCCAGCCCGATACCCAACAAGGAGAGGTGGCCAACCGCCGGGTCGCGCAGCATGCTTTTCACAGCCTCCACCCGGTAGGCATTCACGAAGTCGTTGAAATTTTTACCGAAGGCGCGGTTCACCACGGCCGACAGCACAGAGGCGTTGGTTTGAAGCCGCCGGGCGAGGTCGGTCAGGGTAAGTTCCGGTTCAAGATACAGGCGCTCTTCAGCCATGAGTTTTTCCAGGCCGGCGCGCCATTTTTGCAAGTCCTCTTCCGTCAATTTGTCCGGCTTGGCGTTTGTGCTGTTGGAGGTGTCGCTGGCGGGCGCCGGGGTGAAATGCAGTTTTCGGGGCTGTGGCTGGGCATAACCCGCAATACAGAGGTAGTAAATCAGACCGGCATTGAAGAGCTCGTCCCACCAGTCGTGCCAAAAATCGAGGCGGAGCCAGATGTCGAGCAAGGTCATGCTCCAACCCATGCTATAGGCGGCTAAAAAAGCCAGCAGAAAGTTGCGAAACCACCCGAAACTTACCGCCTCCAGGTCGGAAAACTCGTTGGGCGTCCACTTGCGATACTCCCGGTACAAGCGCCACGCTTTTAAGAAGTACACGGTATGGAGTACAAATTTCAGCCCCAATTCGATGAATTCAATACCCAGCGGCTCGTGGACCTCCGCTTTCCAGGAAGCCACAAAAACAGGACCCCGGGTAAATACCAGCAGGTGATAACCGGCGTAGAGCAGAAAAGGCGCCGTATGCCAGAGCTGTCGCCAGCGGAACCGGAAGTCCGAATTGAACTGGCTGCGCAGGTAAAACCAGGTCAAGGCAGGCAGCAGCAAACTGAAATTTCGGGGAAAAAACTCCAGTTCGTTCCACAAAATTTCTACACCGCCGAAGCCCAGCATGTACTCCCAAATTTCGAAGGCCATGGCCACCAGCAGGCAGCCCAGCAGCCCGTCGGACAGCCGCTCGTTGCGCCAGCCGCGTCGCCAGAGTAAAAGGGCATACATCCAGGCATGCACAAATCCGAACAAGAGCGGCGTAGAGTAGGTATTCAGGTCGAATGTCATAAAAAGAAAAAAAGGCGTTCGGCAGACAATCCTGCCTGCCGAACCCAAAAAGAAATTACAGCTTGATCAGATAATCCTGTTTTTCGGCATCCACGGTCAGCACCAGCGTTTCTTTGACGGCTCCGCCATTCCAGTAGGGCCCGTCGCAAAGGTAGATTTTCGTGCCGGCAGGATAACGCAACTGCAAGCGGCTGAACGAGCTGATTTTTCGGCTGAAGCCATGGTTGGTTTTCTCCGCCACAAACGGCAGCTGCGCCCGTACATGCACCTGGCGTTTCAGGGGCGAACGGCCCGTGACGACAAAGCTTACCATCGGCGCCTCGTGGCGTTGCGCAAACGCCTCCAGATCATCCGCTTCATCGGGGCGCTCGAAGGCAGCGGTGCGCTCGGACATTTCGGCTCTCGAAACCTCCAGCCATTGCTCCCGGCTGATGTCGTAGGTTTGGTTTACCTCAAATTTAGCGCCCATGTCACCGTCGGCCAGCACCAGCAGCAACTCGTAGCGCGGCCCTTTTTTGAGGTAAATGCGGGTGCCCACGGGCTTGTTGTCGGCGTGCGACTGGAGCGGACCGAGGTGGTAACCGTACCCAATTCTTTTCCCGGTCGATGGGTCAAAATAGCGGATGTCGAGGTCTCTGGCCTTGAGCGTCGGGTTGCTGAGCGTAAAACTGACCCGCTTGACGTCCGCATTTTTTTGCGAAAAAACCAATTGAGGAGCCAAAAGGCACAACAGGGCGATGCCTGTAAAAATGGATGGGAATGTGTTTTTCATAGCCAAACTTTTATGGTGAAAGAATGCCACAAAAGTCCGGCGGCGGCTTGCCTCAAACGCTCTTAATTATGATTTGGGACCTGTAAATTGCCACACTGGTGTAAAGTCGCGACTTTAGCACCGCCATTTTTTTCTTAAAAAAAACAGCGCCCAGGGAGCGCTTTGCCGACCGGGAGAGTCTTCCCATGAAATTTTAGGAACTCAACCTTATAACTGATCGATGAAAAACCTGTACCGCGCACTCCCGTTCCTCGCCCTAAGCCTGTTTTCCGCCCAACTACTCGCCGCCGACCCGCCCGCCGCTCCTGCTCCTGGCGGCCCGTTTATCGTAAAAGTCATCGTCGCCAAGCCAATTATCTGCGACGCTCCGGGTATCATGCAGGTGCAAACGATCGGCGGCGTACCGCCATTTAGCTACAACTGGAGTAGCGGCGATACCGGCCCATCCTTGCCCAATCTGTACGATCCGGGCGATTACAGCGTCACCGTCACCGACGCCACGGGCTATACCGTCACCGGCACGGGCACGATGTTCATGCAGCACACCGATCCGATCTTCGCCCAGGATATCGTAAAAGATGTTTCCGTATATGGCGGCAACAACGGCGCCATCACCCTCAACCCCGTTTGCGGCGGCCAGCCACAGTACACTTTTCAATGGTCGAATGGCAACACTACCCAAAACCTGAGCAATATATCCGCCGGCGTATATACTGTGACGATCGTCGACGGCATAGGCTGTACGGCTACCCTGACGGTACCGGTGTCGCAACCCGGCCCAACAGGCATGAAAGTGGAGGTCGTTTCAGCGCCCAAGCTGGGCTGCAACACCTCCGATTGCGCCAAGTTCCAGGTACTGGCCCTCCCCAACCACATCTACCAATGGTCGAGCAACATCCCCAACCTGGCCGGCTTTTTCGGCGCCAATCCGGAGATTTGCTACGCAGGCATGTATACCGTAGTCGTTACCAATGTGGCAACCGGTGCGACCGCCTCTAAAACCATCCGGGTCGACCGAAAAGAATACACCGGCCCCCAAGTGCAACTCCAGTCGTCCAATCCGGCTTTTTGCAACAACGGCTCCGGCGGCTGCGAACTGGTTTGCCCGGGCAGCACGGTCACCTATACCGCCGGCCCAAGCTCGAGCAACTGCGGCCCCGTGGCTTTCCAATGGCTCGTCACCGGGGCGAAAAACTACACCGTTGCCCCAAACGGCGGCAGCGTGACCGTCACCTGGGACGACCCCGGCGGCGGCCAGGTTAAAGCATTTGGCAGCGACCTGTTCCAGTGCCTGTATCCGACCACCAGGTGCGTCACCGTGCAAGAGGAACCCGTCTCCAGCTTTTCCAGCAGCCTGCCGCCCGCGCCCGACGGGGTGCTGCGGCTCTGCAAAGGCCAAACCGTATTTTTTAAAAACACCAGCCAAAACGCCACCCGCTTCGAATGGCTGTTCACCGATGATCAGTCGACTGCTCTTTCGGAACACGCCGAACATACCTTCGCTACGCCGGGGCTTTTTCAGGTGCTGCAAATTGCGCGCAGCCAGTGTTTTTGCGCCGACAGTAGCTGGCTCGACGTGGAAGTGCTCGACACCGAAACCCCGCTCGTAGAGTGTGTGAGCACCATTTGCCCCGGTGAAACGGTCACTTACTCCACTGCTTCCGGCTGTGCGCCTTACGCCTGGACGGTTTCCTCCAACGGCGCCATTGTAGCCGGCGGCGGTGCCAACGACAACACTGTAACCGTGCAATGGCTGAGCGGCCCCGACGGCCTGATCGAGCTGCAGGCGCCCAACTGCGGCTCGAGCGCCTGCCCCGAAGCCGCCCAATTGCGCGTCCCCGTGCTCTCCAACCAGGCCAACATCGAAGGCCCCGACCGGCTGTGCCCCGGCAGTGAAGCCCGTTACAGCATGCCCGCTTTCGAAGGCTCGAGCTATAGCTGGAAAATCATCGGCGCCGGCCAAATTCTCGACGGCCAGGGCACCCGCGAAGTCAATGTGCGTTGGAATACAGCCTCCTCCTCGGTGTACCGGCTGATCGTCCATTACGAAAACTGCTACCTCGGCTGTAGCGGCGACGACACCCTGCAGGTGTACGTACGCGGGCCGCTTAGCCTCAACGGCCCCCTGGAGGCCTGCGCCGGCGCGACCGGCAAAGTGCTCACGGCCGCCCCAAGCGGCGTACAAAGCAACTGGACACTGTATGGCCCCGGCGGCGCGCCCGTTTGGCAATCGGCCGGCGCCAGCAATACCTCCGAGCCGGTTTATTCAGCCGGCCCGGGCCTGTACCGCCTCGTGGCCGTGCCGGATGCTGCCTCCTGGCTGAACACCTGCTCCGACAGCGCCCAGCTGCGCATCCAGGTAGCGCCCTTGCCACCCAAGCCATCGGGTATTGATGGCCCGGCGGTGTTTTGCCCCGGACAAAGCTTGGTTTTTCAAGCCAACGGCGTCCATCCGGCAAACCAGGTGCGTTGGCAAATAAAAAACTCGAACGGCCCCCCGCAGGAAAAACCGGGCAACCCGGCGATCGCTACGTTCACCGACGGCAACCCGCGCTGGGTGGCCGCACGGCAGGTATCGAGCGATGGCCTGGGCTGCCTGTCGGATTCCGCCCAACTTTCCTTGCAAGCCTTGCAAAGCCTGCCAATCAGCGGGCCAGCTGGTCTCTGCTCCGGGTCGATCAGCAACTTCAGCGCGCCGGCCTACCCCGACCTCCACTACCAATGGTCGGTACTGCCCGCCGATGCCGGCGTGTTGCACACCGGGCAGGGCAGCCCGGCCATTGAAGTGTTTTGGCCCCGGCCGGGTACGTACACGATCGAGTTGACGGTTTGTGGAAAAACCAGCAGCCGGCAAGTGACAGTTTGGAATAATCCGCAACCGCAACCGGATTTTCCGGCGGGACTTTGTGCCGGCAGCAACGGCTTGGCTACGAGCGGCGGCGGTTTTGCCAGCTACCGCTGGAAAAACGAGAGTGGCGCTACCATCGGCCAGTCGCAGGATCTGCCGCTCGGCCCGGGCAATTACGCCCTGGTAGTGACCGACAACAACGGCTGCGCCGGCACGGCCGAATTCGCCATCGCCGAATATCCGCTGCCCAATTTGACCATCACGACGACCGACCCGACGGGTTTTTGCGACAACTCGCGCACCGTGACCATGTCGGCCCTCACCACCGCCGACGGCGACTACCAGTACGAGTGGTTCCGCGACGGCATGCCGTTGGGGATCGACGCGCCAGTTTTTTCTACCAGTAAATACGGTTTGTACTCCGCCCGGGTAACCAACCAGTACGGCTGCACCGCCACGGATGGTACGATCAGGGTTTTTGAATACTGCAGCGGGGTGTGCCACAACCCCAACCACGTGCCCTGCCCCGCCGGCGCGATCGACATCGGCATCGAGCCGCTGGCCCAGTGCAACCAGTTTCAATTTCGCACGCTGGCCAACCCGGGCAGCTTTGTGCCCGGCTCGACCGTTTGGCATTTTGGCGAATCTGGTTCGGAATATCTGGGCAGCTCAACTGAGGAAAACCCGGTGTACAGTTTTGCGAATGCCGGCCAGTTTTTGGTGGTGTTGTACGCCAAGTTGAACAACGGCGCCGAATGCGTCATAATCGATTCGGTAAAAGTGGATGCCGTGGCGCAGTTTGAGCTGGCCCGCGCCTGCCCGGGCGATTCTTCTGCTTTCAAAGACATCAGTACCTTCCTGCCCCAATCGGGCATCACGGCCTGGAACTGGAATTTTGGCGACCCGGCTTCAGGGAGCAATACCGCCGCCGGTCGTGAAGTGAAACACCGGTACGACGCGGCGGGGCCCTACAACGTGCGCCTCACCGTCACCGCCCAAAGCGGTTGCACCTCTACGCAAGTACAAGCGCTGAAGGTTCCGGAGCCGCCCCAGCTCAACTTTGTCGCGCCGCCCAGCCTTTGCGCTAATAGCGCCACGCCCCTGTCGCTGGCGGGCTCAAATGAGTTGACCCAGGTGAACTGGACGTTCGGCGACCCCCTCAGCGGCGCGCTCGACACGGCTTCCGGCGCCGGGGTGTACCACCGCTATGATTTGCCCGGAACATATACCGTAACGGCCACCGCCACAAATATTGCCGGTTGCACGGCCAGCCAGAGCCAGCAGGTCGACATCGAGCCGAACCTGCTGAGCGGCGTGATCAGCCCGGCCGGTCCGGCAACTATGTGTGCGGGACAATCCATCGCACTGTCGGCTCCGCCGGTTGGCGCTACCTACAAATGGTCCTCTTCCAGCACGCAGCCGTCGATCCAGGTTTCTACTACCGGTGTGTATTCCGTGACCATCACCGATGCTTCGGGTTGTACCTACGCGCCGCCGCCCAAAGCCGTGGAGGTGCTGCCGGCGCCGGCGGGGGTGATCAAAGCCGTGGTGTTCGACGACGCCGGCCTGGCTGTTGGTATCGAACCGCAGGCGCTCCGTTTGTGCGCCGGAGAAACGGCGCAACTTTTTACCACCGCCACGGCTGGGTACAACTACCAGTGGTCGTCGGGCGGAACTACTTCCGTTCAAATTTTTTCAGAAGATCGATTCAACAGCCTGAGCGTAGGCACGCACATTTTTACCGTCACGATCACCAACACTACCTCGGGTTGCACGGCCGTTACGGCGCCGTTTCCGGTGACGGTAAATCCGGTACCCGCCGGTTTTTCCGCGGTGACCGATCAAATTTGCGCCGGCATACCGGCAAACGTCCGCTACCAGGGACCCCAACCGCTCGGCTGGCAATTTTTCTGGAACAACGGCGAAACCGGGCCGGGTTTTACCACCACCGAGCCCGGGCATTATTTCGTGCGGGTTGTCAACGAATTCGGCTGCACGGCCGTCAGTGAAAAGGTGACGATCAAGCCCGGACCCAACATCGCCGCGCTGCCCTCTGGCTGTCACCGGCGCTGCGCCCCCGACACCCTGTGTGTGCCGAATATGCCCGACATCGCCAGCTGGCAATGGTTTCTGAACGGCGCGCCCATCCCGGGGGCAACGGGACCAAAACTGGTGGCTACGCAAAGCGGCCTGTACCACGCCGAACTGACTGACACCAGCGGCTGCTTCGCGCAAAGCGCTGAACTGACCCTGGAATTGTACACCGGCATTGGCAGCATTCACGCCGTCGTTTGGTCGGATGTGAACGACAACGGCCTGATCGACCCGGCCGACACCCTGCTGAGCGGCATTCCCGTACAACTTTGGCAAAACGGCGCGCCCACAGCCAGCGGCCAATCGGGCGCCGCAGGAGCATTCACTTTCAACCAGGTGCCTTCCGTCGACGGTTTCGTGGCCGTCGACAGCAGCGCACTGCCGGCCGGTTGGCAAATTGTAATTGGCCAGGAGCCCGCCAACCTGGTCGGCTGCGGCGCCTCAGCGCAGGCGGAACTGCTCTTGCATCTTATCAACTGCCTGCCAACCGCCGGCACGCTGAACGCAAGCGCTTGCGCGGGCACGGATTACGATTACAACGGGACCGCCATCCCGGCGGGCACTTCCATG
>CAZVZH010000173.1:0-9573 GCA_964630705.1 uncultured Saprospiraceae bacterium | reverse complement strand
GGTCGGTGACGCCCCAGCCGTCGCTGCCTTTTTTCGGATCGGTGACGCCCCAGCCGTCGCCCGATCTTTTCGGATCGGTGATATTGGCCCAGCCGGCGTTGTGCCCTTGGGCGGCGGCGGCGAGCAGGACGGCGTTGTTGACGAAGGTGCCGAATTTGGTGTCGAAATTGAGTTTGCGCAGCGTGCTGGCGGCGCCGAAAATAGGCTCCAGGGCGTGTTTGCCTTTGCTGAGTGTGTGGAATTGGCCGTTTGAAAAAACGACAGCCCGGCCACTGCCTTTTATATCCAACTGACCGTTGGGTAGCAGCAGGGCGCCGGCGCTAACTTTTTGACATTTGCCGCCATTAGGCGACAGGTACCCCACCTTGCCCTGGCTGGACACCAGAACGACGGGGTGGGCATTTTGCGCGCGGGCATTTGCGCCTGCCAGCAGCGCGGCGACGAGAAAAACTAAAAGATGCCTTTTCATAATTCTTGCTTTGATAGAAGAAAAAATTGGTTGCTGAAGGCGTACAAACAGGATTACTGGTAATTGATCCAGCGCGTGAGTTTTCCGGAAGCGTCGAGGATGAAAATGATTTTTCCGTACACCATGATCTGACCTTGGGGAGTTTCCAGCGTGGTTTTGGGTTCTTTGTAGGCGGCAATGATGTCGGTACGGCTGGCCCCCAGGCGGATTTTTCGGGCGGTTTCGCCGGTGTAGCCGGGGCCAGTGAGGTGGAAAAAGGTGGTGACAGTCGTTTGGTCGTTTTGGGAAATAAAGAGCCGGGAGTTGTCGCCTTGTTTAGGGTTTTGATGAAAAAGCAGGTGTGGCTTGAGCGTAATGTCGTAACGGGTATCAAAAACAGCCTCGTCGGCCACGAGGGCGAGGGCTTGCCCGTCGATGCGTTCCGTTCTAGGCAGGCCGCCCATGCCGGGGCTTTCCCGGTCGAGCGGTTGGTTGTTGAGGATTTTCAGGTTGAGCGCGGCCAGGGCGTTGTCGTTTTGGGCGGCTTGGCTGAAAATTTGTTTGGCGGCTTCGGTATCGCCGGCGTTGGCGGCGAGGATTCCGCGCAGAATTTGGATGTCGGCGGCAGTTTTAGGATAGTTATTTTTTTGCGCAGCCGACAAAGCTTCGAATTCGGCAAAATAACGGGCGCGGATTGGGTCGCCCAACAGGGCATAGGCGCAGGCTTTGTTCAGATAGGCCGGGGCGTAGTTGGGGTCGAGGCTGATGGCGGCGTCGAAGTGGAGCAGGGCCTGGCGCAGGATTTTGGTGCGGGTGTCGACCATGCCCGAGCCTTTGGTGGCGGAGGATTGCAGGTCGAGTTCGAGCGGGTAGCGGAACTTGAGTTCGCCTTCTTTGAAATACTGCATGGCGTCGAGCACAGCGGTGACGCCCAGGTTGTTGTAGATTTCCCGGCTTTGATACTCCATGAGCACGTAGCGGTAGTATTCGTAGGCTTCTTCGTATTTGCCGATGGCGGTGAGCAGGTTGGCCATGTCGAACACCTCTACCAGACGCTGGAGTTTTTCGGCGGAGCGTTGGGTAAGCGCTTGCCGGTCTTTGAGGGAGGGGTAGCCGTCCAGTTTTTCAGAAAGGCGATAGGCCTCGTAGAGTTTTTTGATCACGGCCGGGCCCTGGTCGAACAGGCCGTAGCCGGCGGAGTAAGCCAGGAATCCGCCGAGGTAATCGGCTTCGGTTTCGTGGGCAGCATCGTCGGCCAGGCTGTCGAGGGCGATGCCGATAGGCAAGTCGCGGTATTCGGAAGCGAAGCCGCGGCGCCAGGCGTGTTTTTCGTAGTAGTGGGTGAGTTCGTGTCCGAGCAGGAAAGCGAGGGCGGCGTCGGTGTTTGGGCCGAAGGAGGCGCACACGTCGAAGGCTTTATCTTCGAGGGTGATCTCCAGGTTTTCGTAGTCCATGCTGGCTACCTGGCGCTCCTGCTTGCGCATGACCAGAGTGGGTACCGGGTAGCGAAAATCGCCACGGGCGGCTACCAGGGTTTCGTAAACCTTAAGGGCCTGCTGGTATTTGGGCGATTCGTCCATTTTCGCTCCGGGAGGGCCGGAAGAGCCGGGGACGCGGGCGAGCGGCAGGGTGCCGAAACTGCGGCTTTGAGAAATAGCGGGGGAAATAAAAACAAGGCCGCACAGAAAAAGCAAGAAGGTCCTTTTCATTTAGAATTTGGTTTAGATAAATGTTTCATTTCGGATAAATATACCTCTATTTTTTAATTAGGAAGGGGGAAATCAACAAGCGACCAAAATCTGGGCTTCAACATTTCGCCATGTCGAATGGAAATACTTTTTACTTTCACAAAAAATCAATGGACTATGCTGCGATTCCTTATCAGTAGCCTTGCACTTTTTTCGCTTTGTAGCCTGCCTGCCCAGGATCTTCACGTGTACTACGACGCATTTTCCGACTCGGTGTATTACCTGCAAAACGGAAAGCCTGTGCGCCGGCCCGCGGTTCGCCAGGGCGCAAATGTGGTATTACACGTCAATAATTACAACAATTATCTGTACAATATTCAACTGCAAACATCGGAGTCGAAGTCGACGATCGCTACCGGCAGTTTGGTAGACGTGCAGGGTTTGATTGGGGGCGCCGGCAATCCGGAGCCGCTGAAATTGCTGTTTGGGGCGGGAAGTTCTATTGGCGGCTTATTCCAGCTGACCGGCTTGGGCAAAACTTCCGGCGCCGGCGCCACGGCAGCCGAGCAAGCGCGCCAAGCCTTGACAGAGGAAGCGTCGAAACAGGTGGCGGCCTTCAATGCCGCGCAGGAGCGGATGCAGATTTTGGCAGAAGAAATGGCGACGACGCAGGAAGAAATCCGCACGGTGCTGGAGGCGCAACAAGTCCAGGCTTTTGTTGCCGGTGAATTGGACCGGTTGCGGTACAACCCTCAACTCGAGCCCCGGCAAATCCGGCAATTGTCGCAGGAATATATGGCCCGGATTTTTGGGGTGGCCGATCCCAGGCTGTTGGATTTGACCCAAGTGCTCGAAAAGACAAACCAGGCGGGTAATTTTTCTGCTTTAAAAGAAAAGTATACCCAGCAAATACAGGCTTATTCCCGGAATCTGGGTGTGCTACGGGCCACCAGCGGTGTGCTGGGCGAGCCGCGGTTTGATTTTCCGGAGAGCAACCTCGGGCGGTTTCGTTCGGAAGCGGTGCAGGTAATTGGCCGGGCGGAAGGTAATCTGACGCTTTTTGAAGCCAATTTGAACCGGGCCGCTGAAAAAGGAAATGACCTAAAAAGCCTGGATGCCGAAACCCTTACGGGCTTGCGCACCAGTTATTTGGTGTTGATGGAAAACAGTTTTGCCAAAACTTACCGCCAGCCTGCTACCGGCGAAAGTTTGCGCCTCGAATTGAGTTTGCAACCCAATGTGGCTGATTCCGCAGCCATTGGTGTGCGGACGCAGCACCTCGCACCAATTGAAGTTAATGTGTATGGCGGCCTGCAAATCAATGCCAGTTTGGGGGTTGGTTTCGGGAGCTTTTTTAAAAGGCCGGAAAGCTTTTGTGTTCGGGATTCCGTGATTCTCAGCAGCGAGAAGGATGCGTTCAGCCCCTACTTGTCGTCGTTTGTGCATTTTTATGCGCAGGGGCGGGGTGGTGTTTCGGTGGGCGGGTCGTTTGGTTTGGGCATACCCTTGGGCGGCGCAGCGGGCAGTCTGGAGTCGATTACATTTTTCTTCGGTCCCAGCCTGGTGCTTGGGCGCGGCCAGCGGGTGGTGCTCAGTGCAGGATTGATGGGCGGGAAGGTGGAGCAGTTGTCGAACGGGTATGCAGTAGGCGACCGGTTCGAACTGAATGATGCCAGTTTGCTGAGTACGGAATCGGCGTACCGGCTTGGAGGTTTTATCGGTATTTCGTTTAATTTACTAGGCGGTAGCCGTTAAACGCTACGATATTTCGGTTCCGGCACTGATGAGCACTTTGTCAATCTTGCTTTTATCCATATCGACCACCTCGAAACGGTACCCTTCGGCTTTGAAATAGTCGCCGGCGCGGGGTATTTCGCCGAATTTGTAGAGAATATACCCGGCTAGCGTGGCATAGTCGGCGTCTTCCAGGTCGAACTCCTTCAGGTTGACGGTTTCGCGCAGTTCATCGATTGGGATGCTGCCTTCCACCAGCAGGCTGCCGTCTTCGCGGGTGATGATGGCAGGGTCTTCTGTGTCGTCGATATCCGGCAGGGCGCCAAAGATATTTTCGGTGAGGTCGTGCAGGGTAATGATGCCTTGAATAGAGCCGTATTCGTCGACTACGATGGCGAAGTAGTTGCGCTCATGGCGAAAGCGCTCCAGGATTTTGAGCGCGTTCATAGTTTCCGGCACGTATAATGGCGGGGTGATGATGTCCTGAATTTTAAATCCGGGCTTTTTCCAGTTGTCGATGTAATCGCGGAGTTTCAGCACGCCCAGGATATTTTCCACGCTGCCGTCACACACCAAAAATTTAGTGTAACCGCTTTCCCGGATGATCAGGTCCGACTCGTCCAGCGGCGCGTGGATGTTGAGCCATTCCAGGTCGTTGCGATGAGTCATAATGGTATAGGCGTCGCGGTCGGCAAAGCGTAGGATGTTTTGGATAAACTCGCTTTCTTTGGGTTCCAGAACGCCTTGTTGGTTGGCCATTTTGACCATAAGTTTGATTTCTTCCTCCGAAATGTTTTGCTCGGGGCTGGGCTTTATAAAAAGTAGCCGCATGAATAACTTGGTCGACCAGCTGAGAAAACTGGAGATGGGGCCGGTAAAACGGGTGACCAAATCCATGGCCGGAGCGAAACTAAGCGCCAGAGATTCGGCATGCTGAATGGCGATGTATTTCGGCGCCAGCTCGCCGATAACCAGGGAAAGGTAGGTGATAAGCGTGACAACAATAGAGATGGCAATCTCCTGCGCAAATGGGGCCAAACTGGGCGCCATTGCGATGAGCGGGGCGAGTTGTTCGCCGATTTTTACCCCGCCGTAAGCGCCTTCGATAATGCTGATCAGCGTGATGCCGATCTGCATGGCGGAAAGGTAATTGTCGATGTTGTCGAGCAGGTTTACGGCGATGGCAGCGTTGCGATTGCCTTTGGCTTTTTCGCTTTCGAGTTTGGCCCTTTTGGCCGTGATCAAGGCGATTTCGCCCAGGACTAAAAAGCCGTGCAGGACGATTAAGACGAGAATTATGGCAATTTCCATAGGAAAGTAGGGTCAAAAGTAGGGCTTTGCAGCGGATTCTTAGCGGGTTTTTACTGGTTGCCCCGCGGCTTGTTAAATTTTGTTAAATCTGAAAAAATCTTTTGCCCACAAACAATATCTGCCTACTTTTGGACGCACAAAACAGTTCATCACCTCCTTTCCATTCTACAAAATTATCTTTGCTTATCGGCTATAACTTGTACACCATTTAAATGCTCTTTTTAATTTAACTGGTAAAACAGCAAAAAAACTGTTGCTCATGCAAGTTATGCCAATGATCAATGATCATGAACTGATCGCCCGTTATGTAGATGGTGATGAAAAAGCCTTCGAGGCCCTTCTCCTCCGCTACAAATCCAAGATTTACACATCCATTTACCTTTTCGTAAAAGATCAGGCCTTGGCTGAAGACATTTTTCAGGAAGTCTTCATCAAGATCATTGACACCCTGCGCAAGGGCAAATACAACCACGAAGGTAAGTTCGTGCAGTGGGCTATGCGTATTGCCTACAATATGTGTGTCGACTACCACCGCCGCAACAAACGCCGTTCCCACCTGAACCCCACGGACGATTTCGATATTTTCGAAGTACTCCGCTTGTCCGACGACGGTCCCGATACCGATATCATACGCAGCGAATTGCACACCCGCATCCGCCGCCTGGTAGACGACTTGCCGGCTGAACAGCGCGAAGTGGTTATCCTGCGCCACTATGCCGATATGAGCTTCAAAGAAATCGCCGCGCTGACCCGCGTGAGCATCAACACCGCCCTGGGCCGCATGCGCTATGCGCTTATCAATATCCGTAAAATGATGGCGGAGCGGGACGTAGTGTTGCAGTAACGGCCATCTGTCAGATGGCCTTAAAAAAACGCCTTGTACAACTGCCGGGAGTTGCACAGGGCGTTTTTCTTTTCTCTTACCTCCTGACCATCCGTAACGAAAAGTCGAAGCCTGGCAGCCAGCCAGCCCAAGCATCCGCTCAATTCTACTACCTTCGCTTTCCAAAATGCACAAAACCGGTTTGCCAGAATGAAAAAGGCGCGTATCAGTATTGTCATTCCTACAAAAAATGAAGCGAAGTATATCGGCCCAACGTTGGAGCAATTTCGCCCTGTAGTGGAAGCGCTCGATCTGGAAGTGATCGTTTCCGACGCGAATAGCACTGACGGCACCCTTGAAATTGTGCACCGCTATCAGGCGGAGTGGGGCGCCCGCGTCAAACTCGTAGCCGCGGAAGGCAAGCAAAATATCGCCATCGGGCGCAACCAGGGCGCCGCTGCGGCTACCGGAGATATCTTGTTTCATATGGACGCCGACGTTCACATTCCCCGGCTGGAGCTATTTTTTCATAAAGTTTGGGAGGTATTCAATCGGCAGGAAGTGGTGGCTGCCACTGCCCCAATTTGGGTGTACCCGGAAGAGGCCCGCTGGACCGACAGGCTGTACCACGTGCTCATGAACGGCGTCATCCGCTTGTCGTTTACCTTGGGCGTCTACCTGGCGAAGGGGGAGTGCCAGTTGGTGCGGCGCTCAGTTTTTGAAAAAATCAGCGGCTATAATGAAAAAATTGTGGCAGGGGAAGACTGCAACCTGTTTTACCGACTGCACAAAGAAGGCAAAATCGCCTACCTCTACCGTTGGAAAGTACATCATTCGCCCCGCCGTTTCCGGCAATACGGGTACATCCGCGTCAGTCTGATCTACCTTCGCGAAGGTTTGTCGCTGTTGTTCCTCCGGCGCTCCTATGTCGAGGAGTGGAAACCTATCCGTTGAAAATTAAGGCCCTAATAAAACCAGCGGGTACGGACTGTCGATTCGAACTGCACCATCACGCACCCGAACTTTTTTCCCGGAATAGTAGTCGCGAAGTACTGCGCCGTTGGCAAACACACCTGCCACGGGCAAGCTTTTTACGCCGGCCGGCAGGTCGAGGCCGACTACAACTTTGTCGGCGTAGGCGCCTTCCGCTAATTCCCGTTTAAAAACATACGGTTGTTCTGTAAGCATTGTATGGGTGCCCGCGCCAACGGCGGGATGCGCTTTCCGGAATCTACCGAGTTTTTGCCAGTGTTCGAGCACGGTGCGTGTTGCGTAGCCATTGCGGGTAGCGTTCGTGGCGAGTTCGTCCCAGTTCATGAACGAACGCAGGGTAGCGTCGCCCTCGGTATCGGGTATGTCGAGCAGGCGGTTCGTTTCGTCGCCGTAATAAATTTGCGCGGCGCCGGGGGCAAGTAAAAGTTTGGCGCCGGCTTCCAGCGGCCGGACGCGCGTTTTGTCGAACGGGCCGCCGTCGTCGTGCGAGCTCAAATAGTTGAGCACACATTTACCCAGGAGCGGGCCTTGGAGCAGTTGGTGGTATTTGGAAAAAATGGTTTCGTAGGGCTGCTGTGCGTCGCTTTTAAATTCAAAATTGATCAGGCTGTTGAACCCTTGGGCGAAAAAATCCACTTGCCGGTCGCCGAAGTTGTATTGCCGCCCGGCAGAGGCGCCGTAGCCGTACACTTCACCGACCATGTAAAATTCCTGGTCGTCGAGCACGGCCGCAGGGTGTGCAGCCTTCCAGTCGCGAAAAGCGCGTTCGGCTTCGCGCCGCAGCTCAGCCCATACGGTTTCTTCGATGTGTTTGGCGGTGTCGCATCGGTAGCCGTCGAGGCCGTATTTCCGGACGTAGTCGGTCAGCCATTTGATGATGTAAAACCTGGGTGCGCGCGGATAGCCGGTGCGTTGAAAAAAAGTGTCGAGTTCGGCAAGTTCCTGCTCGAGACGGCCTTCGTTTTTCCATTTTTCTAGTAAAAACGGCGGGAGTTCCACCGGCGCGTCGTTTTCGGTTTTTACATCCGGCAGGTTTTTGACGAGGGTACAGCTGATCGTAGAGGCATAATCGGTATACCGACAGGTGGGTTGGGTACGCACCCAGGTGTCGGGCCACTGAGGATCTTGGGCTGTAACGGGTCCGGTATGGTTAATGACTACATCGAACACCACGCGAATACCATGGCGGTGGGCGGTTTCGACAAGTTCAGCCAGATCGGTTTCTGTGCCAAAATTGGGGTCGAGGCGGGTCCAATCCTTTGTCCAATAGCCGTGAAAACCGTAGGTAGCGCCCGTGCCTTCATCCACTGCGCCATGGGTTTGTTCGACGACAGGCGTAAACCAAATGGCGTCGACGCCGAGGCGGTCGAAATAGCCTTCCCGGATTTTTTGAGTAATGCCCTGCAAGTCGCCGCCGAGAAATCCGCGCAGTTTGCCCGTGGGGAGTTTTCGGTCGAAATGGACGTCGTTCGCAGTGTTGCCATTGTTAAAACGGTCGGTCAACAGGAAGTACACGGTCGCATTTTCCCAGCGGAAAGCAGGCTGTTGCGCAGGGGTATCCGATCGATGGCGCAAATGCGCGCAGTTGAACAGGCAAAACGTCAGCAGGCAGAACAGTGGTAATGGTAGTTTCATAACGGCAGTCTTTTTTGATACAGGTATCCGGAGGGCTCCAAACCCGCCCGCAAAGTACAACATTGAAATTGTGTGCCTCCGACGGTTAGCGGAAGAATTTGGCAGGGCCGGGAAACTTCAAAGCAGCATGCCCCAAGGCGGTAAAAAATGATATTTCGATGTAAAACAATCCGTTGTGCAATCGATAGCACAAGTAAATTGAGTGTAGAATGGATTTTGGTGAAAAGGCGGTTTGCCCAAAATGAAATTTTTTGAAGCGGCCAAGCTGTTTGCCAGTGATTTGGGTAGCCTGGTGTAGTGCTATTTTTTTCTTTTGTCAATATTTTTAGCCGTAAATTTAAGTGCGTAATTAATATTTGCAGCTTCCAAACAGCCGGAACACAACACAGAACGTACTGCTAACTAACTGCTGCTCAAAACATGAAAGTCTGCTACTTTTGGCTGGTGTGTATTGTTACATGCCTGGCGCTTAGTGCGCATGCTCAACCCCCGTGCCCGCCTCCGGGTTTCCCATCTCCTGGCAACTCCTGCCCTACAGCGCCGATTTTATGTGAAAACCTGGACGGCTACTGCACCACCATCAACAACACAAACGTCGTGCAACCCTTCCCCGGCTGCCCCGGCTGGCAGCTGAACAACGACGAGTGGTTCGGCTTTTTTGCGGGGTCTACCACGATCACGATTGAAATAACGCCTTCGAACTGTACCCAAGGCCCGAATATGGGACTTCAGGGCGCCATTTACGCCGGCTGCGGCCCGCCCTGGGTGGTGATGGATGCCCAGTGTTCCTGTACGCAAAACCCTTTTGAGCTGACTTCCAACAACTTCGTGATCGGGCAAGTGTATTACATCGTGATGGATGGCTGCGCAGGCAACGTCTGCGATTTGTCTATCGAAGTGACGGAAGGCTCAACCGTCAGTATTCCGCCAGCCGACCCCGG
>CAZVZH010000172.1:1675-9767 GCA_964630705.1 uncultured Saprospiraceae bacterium | reverse complement strand
GGCCAGTGCGAAGCGGTCGTCGTAAAAATAAAAAGCGTCGATGAGCCGGGCGGCCTTGGCCAGGGCCGAATCTGTTCTGGCCTGTTCGCGTTCTGCGATCAGGCGCAACGAATCGGCTTCGATGCGGGCAGCCACCGCTTTTTGTTTTTCCTGCACGGCCAGGGCCTGAGCTTCGCGGGCTTCGCGGGCTTTCCAGTCGGCCAACACCCGGGCATTTTCGGCGTCTTCCAAAGCCTTCCGGGCAATATCCTGCGCACGCAAGGCCTCGTCGCGTTGCCTTTTCAAAATATCAAACACCTGCTTCAAAGCCTGGTCGGGAGCATCGGTGATCAGGCGGCAATCGCGGGCAGCCACCTGGGCGGCTTGAAATTCGGTGAGCGCCAGATCGGGCTGGCGGTTTCGTAAAAAGGTGTTACCCTGCGCCATGAAGCGCTCATAATTCGGACAGGGCGCCTGAGCAAAAGCGAACGTCGACTGCAGGATAAATAAGGCGACAGGCAGGGTAAATTTTCTCGTCATTTTCGAAGATTACGCAGACATTTTTCTATTTGATTTTTGATAGCGGTATTGTCGGGGTCCAATTCAAGCGCTTTGCGGTAGTTTTCCAGGGCCAAGTCGTATTTACCAAGTCTGAAATAGCCGTCGGCGGTGGCAACCAGCTCGTTGGCGCTGCCGACTTTTTTAGCCATTTCGTATTTTTCCAGAAGGTCCTCAGCTTTTTCCTTGGCAGCCAGGGCTTCTTTGGTTGCCGCTTCGGCAAGGTTGCGCTGGCGTTCTGCCTCGAGCGATATTTGCCAGGCAAAAGCAGCCAGGGCAAATCCCAGAATGGCCAAGGCGGTGGACCCGGCCAGCCGCACCCGTTGCCGGTATTCTTTTTTGCGGCGCGCGCGCTCCTCGTCGATCTTCCGGCGTTCGTCCGCTTCTGTTTCGCGCAAGTGCTTTTGGCTGAGGATGGCGCCCAGCAGGGTGTCGTGGCTTACTTCGTAGCTGAAGCTGCCCACCGAATTGGGTTCTCTGCGAAGCAAAAAAGTATTTTCAAGCTCGCGTAGCGTAGCGTGGGTGATGCCCATGCCCGAATACCGCTGCACGAGTACGTCGGCGTCGACGCTCAGGCGGCGCACTTCGCCGGTGCGTTCGTCTTCGAAGATCAGGCTTTCTTCGATGAGTTGCTGGGCGGAATTTTCCAGGTGGGCGGGAAGCCGGTCGAGCAGGCGCTGGTAATACCCTTCGTAAATAGCGTCAATTTTCCCGATGAAGTGCCCCGGTTCGATCAGGCGGTCGGGGATTACGCCGCGGATGACTTCGCCTTCGAGGTATTCGCAGAGGATTTGCAACTGAAACGCCTCGATTTCGGGACTGTCGGGCTGGTATTTGCTCTCGCCGAGCTTGTCGAGCATGGCGCGCAGGGCCTCGTCGGTGTAGCGGAAAGCGGGCGCGTCGAAGTCGCCGGTTTGTTGGGCGGGGTTGCGGATGGCGTCTTCTGCCTGGGCGCGCGACAAGCCCTTGAGTTCGTAGCGGCTGCGCTTGTCGAGAATTGCCGGAAAAACGGCGCCCATAGCATGCAGCAGATTGAGCCGGTCGGAACGGATGGAAAACAGCACTTTTACCTCCAGGGAATCGGCCAGCAACTGGCGTTGCCCGCGGTCATATTCTGGCAACCGCTCTCGTACGCGCTGCGGCATATCGGTGTACAGCATTTCCTGTAGCTGCAGGTTGAAATCTTCCTGTTGTCCCGGAGGGTAGGTAAAAAACTCTTCAAACTGGTCGAACACCAGCAGGAAACTTTGGCGGGCGGCTTGTTGTCGTTTTTTGAACCGGTACCAGAGCGGTTTGGCCGGCAAGGTACTGTCGAGAAAAAACTTTCCCCGGGGTTCGGGCGCCACCTCGTTGAGTTTGGTCAGCAAATGATCGAGCGGCGAGAAGCTTGATTCGGGGATGTAACTGCCCAGGCGCACGAGTATGGGAATAAACCGGGACTCATCATACTGGGTTTGTTGGTGCATATTAGGGATCAGGCCGGCGTTGATGAGCGAGCTTTTACCGTAACCCGATTTCCCGAAGAGCACCACCAGTTTTTCCAGCGCCAGCAAGATACCCAAGTCGCGGATATCGCGGTCGCGACCAAAAAACAACCGCTGGTCGGCCGTTTCAAAGGGGCGCACCCCCGGGTATCGGCGTTGTGGGATCATGCAGCCGGAATCTTGATGGTTTCCAAAACAGCGTCGACAATACGGTTGTACTCCAGGGCGCGTTCGCGGCCGTCGAGGATACGGCGCGCCTCGCGGTCGAGCAAGTCGGCAAACCGGGCGCTGATGACAGAGCCAGTATCGGCCCAGGCGGTATTTGCATTTACGATCTGCAAGGCGCCGGCCAGGTCGCCGATGCGCAGCAGGTGGCGGATGCGGACGACCTCCGGGGTATCTGCCCGGATGATCTCGCGCAAGAGGCCTTCCTCTTCGGCCTGGCGAAACAACTCGTTGAGAAAAGCCGCCTCGTCGTCGATAAACTCGATACCAAACTGCTTGACCAGGAACATGGTTGTGTTCTCCGATTTGTTCGACCGATCTATGACAAACTTCCGGATGGCCTTTTCACCGCTGAGCAGGCGCAACAGCAGCTGGCTGTACCACTTGTCGAAATTGAACCCGACAAATAAAAAATGCTTGGCCTGCCGCAACTCCAGGATCAGCCTGGGTGGCAGCCCGGGCGAGCCAAAGAGCGAACTCAGCAGGGAAAACAGGTCGTCGTAATCCAGCACCAGGGAACTGTCGCGCTCCAACGCGCCGCAGAGGTTGTAAAACAGCGGCATATCGGCCGAAGGCGTTTCCACATCCACTACCGCCGCGCCCCCGTGCTGAAAATAGGCGAAGCGGTGCGGCACCCCGTATTTGAATGCCAGGTCGGACAAAAAGCCGTCGGGGTTCATCGACAACACCGTGTGCGCTTTCAGGCGCACCAAATCCATCAGCAGGTTTTCGGATACGCCCTTGTCGAGGTTGTGGTCGCGGTAAAAAAGGATCACTTCCCGCTGGATATCCTCCTTGGCAATTTTATCGCGAAATAAAAAAATTTCATCACGGTCGTAATAATGCGCAATATCCTCGGCATTGCTCTGAAACAGCCGGTCGCGCAGCACCTGATGCAAGGGCCGTCCTTCCCATCGAACGGCCTCAGGACCTACCAATACGACGCACTTTTGAAGGCGTATGTCGGTAAGAATGCTTCGGAATTTCTTATCCCATTCAGGGCCGGGGAAGGGATTCATCTTGATTTAAAGGCGGAGAAAAAACAGCGCAAAAGCTGGCATGTAGCTTCCGTTCAACGAAGGTAGATATATTTTGAAATTCCAAACTTCGCCGAGCCCTTCCGGCATGAAATTTTTATTTCACCGTAAATTGTTCGCGGCAACCCGGCTGATTCGAAATATTTGCAATATTTGCAAACGAATCCTGTCATCTCCGCCTCGATGAGCAATTTTTCTTCCCCCGAATGGGACAAAAAGTTCCGCAGTATCCTCGCCGATATTGAACAAAACAAATGCGTGGTGCTGATCGGCCCCGAACTGGTCAACATCGGAAACCGGACGCTCCGCGAAGTCCTGCGCCGGCAGTTGCAGCAAAGCAATCCGACCGATATCGTCCACTATTACGACCGCGACGATTTTTTTCTGTTCACCGACAAAATTGCCAAGGAAGATGTGCGCCGCGAGATTGTGCTGTTCTATGAAAAACACCATACCGCCACCGATGTGGACGAGTCGATTTTCCTCGATATTGCCCGCCTGAAAACGCATCTGGTGTTGTCGATCAATCCGGACCGTTTTTTATCGAACACTGCCTTCAAACACGGCATTAAACACCGGTTTGCCTACTTCCAGCATGGAGGCGAAGCGGTGCAGGAGGTGGAAACGCCGTCGATTGACATGCCGCTGTATTACAACATTTTCGGCTCGCTGGAAAAGGACGAATCACTGGTGCTGGAATACGACGATTTGTTCAAACTGCTCACCGCCCTGCTCGGCACGCCCGGCTTGCCGCCCAACCTGGCGCTCAGCTTGCAGCAAGCCAAACACTTTTTGTTCGTCGGTTTCGATTTTGAAAAGTGGTACAGCCAGTTGCTGCTGCGCCTGCTCAGCGGTGAAAAGGCTATCCGGAAATTCGCCATCGATCACTCCAAAAAGAATGAGAGCACCACCATTTTTTTGGTCAAGCAATTCGGCATCGAATTTATCGACGACGAAAAGCTGTTCTGGGCCGAACTGATCCGCCGCGCCGAAGCTGCCGGCTCGGTGCGGCAAACCAGCCAGCTGCACGGATCGGAGGCGATACAAGCCGTCCGGTTTTTGGCTGCCGGCCAGCTGCTGGAAGCGCTCAACTTCCTGCACCAGCACGAAAGTTTCCGCGAGCCATCGACCCGGCTTTTAGCCCGCTATCACGACCTGCGCGAACGCGAAGTCCGCAACTATGCCGACCCCTACGAAGTCGCCACCGAGCTCAACCGGATCGTCGACGCTACTTTGGAAACGCTAACCGCCCAGCCCGCATGAATCCGCGCCGCTACCCGGGCATCCGCCCTTTCGAAACGGCCGAAAGCCACTTGTTTTTCGGCCGCGACCGCGACGTGCACGATCTGCACGTGCTGGCCAGCCTCGAAAAACTGGTGGTGCTTTTCGGAAAATCGGGTTACGGTAAAAGCTCGCTCATCAACGCCGGATTGTTGCCCCTGCTGGCCGGGCAAGAACGGCCGGACGCCGACAGGCCATTGCCCGTCATGGTGCGGTTTGGCAGTTTCAGTGCCGGCGCCAATCGAACCCCGGTCGACATGTTGCTCGGCCGGTTGCAGGAAATACTACCCCATGAGGGGCCACATTTCCTCGACGACCTGGCGCCGGAACGTCCGCTCTGGTACCATTTTAAAAAAAGGCAACACACATCCAGCAATACTCCCAGCGCATCTAAAAACCGCTGCTACCTGCTCATTTTCGATCAGTTCGAAGAGTTTTTTACCTACCCCATCGCTCAGCAGGAAACCCTCAAAACCCAACTCGCCGAACTGGTGTATACCGAAATTCCGCAAGCGGTACGCACCCGCAGCGCCAACCTCGACAAACCGCAGCGCCAACTACTTGCTGAAGCGCTCGACGTACGGGTGTTGTTTTCCATCCGCGCCGACCGGATCAACCTCCTGCACAGTTTCGGGGTCCGCTTTCCGGCTATTCTCGACAAACGCAACCGCTACGAACTCCGGGGGCTGAGCGCCGACCAAGCCGAAGCCGCCGTCACCGGCCCTGCCGGACAAGCCGGCAACTTCAGCTCCCCCAACTTCTCCTACAGCCCCGCCGCCTTGCGCACCATCGCCGAACGCCTGGGCGAAACCCGCCAGTCTGACGAACCCGCCGGCATCGAAACCTTTCAGCTCCAGGTGTTGTGCGAATACCTCGAAAGCGAAATCATCGCCGGGCGCATACCCGGCAACCGCATCGAACCCGAGCATTTCGCCGGCAAAATCGACGCCATTTACGAAGGGTATTACCTCCGGCTGCTCGACCGCCTCAGCCCAGAAAAAGCCCGGGCCGCCCAACGCCTGATCGAAGAAAGCCTGCTCTTCGAAGACGAGCGCAGCGGCGAAGCCCGGCGCCTCAGCGTCGACGCCGATGTGCTCGCCCAGCGCTATGCCGCGGAGGGTGTCACCAAAGAAACCCTGGGCGAGCTGGAAAACGCTTTTTTGTTGCGCCGGGAAAGCAATTCGGTCGGCGGTTTCAATTTCGAGATCAGCCACGATACCCTCATCAGCCCGATTTTACGCCTGAAAAACGAACGGCTCGCCCGCGAAGCCGCTGCCCGGGAGCGCGCCCAAACCCGTCGCCGCCAACGCCGCCTGACCGCCCTGCTGCTGCTTTTTCTCGGCATCGTTGCCCTGTCGACCGCGGCAATCGGCTACGTGCTGCGCCTGAAAAATGCGGCGGAACACAACCTCGTGATCGCGCAGGAAAACGAGACCAAAGCCCGTCAGGCGCTCGAACAAGCCAACCGAAGCCAGCGCCTGGCCGAATCGGAACGGAGCCGCGCCGAGGAAAACTTTCAGGAAGCCCGAAATGCGCAATTGAAAACGGAAATGGCCCTGGATGACCTGGGGGAGGCGCATATCGAAATCGCCAACCGCCTCTTGTCCGACGCCGAAAATCTACTCCAAGGCCTGCGCTACACCCAGGCACAGCAACGCCTGGACCAACTGCAGCGCTTCGCCGCTTCAGCGCCCGAAAATATTCTTTACCAAAATCCGCCGCTCTTCCAAAAATGGGAAACCCTGCTCCTGGAAGTCGTTTTTTTAAAAAATGAAAGCGGCCGGCCGGATTCGGCAATGTTGGCCCTGCAAACACTGCTCAAACTAAAAAACCTTTCGCCTGAACAGCGGCAACAACTGGATCGGCTGTCCGCCCTACCGGAATCGGCCCGCCGCCAACCACTGAATGCCCTGCTCCGCCGAATCAACCCGAATGCGATGCAGCGTTTTCAGGAGCGGTACTACCCGCCGCTGATCGCCATAGAAGGCGGAGTATTCCAGATGGGCCGCGATACCGGCGAAAGCGACGAAATACCGGCGCACCCGGTTCGGGTCGACGATTATCAACTGGGCCGCACCGAAGTGACGGTTTGGCAATACAACCTCTACATGCAGGCCAACGGCCGGGATATTTTTTCCGACCCCGCCACCCCGCTGCCCGGTTGGGACTGGGAGGGCGGCAACCCTATGGTCTGGATGCATTTTTACGACGCCATTCAGTATGCCAACTGGCTCAGCCGTCAACTCGGGCTGGAGGAAGTCTACACCATCGACAAAACCCGGATCGACACCGCCAACCTGTACCCCGAGGATAAAGCGAAGTGGACCATCCTGCGCAATCCCGAGGCCAATGGCTTCCGCCTGCCCACCGAAGCCGAATGGGAGTATGCTGCTCGGGGTGGAAAAAACCGCAGCCCGTTTTTGTTTGCAGGCAACGACGATGCCGACGCCGTAGGCTGGCACGAAGCCAACGGCAACAGCCGCACCCACGCTGCAGGCAGCAAACAAGCCAATGCCCTGGGCTTGTACGATATGAGCGGCAATGTGTGGGAATGGTGTTGGGACTGGTATGATCAGTTTCCAACCGACGGGCAGATGCGCATCAACCCGCTCGGCGCTGCACAAAGCAAGGGGCGGGTGATCCGGGGTGGCTCCTGGTACTCCTACCAAAAAGATATCAACGTGTTCAACCGCCGCGGCGACGGGCCGGGCAACCGGCGAACGGCTTGTGGGTTTCGGCTGGCGCGTAATAGACCAGCAAACAATTAATGATTCTATCACCAAACGCACCTATTTAAACACCCATGCCCGCGCGCCGCTATCCAGGCATCCGCCCTTTCGAAACGTCCGAAAGCCATTTGTTTTTCGGCCGGCACCGCGACATACGCGATTTGAGTGTGTTGGTCCAGCTCGAAAAACTGGTGGTGCTTTTCGGCCGCTCCGGATATGGGAAAAGCTCGCTGATCAACGCCGGGCTGCTGCCTTTGCTCGCGTTGCAGGCCAGGCAAGCGGAAAACCCGGTACAGCCGCTTTTGGTGCGTTTCGGCAGCTATAGCGAGGGCGCCAACCGGTCGCCGCTCGAAGTGCTGCTTGGCAGGTTAGACGAAATTTTTCCGCATGCGCGCGCGCATTTTCTCGACACCCTGGCGCCCGAGCGCAACCTTTGGTATCATTTCAAAAAACGACAGCAACCGGGCGATGCCGGGCAAGCCGCCCGCTACCTGTTGATTTTTGACCAGTTCGAAGAGTTTTTCAGCTACCCTGCCGAGCAACAAGAGGCGCTGAAAACACAACTGGCTGAGCTGGTGTACACGGATATCCCGCAAACCGTGCGCGCTAAAAGCGCCTTGTTTGCCAAAACACAATGGCAAGCGCTTGCCGAACCCCTCGATGTACGCGTGCTGTTTTCCATACGCGCCGACCGCATCAATCTCCTCCATGGTTTCGGCGCCAAATTTCCGGCTATCCTCGACAAACGCAACCGCTACGAACTCCGGGGGTTGCGTCCCGACCAGGCCGAAGCCGCCAT
>CAZVZH010000172.1:0-1575 GCA_964630705.1 uncultured Saprospiraceae bacterium | reverse complement strand
TCCCAAAAAAAGGCGGATGTCGCAGCCCGAACCGCCGGGAAATATGAGCGGCAAGCCCAGCAATCTGCCGGAAAAGCCCAGTTGGAAAATCAAAACGCCCGCGCTGCGCGCCAAACTGCAGACAGCCTGGCTGTTGTAGCCCTCCAAAAAAATGCAGCCATCGAACTGGAACAAGTAAAGTCGGCGCGCTTGTCATCTGCACTGGACCTGCAACGCCATTTCAACATCCGGTTTTACCTGGATCAAACCCGGCAAAATATCGATGTCAACCGCTTCGAACTGGCATTCGAGCAATTCAAAATCGCCGTGCAAAGCGGCGCAAGTGGTAAATCCGTTAGCGAAACTGCCCTGGAACTGGCTTTTTGGTACACGGAGACCGGGCAACTGGCCCGCGCTTTCGAACTGCTCGACATGGCCTGCCAGTTGGCCGGAAAACCGCCGTTTAAATTGCCCGACAACCGCCAGGCTGCCCGGTCGGCTATCCGGATACTCGACAGCGCCTTCGAAGCCCGGCTCCAGGCGCGTTACTTCCCGGTAATGGTTCCTGTTCGCGGCGGCACGTATTTGCGGGGCAGCGATTCGATCATGGTCAGTCAAAAACGCGCCGTTCCTGACGAGCTGCCCCGGCACCGGGTGACCGTTTCGGATTTTAAAATTTCACAAACCGAAATTACTTTTTGGCAATATAACCTGTATTGGATGGCTGCCGACCGGCCGGGCTTCGAACCCGGGGTCACGGCTCCAATCGAGGGCAAGGGCGACCATCCGGTCGTCAATGTCAACTGGCGCGACGCCGGCGAATACGCCAACTGGCTCTCCGCGCGGGAGAGTATTCCCCCCGCCACTGTTTTCGAAGGCCGAAACCGCAACAAAATTGTACCGCAAAGCGCCGGTTATCGGTTGCCGTCGGAGGCCGAATGGGAGTTTGCCGCCCGCGGCGGCGGCTCCGACACCACCCTTTATGCTGGCGGTAACAACATCGACGAACTCGCCTGGCATGAAAAAAACTCCGGGCAACGCACCCACCCCGTTCGCCTCAAAAGAAGCAACGGTTACGGCTTGTTCGACATGACCGGCAATGTTGCCGAATGGTGCTGGGACTACTATGCGACCGATTTTTATCAAACTTTTGCCGAAAAAACTGCAACGGATCCATTCGGCCCGGCGCCTGAAGAAAAACACAAGTACGCACATGTGTTGAAGGGCGGATCGTTCGGCGACAGAGACGTGAATTGCAGAAACGCCACTCGGGAAGGCGCTCCCAACTACCCCTACCAGCACGTCGGCTTTCGCATTGCCCGGCGGTAAATTTCCGGGCTCGCAAATTCTTATGACGCCATCAGGATAAGACATATTGACCAGCATCCTCAGCCCACCTGACTCAAATCCTTGGATGCCGCCGCCCGTTCCTGATACCTTCCCCAAAATATAATTCATGAACGGAGGTCAACTCATCGCCGAAACCCTGCGCAACGCAGGCACCCGCCACCTGTTCACCCTGTGTGGCGGCCACATCGGCCCGATCTATGTCGAGGCGGCCAAAGCAGGCCTGCGGGTATGGGATGTGCGCCACGA
>CAZVZH010000171.1:2722-9788 GCA_964630705.1 uncultured Saprospiraceae bacterium | reverse complement strand
CGCCGGTGGTGAGCGTCAGCCCATTGGCCGTGAGCGCCGCCGTGGCCGGAAAGCGGTTGGTATCAAAATTTTTATCGAGAATGGCTTTGATGTCGGCTTTCGAAAACGGAACCTGCTCCGTCAGTTTGTACCACTCGCCTTCCGCTTCCATGCGCCGGAAAAATTGCTCCAGCAGGATAAATGCAGCGTCGGCCAGCGGCCCGGAGGCATCGGCGAGATTGGAATTCACGTATTTCCAGGCTTGACCCCCGCTTTCCAGTTTTTTGGGGTCCAGTTGGCTCAGGAATTTTGCGAAGGCCGACGTTTTGTCCTGGTCGGGCGCCTGCGCTTTCGGGCCGCTGTACAAGCAGAGCAGTGCTCCGCCGAAGGCCCAGCCGGCCCCGGCGGTTTCAGCAAGGGTTGAAACTTGAATGTACGGGCTGCGGTGCAGGAGTCCCCGAAGTTCAATTTGTTCGACCAGTTCAGAAATGACGCCATCTCCGGAAACCAAGCTGCCTTCCTTGATCTGCCGCAGCACGTTGGAATTTTGGCCAGGCTGTTCCCGCAGGTTCAAGTTGTCTACCACCGCCACGTACAGGAAATACTCCGGCTTTGGGTCCTCCGCAGGTGTTTTCTTTGCCTGTGCGCCGGATTCGTTTTGACAGGCCGTCGTAAAAAAAAGCCCCAGGGCCATTAGCCCTGCTGCGGGCAAAAGCAGTGTTTTCATACCGGAAAAATCAAATCAAGTTGGTAACAGTTGCCGGAAAGAGCGTGAGCAGCGCGATCAGTACCAGCCCGGCCGCCAGTGTCCAGCGTACGCTCCTCGGGATTTTAACCTGATAGGTATTTTCCTCGGGACTAAAGTACATGGCAATCAATACTTTAAAATAATAATACACCGATACGGCTGAGTTGAGCACTGCCAGCACTACCAGCCAGGGATACCGCTCAAAAGCCACGCTGAACAGGAAATATTTTCCAAAAAATCCGGCTGTGGGCGGTATGCCGGCCAGGGTAAGCATCGACAAGGCCATGGCTGCGGCGATCAAGGGTTGTTTTTTACTCAAGCCATTGAAGGCGGCGAATGTTTCGTCCTGGTTTTGCTCCGAAACCAGCAAGAAGCAACCGAATGCGCACACCGTTGCTACGGAATACGTTAGGGTATAAAAAATCAGAGCGCCCGCGGCTCCGGGGTGGCCCGCCGCCAGCACGGCCAGCATCAGGTAGCCGGCGTGCGAGATGGAGGAGTAAGCCATCATCCGCTTGAAATTAGTCTGGAAAATGGCGGTGGTGTTCGCCAGTGTCATCGTCAGGCCGGCGACCATCGCCACGGCCGTCGACCAAAATTCGCCGGCGCCCACAAAGGCCGTGCTGAACAAGCGGAAAAACGCAGCAAAGCCCGCCGTTTTAACTACGGTAGCCATGAAGGCGGTAATCAGGGTCGGGCTGCCAGTGTACACATCAGGCGCCCAGAAGTGGAAAGGCGCGGCCGAAACTTTAAAACTTAAGCCAATGAGAATGAGCAGGATGCCTACGCTCAGCATCTGAGGCGAGTGGCCGTTCGCCGCAATCACCGCCTGTATTTGCCGTAGGTCGAAACTCGCCGTAGCGCCGTACACCAGGGCAATGCCAAAGAGCAAAATGCCGGTAGCGAAGGCGCCCATGAGGAAATACTTCAGGGCGGCTTCGTTCGACTTCAGGTCGTCGCGGCGGCTGCCGGCCAGCACATACAAGGGTATGCTGAGAATTTCGATGCCTAAAAAAAGCATGACCATATTGCTAAACGAGAACATGCACAAAGCGCCGCAAAGGCTGAATAAAAACAGCCCGTAATTGTCGCCCAGCGTATCGCTGAGCTCCCGGAATCCCCAGCGGCTCAGGCCCAGGACCAACAAGGTGGCCAGCAGCGAAATAGCAGAAAAAACCAGGGCGAAGGCGTCAAAATGGAGCATCGAGGCATACTGGCTGTTCAGCGGCCGCTCGACAAAGGTGTCGGCCAATGCCAGGCCCATGGCCAGGGCTACGCCGAGCAGGGTAATGGGTTGCAGCCAGTCGCGTTTTTTAAATAAGCCGGCAAACAAAGCTACTACCGCAGTGAGGAATAAAAGGAGTAAGGAAGCCATTTTTTAAAATTGAACTGCGCCCAAAATTTTATTGACACTGCCGTCGGTCAAACTCAATATTAGCTGCGGGAAAAACCCCAGCAGCACGACCAGCCCGGCGATACTGCCCAGCACCAACCACTCCCGGGCGCCGATATCGGCAAAATTTTCCGTTTGGCGGTTGGCTGGCCCAAACATTACCAGGCCGTATGCCCGCAACATGTACACTGCGCCGAAAATAATGGTCAAACCGGCTGCCAACCCCAGCCAGTTGTTGTAGTTCCACACGCCGTTGAGCAGCAAAAACTCGCCGGGGAAGCCATTGGTCAGGGGCACTGCTACCGATCCCAGCAACACGATCATAAACAGGGTAGCAAACTTCGGCGCACTTTTGGCGATGCCGCCCATGTCGATCAGCAAGCGGGAACCCAGCCGCTGTTCGAGCAAGTCGACGACAAAAAACAAACCCACCACGTTGATCCCGTGGTTCAGCATCTGGATCATGCCGCCTTGCACCCCGGTTTTGTTCCAGGCCAACACTCCGGCTGCTATCAGACCAACGTGCGCAATCGACGAATAGGCCACGAGCCGTTTTAAGTCGCTCTGTTTGACGGCAATCAGGCTGGCATACACAATGCCGAACACCGCCAGCCCGATAAACACCGGCGCCCAAGCGCTCAAAGCTTCCGGCGCCAGCGGTACCATCCAGCGCACCACGCCGTAAATCCCCATTTTCAACATGATACCCGACAAGAGCATGGTGCCGCCGGTCGGGGCGCTCACGTAGGTGTCGGGTTGCCAGGTGTGAAAGGGGAAAACGGGCATTTTTACAGCAAAGGCCAGGAAGAAACCCAGCATGACCCACCAGGCGGTGGAGGGGTCCAGCTCAACGGCTACAAGATTTTCCCAGGCAAAGGAGTGCACGGCCGCCGGCACGCCTTCAGCCACCTGAACCGCCGGCGTTTTCAAATACACAGCTAACAGCGCCACCAACATGAACAGCGAGCCTACAAAGGTGTAGATGAAAAATTTCAGGGTGATCCGGATACGGTTGTCGCCGCCCCAAATCGCACAGATGAAATAAATTGGGATCAGCGCCAGCTCGTAAAAGACATAAAACAGCAAGCCGTCGAGCGCCATAAAAACGCCGTTCATGGCGCCCAGCATCAATAAAACCAGGCCGTAGTAGCGGTTTTCCAAACCAAAATTGCGACTGAAACTGCTGTACACGATCAGGGGCGCCAGCAGGTTGCTCAGCAGCAGCAGTAACATGCTGATGCCGTCGATACCGAGCCGGAAGGCAATGCCCGATTCGGCTACCCAGGGCAGGTTGTATTCGTAATTGAACGATCCGTCGCCGTTAAAGCTGCTCAAAGCCACAGCGGTTGCGGCCAGGTTGAGCAGGGTAGCCGTCAGCGCCGTGGCGCGGGCCGGTACCCGCCGGGTGGCCAGGATGGCCAGGGCCGCAACGAAAGGGATCAGGAGGAGAAGTAGAGCCATTTTATATTTTTTTCAAAACCTGTCAGGTCGGATTTTAAAAAGTACGGTCTTTCGGGGCTGTACTTTTTAAAATCCGACCTGACAGGTTACAGGTGCAAAGTCAGGAACAACAATACCGCTCCGGCGACCATGCCCAGCAGGTAGTATTCGATGTTGCCATTTTGAAGTTTACGAAATTGATTGCCAATGGCTTGCACCGCCCGTCCGGCGCCGTTCACCAGGCCGTCGATGGCCCAGATGTCGGCGTAGTAGTGCAACAGCTGCGATAGTTTTTCTACCGGCTTTACAAACAGGGCATCGTAGATTTCGTCGACATAAAATTTGCGCGCCAGCAGCTTCGACAGGCCTCGCTGCGCCTGGTCAGCCACCGGCATACTGCCCCGAAGCACATACACGTAGTACGACAAGGCGATAACCAACATGGCCATCGAGGTGGTAAAGCCCATCAGTTTCCATTCGGTACTTTCCGCCAAATGATGCGGCGCGCCGCCGTGATGCAGGTTGCTGTTCTGCACTACCGGTTCCATAAAATGCGCCATCCATTGCGGCGGACCCAGATGCAAAAAATGCGGACTGTTCAAAAAGCCGCCGAGCAGCGACAGCACAGCCAACACGATTAACGGCGCCGTCATAACCAGCGGGCTTTCGTGCAAATGGTGTTTTTGTGCTTCCGTGCCCCGAAAATTGCCAAAGAAAGTCACAAACAACAGTCGACACATGTACACTGCGGTAATCAAGCCGCCCAGGCCAGCCACGCCCCACCACAACACGCCTCCGGCCGCATAGGTATTGGCGAAAATTTCATCCTTGGAAAAAAAGCCGGCCATCAGGGGGAAACCACTGATCGCAAAGGTGCCGATCAGAAACACCCAAAACGTCATGGGCAAGGCTTTGCGCAAGCCGCCCATGTTGCGAATGTCTTGCTCGCCGCCCATGGCGTGAATCACCGAGCCGGCGCCCAGAAACAGCAAGGCTTTGAAAAAAGCATGCGTTGTCACGTGAAACATCGCCGTCACGTAGGCGCCCATGCCCAGCGCGACGAACATCAGGCCCAACTGCGACACCGTGGAGTAGGCCAGCACTTTTTTGATGTCGTTTTGCCGCAAGCCGATGAGGGCAGCCAAAATGGAGGTAACCAAGCCAACAACCGCCACCACTTGTAAGGCATCCGGCGACAAACTGTACAGCGGCGCGCAGCGCGCCACGAGGTAAATGCCGGCCGTAACCATCGTTGCCGCGTGGATCAGGGCCGATACCGGGGTCGGGCCGGCCATGGCATCGGGCAGCCAGGTGTACAACGGAATTTGCGCGCTTTTGCCCATAGCGCCCACAAACAACAGTAGACAAATGGCCGTCAGGATAGCAGGATCGGGGTTAACCGTTTCTATCCGGCTGAAAATATCGGCGTAGCTCAGTGCGCCGAAGGTGTTGTAAATCAAGAAAATGCCGAGCAGCAGGCCCAGGTCGCCGATGCGGTTCATGATGAAGGCCTTTCGGGCGGCTTTGCTGAATTCCGTATTGGCATACCAAAAGCCGATCAACAGGTATGAGCACAGGCCGACGCCCTCCCAGCCGAAAAACAACATCAGCAAATTATCGCCCATAACGAGCAGTAACATGCTGAAAATAAACAGGTTGAGGTAGGCGAAGAATTTCCAGAAGCCCTCGTCGTCGTGCATGTAGCCGATCGAATACACATGGATTAAAAAACCCACCCCGGTGACGATGAGCATCATCCATACCGACAACCGATCGACCAAAAATGAAAAATTTACCTGCAGGCTGTCAATGCTCATGAAATTGTAGAGCACCGATTGCATCGGGGCGCTGTTGCGCACTTCATTGAAACAAGCGACGCTGAGTATAAAAGCAGCCAGCACAGTACCCGAACCGATGGCTGCTACGACTGGTTTGGACAAGCGGCGCCCGATCAAACCGTTGATCGCAAAACCCAGCAGGGGTAAAAAAGGAATGAGCGGTATAAATTGCTGCATTAGTGTTTGAGCTGATCGAGTGAATAAATGTCGGTCGACTTGGTGTTCCGGAAAATCATGACCAGAATGCCCAGTCCGACCGCAGCCTCCGCAGCGGCCACTACCATGATGAAAAACACCATGATCTGCCCCTGGGCATCCGACAGGTACGTGGAAAATGCCGCCAGCAGGAGGTTGACCGCATTGAGCATAAGCTCCACGCACATCAATACCACGATGGCGTTCCGGCGGATCAACACCCCGAAAACACCGATGCAAAACAGCAGGGAACTGAGGTACACGTAATAATCGATCGGTATGGACTTAACGACGTCGAGCATGGGCAAGTAGCGATAAGTTATAGTTTTACGTCCCGTTTTGCCAGCAAAACCGCGCCGACCATGGCCGCCAGGAACAAAATGCCGGCAATTTCAAACGGAACGACAAAATCGGTGAAGAGTACTTTCCCCAGGTTTTGGACCAGGCCTACCTGGGGGTTGCTTTGTTCTGGCATGTTCAACTGAATACCACCGCGCAAGGCTCCGACAAAGGTGACGAGCAACATGCCGGCAGCAATTGCAGCGGCCAGTTTCCAGCGCCCCGACTGCCGGGGCTCGGCGGCGGTGTTCAAATTGAGGAGCATCAATACGAACAGGAACAGCACCATGATGGCGCCGGCGTATACAATAATGTGCACCACCGCTAAAAACTGGGCGTTGAGGAGCACATACTGACCGGCGATGGAAAAAAAAGTCAGGATCAGGAAGATCACGCTGTGTACCGGGTTTTTGGTAAACACCATGAACAACGCGAATACAATGGAGGCCAATCCTAATATGGAAAATACGGCAAGACTCATACGTTAGTTGTTCGTTTCAGGTTTGCGCTGGGCCGTTTGAACAGTGGCGTTCAGGCTTCGGCAGTTTTCCAGGCTTTTTCCACAATATGTTTCTGGCGCTTCGTTACGTCGATCCGTTTTTCCGCTTCGACACCTTCGACCAGCAGTTCTTTTCCAAAAATAAAATTCTGGCGCACATAATCGGAGGGCACAATGCGGTCGGTCAAAAAGATAGCCTCCTTCGGGCATGCCTCTTCGCACAAACCGCAAAAAATGCAGCGCAACATGTTAATCTCGTACACTGCCGCATATTTTTCCTCCCGGTACAGGTTTTCCTCGCCTTTCTCCCGCTCGGCGGCCATCATGGTGATGGCTTCGGCCGGGCAAGCGACTGCGCACAAGCCGCAGGCCGTACAGCGTTCGCGGCCTTGCTCGTCGCGTTTGAGCACATGCCAGCCCCGCCACACCGGCGCGAAGGGGCGCTTGACTTCGGGGTAGTTCACCGTGTTTTTCCGTTTAAAAAAATGCTTCAGGGTGATCCACATGCCTTTCAGAATGGCCGGCAGGTAAATCCGTTCCAGAAAGGTCATTTTTTTATGGACGACTAACTTGGAGCGCTGGGTGAGTGGTTGCATAATGTTTTTAATGTGGGCAATGTGGATAATGTGGTCAAT
>CAZVZH010000171.1:0-2622 GCA_964630705.1 uncultured Saprospiraceae bacterium | reverse complement strand
ATCATTTGCGAAGAGGCCCGGATGGCGCCGTACAGCGAATACTTGTTGTTGGATGCCCAGCCGCCGATCATGATACCGTACACCCCCAGGGAGGTGAAGCCGAGGATGTACAAAATCCCGATGTTCAGGTCGGTCACCTGCAGGGCGATTTCCCGGCCGAACAGGCTCAGTTGGGTGCCCCAGGGAATCACCGCGCTGGTCATGCAAGCTACGAACATGAATGCCCCGGGCGCCAGGATATAGAGCCAGCGTTCGGCGGCATTGGGCATAAAATCTTCTTTGGTAAAAAACTTGACCCCGTCGGCCAGTGGCTGCAGGAGGCCGAAAGGCCCCGCCCGGTTTGGGCCCACGCGGTCTTGCATGAATGCCGCTACCTTGCGTTCGCCGAAGGTGGCGTAGGCAGCGACCGTGAGCGTGATGATAAACAGGACGATGACCAGGATGGATTTTTCCAGGATCATTGCCAAATCGTATAGTAAAAGTATGCTCATGATGCTGCGTTATTTTACGGTGGCTGTACTGCCGGCGTAGTGGTTTTGGGAAATGACCGAGTGCCGGTCGATTTGCCGCGGCCCTTCGATGGTCCAGTCCTGGGTTTGTTTCTTTTCAAAACGGCAGGTGTTGCAAATGAAATCCTGCACCTCGCCATACTGGTCTTTGCGGGCGGTTACCCGGAAAATTTCGTTGCCATACATCCAGACCACAGCTTTTCCGGAACATTTTTCGCAATTTCGGTGCGCATCCATGGGGTTCAAAAACCACACCCGGCTTTTGAACCGGAAGGTGCGGTCGGTCAGCGCGCCCACCGGGCACACGTCGATCACATTGCCCGAAAAATCGTTGTCGATGGCCCGCTCGATGAAGGTGCTGATTTCGGCATGATCGCCGCGGCCGACCACTCCATGCACCCGCTCAGGGGTCAATTGCTGGGCGGTATACACACAGCGGTAGCAAAGGATGCAGCGGGTCATGTGCAGTTTGATGTAGGGGCCGATGTCGATTTTTTCGAAGGTACGCCGCTCGAACTCGTAGCGGGTGTTCGACAAGCCGTGTTCGAACGACAAGTCCTGCAAGTGACACTCGCCGGCCTGATCGCAGATCGGGCAGTCGAGCGGGTGGTTGAGCAACAAAAACTCTACGACGCCTTTGCGGGCGTTCAGCACTTCCGGGCTGCTGATGTTGGCCACTTCCATGCCGTCCATCACCTGCGTTTGACAGGAGGCGACCAGTTTGGGCATGGGGCGTTCGTCTTTGTTGGAGCCTTTGGTCACCTTCACGAGGCAGGTGCGGCATTTGCCCCCCGAACCCTTCAGGGTAGAGTAATAACACATGGCCGGCGGCACGATGTCGCCGCCAATTTGCCGGGCGGCGTTCAGGATGGTAGTGCCTTCGGGCACTTCTATTTCGAAACCGTCAATTTTTACTATGGGCATGATCTAAATTATTCCAAATACAATCAAAGTAAATCTCCACATTCTATCTTATTCGCCTGCTTTTTTCAAAACATGCTGATAAAGCACAGGATGTATCCTGAATTCTGCTCGATAAATCAATTCGTTTATAAAATACTTTACTTCAGGTATAAACCCTTCGCTTTTAGCGCGCAACAATAAACCTAATACTCCAACAATTTTAATCCCCAATTCTTCTGCTTTTTCACGGCCGTGCTTCTCGTCAATTAGAAGATAATCTGCCTAAGTTTCAATGGCTAATACTATAGCTTCTGCTTCGCCTGCGTCCAAATCAAGTTCTAGATTGGCAACCTGTTTACGATTCTGAGCATTTCGAACAAAAATCCAATTCTGATTATCCAGAATGCTTTTTTGATTCGGAACCCGGCATAATTCTGTGTAAACTGCCTCGGGTATGAAAACATCGCCAAATACCTTATTAATCAAATCAAGTTGGTCGATTTGAATCAAACTGGTTATCGGTGATGTGTCACTTACGATGACAGTCATTTCATACCGAGGTTTTTAAGGTCTTTTTCCAAATCATCGACCCCGAAATGAACATACACATTTCGTTTGGACAATTCTCTTCGAAAAGCCATTTCATCTAAACCGGTCAATTTTCGAGCTTTACCCCACGACAGAGACTTTTTTTCGTACAGGTAAATTGCAAACTCAAGGAGCAATTCATCCGGTTTGATATTAATATCTGACAATGCTTGGTCTGGAATAGTGATTGTCATGATTTATCAGTTTAGACTTATTAGATTTTAGTATGAATGACAATAGCAAGTTTTTTAGTAAATAGTAGAGCTATTTTGACCAATAATCATAAGCCCTATTTAATTCGTTCGACAAAAATTCTATGTTGTTTTCTGTTTCTTCAACTCTTTTGCCAAATCAAAAAAGCCTTTTCCAGGCTCTCCTTTTTGTACGTTGTAAACCATTGCACTTAACATAGGTCTGCCAAATTCAGCTTCATAGCGAGAAATATTCTCTAAAATATGACCGAGGTAATTCCGATGCTCGATATTCAGCATATCAAGTCTTTGTCCATTTAAAACTAAACGGTATTGATCTGCAAGATTTTGATATGATATTTGGCTATCTGCTCTATTCCCTCTTTGAGCTATATTGATTAATACATTACGAACGGTTTCTTCATTTTCAT
>CAZVZH010000170.1:7124-9796 GCA_964630705.1 uncultured Saprospiraceae bacterium | reverse complement strand
AAGTCCCAGCTAGTCTTTCAAATCAACATCGTCACCTGGGTGCGCAACAGCGGCTTTTTCAGCGACCCAAAAGACCCTTACGCGCTGGTTCAGGAACTGTTGAATTATTTGCTGCCCGAGGAGATCAGCAACGACCGGTTTAATTACTTTTACCTGGACGTATTTTTGGATAACCTGCCCCCGGCCGACTGGACTTATGAATGGCAGAATTACCTGAATTCCGGCAATGCCACCGAGGTTAAAATCCCGCTGGAAAAGCTGATCAATGCCATCATGTACTCCCCCGAATTCCAAACCTTCTGAGTGGAACCATCACTCCATCTCTCCATCTCTCAATCACGCAATGAAATGAAACGTCGCAACTTTCTAAAAATACTGCCGGCAGCCGGCGTCACCTCTTTCGCCGTTAACGGGTTCAGCATGCGCCCTTTCGCTAACAGCCGAATTGCAAAAATTATCGGTGACTGCGACGGCGTCCGCGAGCGCGCCCTGGTACTCATCCAACTCAAAGGCGGCAACGACGGGGTCAACAACCTCATCCCCATCGCCCAATACGATGAATACGTCAACCTGCGCCCCACGACCCGCATCCTCGATACGGCCTACATCGATCTGGACAAAACGGTGAAAGACAACCGTCGGGTCGGCCTGCACCCGGCTATGACCGCCGTCAAGGAACTGTACGACCGTGGCTGGGTCAATGTTATCCAAGGCGTCGGGTACCAAAACCCCAACCAGTCGCACTTCAAAAGCACCGACTTGTGGCTCACCGGCGGCGACGGCACACCGGCCAACTTCAGCATCCCTTCCGGCTGGATGGGCCGCTCGATGCAAGCCCTGTTCCCCGACGTGGAAGGCGCCCCTACGCCCGATATGCCCGACCCGCTCGGCATCCAAATCGGCGACTCCAATCCTTCCCTGGGGTTTCACACCGAAACGGAGCACCAAAACGCGATCAACCTGACCGGGCAAGATCCCGCCGGCTTTTACTCTCTGGTGCAAACCATCGGCGGCGCCCCCATCCTCGACCTGCCCGACAGCGAGCACGGCCAGGAACTGGCCTACATCATGTCGGTCGAACAAAGCGTCAATAAATACGCCCAGCGCATCACCGACGTGTTCAACGCCGGCAGCAATGTCGGCGCCTACCCGGCCAATAACGCCTTGGCCAATCAACTCAAAACAGTAGCACGGCTGATTCGCGGCGGTTGCAAAACCAAAATTTACCTCTGCGCGCTCGGCGGTTTTGATACCCACAGCGCTCAGGTCGATTCCGGCGACACGGCCCAAGGCACGCATGCCGGCTTGCTCGCCACACTGTCTGAAGCCGTCAAAGCTTTCCTCGACGACCTGGAGGCGATGGGCGTTGCCGACAAAGCCCTGGCCTGTACCTTCTCCGAATTCGGCCGCTCGCCGGTCGAAAACGGCTCCTTTGGCACCGACCACGGCACCCTGGCGCCAATGTATATTTTTGGAAAAACCGCCAACCCGGGTATTTCCGGCACCAACGTCGACCTGGGCAACCTGACCAACGGCAATCAACTGCAAGGCATTCAGCACGACTACCGGCAGGTGTTCGCTACCTTGCTGCAAGACTGGCTCGGGGCCAACAACTGGGTAATGGAGGAAAGCATGTTTCAGGATTACGCGAAAGTTCCCCTGGTCGGGCCGTCCTACGTCGTTGATCCGCAATGCTACTACGGCGGTTCCGTCACCATCACTGATGCGCCGTTCGATACGATCAAACAACTGCGTGTTTACCCCAACCCCGCGCGCAGTACAACGGAAATCATGTTTACTGCCGGTGAAAATTTCCCCGGCCAACTCAGCATGCACAGCATGGGCGGATCGGTGGTGTACAACAGCCCGGTACAAGTGTTTTCCGGCGACAACCAATTTTACATAGAGGTCAACCAGATGCCGCCTGGCATGTACTTTGTCCGGCTGGAAAACCGCCTCAGCGGCGCGGCGCTGGTGGCCAAAGTGTCGGTGGTGCGGTGATTTCTTATCCTGCCGACTTGCAGTTTGAATTGAACAAAACGGCTATTGAGTGTTACTTTTTACCACTAAAGGCACTTAAAAACACTAAAACACACTAAGGAGATCATCTTCTGCGTGTGTTTTAGTGTTTTTAAGTGCCTTTAGTGGTAAAAAGGCTGTTCCTCGTCCAAATGCCAGATTTTTCCAGTAATTGAACGAAATTTGCGCCAAATAGTAAACAGAACACCCGTCCTTGATCGTTTCAAGGGCTCACACTACCGCAACCTTCCCGAAATGCAACGTTTTCTGTTACCCTTTTCCCTTTTACTGACGCTTCCGAATGCATTTTTTGCTCAAGGCTTTGCAGACTGCTCGTCGGCCAAAGAAATTTGCAAAAAGCAAGTGTACCATATTGACCGGCTCGACGGCGAAGGCGCCGACATTCACGAAGCCGATTTTATCGCCTGTTTTATGAACGGCGAAAACTTCGGCCAAGCCGAAGAAAACTCCTGCTGGATCAAATTTGAAATAGAACAATCGGGCAGCCTGACCTTTGCGATCACCCCGCACCGGCTCGACGACGACATCGACTTTGTTGTGTTCCGGCTCCCGCCCAGCGGCGACTGCAGCCAAAAACAAATTGTGCGCTGCATGGCCGCCGGCGACAGCAAAGCCAATGCCATGACCAGCCC
>CAZVZH010000170.1:0-7024 GCA_964630705.1 uncultured Saprospiraceae bacterium | reverse complement strand
AAACTCCGGATATGGGACAGCCAGGTGGAAGACGGCGACATCATTTCGGTATTTATCGATGATAAAAAAGTGATCGACCACCTCTACCTACGCGCGCAACCGCAAGAGTTTGAAATCCAACTTCCGCCGGGCTCCGAGCACTACCTGACGGTGTATGCCGACGATTTTGGCAAATCGGAACCCAACACTGCGCGCGTGCTGATTTTCGACGGCAAACAGGAGCAAACGATCGACCTGGTCGCCGAACGAAAAAAACAACAAACCATCCGGATCATAACAGACTGACCGGCGCCTGAACCTTGGGGCCTGCTTTGTTGTTCGGACGCTGTTCGATCTTTCTTAACCACTACTTATGCTCGGTTTCCGCTTCTCCGAATTTGTACCCAGGCCCGACCAATCGACTTTCGACCGGCTGTTCAAAATTTTTCAGGAACTGCTGCTCTACACCTCCGGCGATGTACCCGAAGCACTCGCCTGGCTCACCGAGTTGGACAAGGAGTATCGGCTCACTACGCCGGATTATGGCATCGGCGATTTCATTCGCGAGTTGGAAGAAAAAGGGTATTTGCGCCGCGACGGCGACGGCCCGGGCGGCCTTGCCCCCAGTTCGAAAATGGAAATCAGCCTCCGCCAAAAGAGCCTCGAGGATATTTTCGGCGACCTGAAAAAAGCCAAAAGCGGCAACCACAACACCGGGTTTATCGGCCGCGGCGATGAATTCACCTCGGATGTCAAACCCTTCGAATTTGGCGACAGTATCGAACAACTCGCCGTCACCAACTCGCTGCGCAACGCCTACATCAACCACGGCATCGACGAGTTTCAACTCACCCAGGACGACCTCGAAGTCCACGAAACCTATTACCAAAGCCAAATGTCGTCGGTGCTGATGATCGACATTTCGCACTCCATGATCCTCTACGGAGAAGACCGGATCACGCCCGCTAAAAAAGTCGCGTTGGCCCTGGCCGAATTTATCCAAACCCGCTTCCCAAAAGACACTCTCGATATTCTGGTTTTCGGCGACGATGCCTGGCCCATCGAACTCAAAGACATTCCGTACCTTCAGGTTGGACCTTACCATACCAACACCGTTGCCGGACTGGAGCTGGCCATGGATTTGCTCAAGCGCCGCCGCAACCCCAACAAACAAATTTTCATGATCACCGACGGTAAACCGACTTGTATCAAGGTCGGCAAGAACTACTACAAAAACTCCTTCGGGTTCGACCGCAAGATCATCAACCGCTGCCTCAACCTGGCTTTGCGTTGCAAAAAAATGGATATCCCGGTCACCACTTTTATGATCGCTTCCGATCCCTACCTCATGCGTTTCGTGGAGGCGTTTACGCAGGCCAACAAGGGCCAGGCGTTTTACTCGTCCTTGCAAGGCCTGGGCTCCTTCGTATTGGAGAGTTATAAGAAACGCAAGCGTAAATAAGAGCATTTGGGGGAATTTCCGGCTAAAGTCCAGTTAGAGCCGATCCAAAAACGGTATTTTCAATAAAAAAACCGGGCGCCCCAGCGCCATGCTGAGGCGCCCGCAGTATATCCGGTTTTAAACAACCGAATTTTAAGACCTACTCTAAGAGCATGTTGGGGAAATTCCCCAACATGCGCTTAGTTAAACGTGTAGCGCAAACCGAACTGAGCTGTCCAGACGTTGCTGGGCGAGGTGCTCGGAATGGTAGTGTTGCGCAGCATCACCGTTTCACCGTCAATGACTTGAGTGGCGAAGCGGTATTCCGGAACGCCTTGAGCGTTGATGGTGCGGAAGGTAAGCGGTCGGTCGGTCACCAGGGTGTTGCCCACGCCCCACTCGTCGCTGATCATGTTGCCGAAGTTGAGGATATCGGCGCGGAACTGGATGCTATGGCGTTTGCCGCGAATCACCAGACCAAAATCTTGCGTCACCGACAAATCCATCCGGTGCAGCCAGGGGAATACGCGGCCGTTGCGCTCGGCATACTGGCCGCGACGGGTGCTGAGGTATTCATCCTGGTCGATGTAGGCGTTGAAGGCAGCCACCTGGTCGTCAACTGTGAACGTTTTGCCACCGGAAGAGAACTGTTGGAACACCAATTCGCTGGCGTCGTTCGGCACAAAAATCAGGTCGTTGTTGGATACGCCGTCCTGGTTCAGGTCGCCGGCAACAGCAAAGGATACGCGGCCGAAACGGTCGCCGACATAGCCCAGCGAAATGCCCGTGCTGCCGAAGAAGTTGTTGCCGTAGTTGAAGCGGTAGCCGACGATACCGGAGATGCGGTGCGGGATATCGTTGTCGGCAAAAGCCAGGTCCAGGTTGTTGTTGCCGTTTACGGAGCGGGCGCCCGTCCAGGAACCGGAGGCGATCGAACCGGCCGACATCAGGTCTTTAGCCTGGCTGTAGGTGTACGAAGCCATGCCGTAGAAGCCTTTTTGTGCCGGGTATTCCAGTTTAAAAGTTCCGCCGAAATAGTAACCTTCATTGGTGGTCGTCAGCACGGCAGCCATCGACACATTGTCGTTGATGCGGCTGGCATTACCGGTGCCGGGGAAGCGCGGGCGGTTGTCCGGGCCGCTGAGCGTAGCATTGGCGACTACCGGCTCCTGGTTGGCGTTGAAATACAGCACGGAATTGATGTTTTTGTTGTACAACAATTCCACCGTAGCGATCAAACCGCCGGGCAGTTTTTGGTCGACGGCGAAGTTCGATTTCCAAACCTGCGGAAACTTGTAGCCATCATCCGAAACGGCGATGTCGAAGGTAGACGGCAGCGTCGGCGTGGCCGGGATGAACACACTCGGATTGGCGCGGAACGGATACAGATTGGCGTTGCGGTTGTCGATGAAGCCGGTGAGCACGCCGTTGTTGCCGATTTGGTTCGACAGCCATACGTACGGCGGGCGGCCGGTGAAGATGCCGGTACCGCCGCGCACCTGCGTGGTTTTTTTACCCGTCACATCCCAGTTGAAACCCAGGCGGGGCTCCCACAGGATTTGCGTGGAGGGCATGGTACCCGTATTGATTTTGTAGCCGAGGTTCTCGTCGATGTCGATGTAAGACTGCGCGGTGATCGTCGGGTTTTCAATAGCCGTGTTTTCAAAGAAGAAGGTACCCAGGCGCAAGCCAAAGAGCAGGTTGAAGTTGTCGGTAACTTCAAAGTTGTCCTGGCCGTACAAGTCGACGCGGTGGGCTTTCAGAATTTGCAGCGGTTTGGCGGCGCCGGGCAGTGCGGAATACCGGAACTGGAAACGCTCGTAATTCACCGGCGACATCGTGCCGTTCGGGTTGTCGATGGCATCGTTGGCGGCGGTGTAAAAATCGGCGAGCGAGTTGAACACATAAACGGCGTTGGAGGCCGGGAAGAACAGGTTGTTCGATTTGTAGTACTCATAGTTGACCCCGCCGGTGATGGTGTGGCGGCCGGCGTAGTAGCTCAGGTTGTTGGTCACGTGGAAGGTGCCGTAGTTGAGCTGGTTGTCGGGCGTGAAGGGGTCCATACCGATGGAGATGTAGGTACGGTTGTCCTGCAAAATATCGACGGTGGGGAAAACTGCAGCGGCATAGGCGCGGTCTTCAATCTGTTTGTCGTAACCGACGATAAAGTTGTTGTGCAGTTGGTTGTTGATCGTCCAGTTCCATTCCGCCACGATGGAGCGGGTGTTGTCCTGAATGAAATAGCCCGAGTTGCGGAAGCTCATGGCGTCGGCGTTGGTCCGGCGGTTGCCAAAGCCGGCAGACTGGGAATTGGAAATAATGTTGTAATCGTCGGAATCGTGGTGCGTGTAGCGCAGCGTGAGTTTGTTGCGATCGTTGATGTTGTAGTCGAAACGGACGAGGAACTTCTGGCTGTTGGTTTCGTCGTCGTAGTTTTCGAACGGACCCGTGTCGTAGCGGAATTTATCGCGCAGGAAATTGCTGATATCCACCATGTCCTGATACAACACGCGGGTTACCTGGTCGCCGGCAGAGGCGTTGGGCGAACCGTTGGCGTACCAGGTTTGCGCGGGTTCGACGCGGGTCACGCGCTCCCAGTTGGCGAAGAAAAACAGTTTGTCTTTGATCAAGGGACCGCCCAGGCGGGCGCCGTAGATATTTTCTTTAAACTTGCCCAGCGTGATGTCGCGGCCGTTGACCGAAGAGCCGTTGAACGTGCTGCTGTTGTCGCGGAAAAAAGTGTACACCGAACCGGAATAGTCGTTGGTGCCGCTGCGGGTGATAGCGTTAAGGCCAGAGCCCACGAAGCCCGACTGGCGGACGTCGAAGGGCGCGATGTTTACCTGAATTTCCTGAATGGCGTCGAGCGAAATAGCGGTCGAGTTGGTACGGCCGCCGGCAGCCGCTTCAGAGCCCAGGCCGAAGCCGTTATTAAACACGGAGCCGTCGATGGTGAAGTTGTTCAGGCGCGTGTCCTGGCCACCGAAGCTGCTGCCGTTGCCAAACGGCGTGTACTTCGTCACGGCGCCGATCGAGCGGCTGCCGATAATCGGCACGGCAGCCAGGGCGTCTTTGTCGTACGAAACGGCAGCGCCGGTACGGCCCGAGCTGAAAATGTCGTTGCGCGAAGCGACAACGGTCACTTCATCGACCAGGCTGGACGACTCCTGAAGGATGAATTTCAGGTTGGTAGCCGTGCCGAGGCTGGTGTAAACGCCTTCTTTGGTTTGCGGTTCAAAACCAGTGTAGGAGGCAACAACGGTGAACGGTCCGCCGACGCGAACAGCCGGAAGCGTAAATCGGCCGGCATCGTTGGTGGCGGTGCCGTAACGCGTACCGGAAGGCACGTGCGTAGCGACTACCGTGGCGCCGATCAAACCTTCCCCATTGGCGTCGGTTACAGAGCCCGACAAGGAGGAGGTGGTCACCTGTGCCACAGTCGTCAGCGCGCCCAGCAATAAGGCAAGCAACGCCAGCGATTTACCCATGAACAGGACAGACCGGTTACTGAAGGTAAAAGATTTCATACAAAAAACGGATTTAGTGAAAAAGAAGGATTTCGAAGGCGAATTTAGGGCAGCCTTGTTAAATTCCGATTAAGTTTTGAAGTTTCTGAACACATAGATTTCCACACAATATTTGATCGCCTGGAAAATCCAACCCGGCCAACAGAATTTAATTTTGAAGACCCCCGGGTTTAGGCCCAGAGGGCACATCAGTAGTGTATTCCGCCACTCCAGGTTCAGCTTGGCTCCCGAGAGGTGAAGGACTTTTCCTATTTTTGGGTTTTCAATTTTTTTCAAACCGACCAACCCGATTTTAAACATGAAAAAATTAGCCCTGCTTCTGCTGTGCAGCTGTTGCCTCGGCCTGAGCATGCAGGCCCAAATTGTCATCACCGAAATCATGTACAACCCGCCGGAAAGCGGAACGGACTCGCTGGAGTACATCGAATTGTACAACAACTCCGCCAATGCGGTCGACTTGTCTGATTGGACATTTTCCCAGGGCATTACCCACACCTTTGCAGCAGGTACCAGCCTGGCGCCAGGCGCCTACCTCGTGCTGGCGGTATCCGACACGGCATTCCACTCGATCTTTGGCTTTTATCCCCTGCAATGGACCGCCGGCGCTTTGACCAACGGCGGCGAAGACATCACCCTGGTCAACCAGAACGGCGTCACAATCGACTCCGTTGACTACAAAAATGCAGCGCCCTGGCCTACCGGCGCCAACGGCCTGGGGCACTCTCTGGTGCTCTGCAACCCGAACGCCGACAATAATTTGCCTGAAAATTGGCAGGACGCCCTCAGCTCAACCGGAAAAACCATCAACGGCCGCGAAGTTTTCGGCAACCCCGGCGCCGCATCCGGCTGCCCGAGCGGTGTGACGGCTTTGCCCGATGAAGTTGTAGCGCCTTCCGGCCAGACAACTGCGTTCAATGTGCTGGCGAACGATTTACTGCCCGGCATGCCTGCGCCAGTGGTCACCATCACCACCCCTCCCGCGCACGGAACCGCCTCGGTCGGCTCCAACAATACCATCAGCTACACGCCCAGCGCCGGGTATTGCGGCGCCGACCAGCTGACGTATCAGGTTTGCCAGGGCGCCGATTGCGACATGGCGGTGGTCAGCATAGAAGTGCGCTGCTACCCGGCCTATGCCATCAGCCAGATCAATGGTGTCGACGTAAATGGCGTGGCCGATTCGGTCGGCAGGTACTGTCAGCTGACGGCAAACGTCTATGGCGTCAACCTGCGTCCGACCGCCTTGCAGTTTACGATGATTGACGATACCAATACCGGGATCACGGTGTTTAGCGGTACCGGCAATTTTGGCTATACGGTAAAGGAAGGCGATAAAATTACCGTGCGGGGCCAGATCAACCAGTTCAACGGCTTGTTGCAAATTTTTCCCGATACCGTCATCAAAGTGTCGGCCAACAACCCACTGGTAACGCCCTTCGTGGTGCAGAACTGCACGGAGTTTACCGAATCCCGGCTGGTCCGAATCAACAAACTGCGCTACATCGACCCAGCCCAGTGGACTACCGGCGTCGGCACGGGTTTCAGCGTATTTATGGTGTCCGACGATTTTCCGCTCGACACGGTGCAGGTTCGCATCGACAACGACGTCGACTTGTTCAACCAGCCGGCACCGCCCACGCCATTTAACCTCACGGGTATCGGCGGCCAGTTCGACAACTCCGATCCCTACACCTCCGGCTATCAAATCGCCCCCCGGTATATTCCGGATGTGAGCACGCTGGTAGGCGCCCACGAAACGGACTTCAGCGCTTTTGTTCGCCTGACGCCCAACCCCGCCAGCGATCGTTTGCTGATTCAAACTACACAGCCTTTTGATGCCCTTGAATTGTTCCAGGCTTCCGGACAACTGGTTCAACGCTTCTGGCAACCGGACCAAACGCTGGAAATTCCGGTTCAAGATTGGCCGGCCGGCGTGTATTTTGCCCGGTTTGTTCAAAACGGCGCGGCTTGGACAACGCGGATTGTTAAGTTGTAGACATTGAACCCCGCAGCGGTCCGGATAAAATTAAAACCCGGCTGCCCTCAAGAGGTCGGCCGGGTTTTAATTTTATCCGGA
>CAZVZH010000169.1:0-10089 GCA_964630705.1 uncultured Saprospiraceae bacterium | reverse complement strand
TCCTGGTTTTTTTCGCCTGTTTTAATCGCGGGTGTTTTTTCAAATGAGCCGGGAGATGTGATGTCTCCGTTGGTAAATCGAGCGAATGCAGTGGGTTCAGGCATTAAATATTCGCCCAAACTATACACCACAAACTCTGATGGATAGTTGCGAATGTCAATAACGATGCCTTTTGTGTCTTTGAATTTTTCAAAAATAGTTGGCAGTAAAGCCTGTTTGATATTGCCGAGGTAAATGTAGCCTACATCCGGTGTGAGCAGTCGGTAGCAACTGTCGGGTTGATGATATGCCCAATCAATGCTCATATTGAGACCGTCTGATTTTGGGCTGTAGCGCGCTACTTCCATTGTTGGAAGCAACATGCCGTCGCGTTGCACGGTGAGGGCCACTCTGGGTGTGTTGCCGCGCAGCAGGTCTTTGGCAATATCGCGCAACTTCGTCGGTTCATTGGATGCGGGATAGAGCGGCTTCATCTGATCGACCATTTTTTCAACTGGCACACCGTCCACGGCTATAATGACGTCGCCCAGTTGCAGGCCCGAATTTTCGCCCAGTGCTTTGCTGTAATAGCCCGTCACAACAGCCTGGTCTTCAATAAATTTAATTTGAATTGCAGGCCGGAGTAATCCAAAGTACCGGTTCAATTCTTCGTCTTGCATCCACAAATTGGCATGAGTATCGTTGACGCGACCAATCAAGGCGCGGGCGGCAAGTTTGTACGATAGCGCGTCTTTAGCTTCCAAAAATTTGAGAATAAACTCGGCCATCACGCCGTGCCAGTCTTCGCCGATGACATCGCGGTAGGGGAAAAAATACTGAATGATGTTCCAGTAGCGGTACACCGCGAGCAGCCGGTAGCCGTCGTCCGGGTAAGTAAACTGCTTGTATGCATGCTCGTTTTTAAAATTGGGGTTGCCAACACCCTCCTCCAGCGCGATGTAATAATGCTTCCCCTGGTTGCGATGCTGCAGCACATAGTGGAGCTTTGTGCGGAGTTTGGCGCTCAGGTCGGCATCATCCAGCCAGGCCAAATCAGGCATAAGATGAATATCGTTTTGTGGCATTTCTAAACATTCGGGGCAGGCTTGCAGCTCGCCAAGCGATTCAATCCAGCTACTCAGTAACTCGTCGCGCTGTTCGTCGCTATCGGTTTCCAGATAATCGGGCAAAAAGCGAAACAATTCATTGTCCCAGTTCAAGGCGCCGGCTGCGATTTTAGGGTGGTAATATTTGAGAAACCCCCACACTTTTCCCAAAAGAACCAAGTCGGATATGCAGTCTGGTGTGCGGGAACCGATGGAAATACCGCTGCCGCTGTTGAATGCGGTATCGAGTTGCGCGGCATACGTAGTTATTTTTTTATCCGGTGCTTCCGCAAGCGGTTTGTCGTCCACGAATAATCTGAAATCATCCACCCACATTTTACCTGTGCCGGTCATCAGGCCCCCGATGAGGATTTTTTCAGATGCTTCGGGTAGTGGCAGCGAAATGGTGTATTCGGTCCAGTCGGTCGTGCCGCGCACCGGACGGTTTTGCATGTTGTCGAATTCGAGCATTCTCCCCTCGCCATCGATGCGCATCCACAAACCGGCCATACCATCATCCGGGATATTTTCGGTTTTCAGAAAAGCCTTTAACGTAATGTTTTTGCCTTTAAAATCAGCCGTGATGACGGTAAGGCAAGCCCCGAATTTGCGGTCTTTAGCTGCTGGGTCGGGCGCGATAGACAGACTAAAACGACCATCGTACGCAGTGTTGGAGTCCAATTGGACCAGGTACCCCGCCGCGCCGCCATTTTTATAACTAAGATCCCAGCCTTCCGTATGGTCGGCTTGTTCAAAACTTTGATTGAACGCGCGTTGGGAATAGACAAGGCTGTGCGCCGTCAGGAGCAGAAGGGTTGCAAGGATATTTTTCATGGTGAGGTGTGGTTTAAGTGTGTACGGATCATGTTGCTGAAAGGAAGTCCTTAAGTTAATGGCTATGCTCCTGCCCTAAATTCCGTCGGCGTCAGACCGAACTCTTTGTGAAAGGCCCGGGAAAAATAATCCGGATCGTTGAACCCGGTATCGAATGCGATGTTGGCGATTGGATCGTCTGTGGAAAGGAGCAATAAACGGGCTTTCGACAACCGAATTTAGCGAATAAACTGATTAGCCGGATACCCGTCAGGGCAGTAAGTTTGCAGTGCAGTTGGGAGCGACTCATGGTTACCTCCCGGCAAAACTGCACCACCTCAGATAAGCCCACCAGCGCTGATGATACTGCGGTAGTTGCCGCGGGAGCGTAAAGCCTGTCCCGCCTGGCACGATGCCAACTCAAATTAACCAGCTCCGCTTCCTTCAGTGGCACTGAATTGCCTTCTGAGCTTATTGAATTTGGGTGTGTTTGCCCTGGAGGGAGGGGCGCCAGGATTAGGGCAGCTGCGGGGCCGCCCCTACGAGGAAGCCTGCGACATCCAGGCCAGCACCAGTTTGATTTCGCCATAGGAATACTTTTCGCCAAAATGCGCCTTGGCTTCTCCACTGACGGTCGTTTGTTGCTCCATAAAAAATCCTTCGATCGCTCGTACATCCTCCTCGGGCACCAGTTCGAAAATATCAATTTCGCCCAGGCCGACAAAATGTGCCAGATGCCCTTCGATCGTTGAGCGGACGAGCCCGCGTTCCGCAGCAATCTCATCGATGGTTTTACCCATCTGAAACAGCTCGTAACTCAGCCGTTTGGTATCCGGCTTGGGAGCCTTTTCCGGCTCGACATCGCTCAGATCGAGCGGATGGGTGGAAATACCGCGTTCCAGGCAATAATCCTGCACCAATTGGAGCAAGTCGGCCCCGAATTGCTTGCTTTTCGCTTTGCCGATCCCTTTAATTTTGCGCAAAGCAGGTATATCGGCCGGCAAGGTTTGCACAATTTCTATCAGGGTTTTGGTGAACAACACCTGGTAAGCCTCTAATTCGTACTGTTCCGCATACGCCGTGCGCCATTTTTTTAAACGCGCAAACAACTCCGGGTGGCCAATATCGCTCGGCGCGTCGGAGTACGTGCGGCTGGGTGGCAGGCTACTGGCGGCAGCTTGAAAATCCAGCTCGGCATTGGCTTTGGCGCGCAAATAATCACGGGTGGAAAAACCCGTTTGGACGGCCGAAAAACATATTTTTTTCAAAAAAACCTCGAGTTGCAATTTCTCCAACGCCTCCTGGGCGAGTTTTTTCACCGCTTTGTTGTCGGTGATGATTTGGATTTTTTTAACTGCCGCTTGCAAGCCCTGGTCAACTTTTTCTGCAAACCAGGCGCCCGCCTTTTGTATCCTATCCTGGAGCAGCGCGTTTTCCTCTGGCAATTCGTCGTGGTTGAAATATTGCTGAAGTTGGCGCCGAAAGGTTTCCGCGACAGGGTACAACTCGTTTTGCGCCAGCGCCAGCACCGCTTGCAAAGCAACCAATGCCTGTGGCTGCAGCGAGCTTTCATGCTCCAGCAACACCCGCCGCATTTGCTCCAGATGCTTGTCCAAGTCCGTAAATCCGAACAACTCCAGCAGCAGGTTTTGCTGAAAATTTTTCTTTGACGCCAGCAGTTGATGGGCGTCAGGGGCGTTTTTCTCCGCCGCTTCTGAAAAATTACGCACCTGCGGGTCGGTGCGCACACTTGCCGGAGCGATTCTGCTGCGCAACACGATACCCTCAAAACTTTTACACCGGCTCAACGCCACGTACACCTGGCCGTGGGCGAAGGCGGCCTGTGCATCAAGAATCACCCGCTCAAACGTCAGTCCCTGGCTTTTGTGAATCGTGATGGCCCAGGCCAGTTTGAGCGGAAACTGGGTAAAGGTACCGAGCACCTCCTCCCCTACTTCTTTGGTTTGCTCGTTGAGGGTGTATTTGATGTTTTGCCAGTCGGCCGGCGTCACTTCAATCCGCTCATCTTCGTCGGGGCAGTGCACCCAGATACAGTCGTCTTCAATCCGGGTGATCCGCCCGATCTTTCCGTTGTAGTAGCGTTTTTCGCGGGCGGCATCGTTTTTTACAAACATGACCTGGGCGCCTACTTTGACCTGCAGGACCTCGTCGGTCGGGTAAGCCAGGCTAGGAAAATCGCCGCTGATTTTTGCCCGGAACGAATACTCCCGCCCTGCAAGCGCGTCGAGCCGCTGGCTGTTAATCTGTTGGGCGGTAGCGTTGTGGGTGCTGAGGGTAATAAAAGCGGAGCCTTCCGGCGGCTCGAAGCCTTCGACGTACCGGCTGTTGAGCGCGTCGAGCAATTCCGCGCTCATTTGATTGTTCCGCACCTGATTGAGCAGGCCGATAAACCTGTCGTCGGATTGCCGGTAAATGTGTTGCAACTCGATTACCACGGGGGCCGATTGCTGCAAGGCCTGGCTGCTGAAAAAATAGGGCGTCGGGTAGTACGGCCGCAAAAGTTGCCACTCTTCGTCTTTTACAACCGGCGGGAGCTGGTGCAGATCGCCGATCATGAGCAGTTGCACTCCGCCGAAAGGTTGGTAGGGGTTGCGGTAGCGCCGCAGCACAGCGTCGATACCGTCGAGCAAATCGGCGCGCACCATGCTGATCTCGTCAATGACGAGCAAGTCGAGCCCTTTGATGACCCGGATTTTTTCGCGGGAGAATTTTTTCTGCCGGGCGGCGTCGCGGCTGTTACCCGGCAGAAAAGGGCCGAAAGGCAGTTGAAAAAACGAGTGAATCGTCATGCCCCCGGCATTGATGGCAGCCACCCCGGTAGGCGCCACAACCGCCAGGCGCTTGATCACTTCATTGCGCACCCGGTGTAAAAAGGTGGTTTTTCCGGTGCCGGCTTTACCGGTGAGAAAAATGTTTTTATTGGTGTAACTGACGTATTCGAAAGCCAGATCCAGCTGTGGGTTGGATGAAAACACGTGTGTTTTTTCTACAAAAATCGGTGAAAAATCCCGCTTTGCCCCAGGCTGGAGCGGAATGGACGTATTTTTTTAAATTTAATAGCCCGCTAACACGCTCTATACCAGCACCGACCGGCCGTTTTTTATTTTTTGAAACAACGCCCGCGTAGTTTCGGAAGGCCGCATGCTGAGCTCGCGTTCCAAAGCTTTTTCGCATTTGAAATATTGTTTCTGAGCCAGATCGGTGAGGCCGAGCGCCTGATAGCTGGCCATGAGTTGGCGGTGAATATCTTCCAGGCACTCGTCTTTGGCCAGCATTTTTTGGCAGAGGTTGATGCAGGCGTTGTAGTCTTTTTGCTCGAAAGCATAGGTACTGAGGCGGTTCAGGATGAACAGGTAAATTTCCCGCAGGTTGTCGCGTTCCGTTTCGCACCAGTCGTCGAGCCGAACGCTGCTCAAAAATTCGTCTTTGTACAACGCAACCGCGCGATCGTAGGCGCCCAGCGCATCGGCCAGCCCCTGGGATGCTTCGATAGCCCGGCCTTTTTTCCAGAAATAAATAAACTTGTCTACATCGGTGAGTACCTCCAGCTCAGTATTGATGCAGTAGTTGTCGCTGTTGTACAGGATAATCTCTTGGGCGCTGTAGGCCTGGTTCAGCGTTTTGCGAATGCTGCACATGGCCACATTCAGCGAGTTGCGGGCAGAGGCAGGTGTGACATCCGACCAGAACAGGTCCATCAGGATGTCTTTATGGATCGACTTACAGTGATGAAACAGCAAATAAGCCAGCACGGCCACGTTCTTTTTCCCGGCAATTTCCGGCACACTCACGCCCTTGATTTTTATATCCAGATCGCCAAAAAACTGCACCTGGATATCAAAAAGCCGCCCTTGTTCCAGTTTTTGATTAAAAAACGGCAAGGAGGGTTGTAAGGCAACTCCCAAGGCTTCCAAACCCCGGTCGGCGCCGCGCCCCGGCGCCGGCCAGCCGGCGAAGGCCCGCCGCAGCGACTTCTCCATGCGCGTCCAACCGCGCTCCAGCCATTGCCCCAAACCCCTGGGGCGCATAGTGCGCGCAACGCGCCGGAGTATTTGTTGAAATTGCTGTTGGTCGAGCGGCAGCGTCAACACGCCTTCTACCGGGTATTGCAACGCCGCCAGCAGGTATTCCCGCGAGGGGTTATTGACCACCAGCAGTACCGGAACCTCCGGATGTTCCAGCCGGATTTCATCCAGGCGGGCAATACCGGCTGCCTCCTGGGCACTGTTCCAAAGCACGATCAGTGCAAGAACGCCATGCAGCATACTTGGTTCCGGCGATGGTTCGAATGGTATTTGCAAAACCGAAAATTCGGGCTCAACCGGGAGGCTGGGAGGCTCTTGGTCGGTTGGGTATAATACTAAAATAGTGGGCGTTCTCATGTCGAGGGGGGTGAAAACAGACCAAAAAAATACTCAGATTAACGCGTGTTTGAAGTTTGGTTGCCGAACGTCAGGCGGCAACGCGTTGGAAAAGCGCAACAGAGCGTCAGAGCCGGATAGACATGGGAGAATTTGCCGAAGGACGCGGGGTGTTTCCCGATGAGCAGGCCCATTAAGCAGGATTATACACAATAGCCATACTCTGCTATAAAAGTACCCAAAAACCCTTAGATATCAATAAAAATCCTAATTAATTCCGAATTAATTCCCGCTTAATTAACCACCGGACCGACTGACTTTAACACTGCCTGGCCTGCCGCAAACGGATACATCGCTATCTTTACCCCACCCAACGAAAACCTTTCGCCAGCGGCCCCGCAACGGCGACATGAGGAGTCTACACCTTCAGTAATCGTCCGGCAGCACGCGCAGCTTTTCGCGCCCTGCCGGAAAAACGCATGGTATATGTGCAGCTCCTCCTCTTTCCTGAAAAAACTTTGTGCCCTTCTGTTGGCATCGGCGCTTGTTCAGCCAGTTTGTTTTGGCCAATTCGCCTCCGTCCAGGATTGCCTGGGCGCCATCCCCATTTGCCAAAAAATTTATGTCGAAAACCAGGCGCCTACCGGTTTCGGTACGCAGTGGGATTTCAACCCCGGCAACACCTGTATCCCTGAAGAAACCAACTCGATCTGGTATGTTTTCACCGTCAACAAAACCGGAAAATTCGGCTTCCTGCTCACCCCGAACGACTCGACTGTCGACTACGACTGGGTGCTCTTCGACATCACCCAGGCCAGCTGCGACGACATTTTCCTGAACCCCTCCCTCATGGTCAGCTGCAACGCCGCGGGCGGCGGCGCTTGTTTCGGCCCCACCGGCGCTACCGGCGCCAGTCCATACAACAACCAAGGGCAAAACTGCGACAACTTTCCGCCCTCCCAATCTGCCGGGTACACCTCCTTCAACGACCTGATCGACGTGCAAAAAGGCAATACCTACGTGCTCTGTATCAACAACTTCTTCGGCTCGCAAGCCGGCTACACCATCGACTTCGGCCTCTCCACCGATATTGGAATTTTTGATGAAACGCCGCCGGCTATCGCCGACCTGAAACTGAGCGCCGGCTGCAGCGGCGGCAGCCTCGACTTGCAGTTTTCGGAGTTTATCCAATGCGCCACCATCCAAGCTTCCAATTTCCAAATCACCGGCCCCGGAGGCCCCTACACCCTGTCGCTCTCCGGACTCAACTGCGGCAACGGCGGTTTTTTTGAAAAAAAATTCCTGCTCCAGGTCAGTCCACCGCTGGCCAGCCCCGGCAATTACACCCTGAACCTGCTGACCAATGGTACCACCCAGGTGCTCGACCTCTGCGACCTGCCGGCTGCCCCGCAAAGCCTGAGCTTTTCCTTCGACGAGCTCCTGCCCGAAGCCAACCTGGGCCCCGACCTGAACATTTGTCCGGGCGACTCCATCCCGCTGAGCCCCGGCATCGCCAACGCCAACTACTTGTGGCAAGACGGCTCGACCAGCCCGGTATATCTGGTGAGTAGTCCCGGCGCTTATGCCGTAACGGTAACCACCGCCTGCTCTGCCTCCAGCGACACGGTGCTGATAGCCTGGCAACCCGGCGCCTACGCAACGCTCAACCTGGGCCCCGCCGACACCCTACTCTGTGCCGGCAGCACCTTGCTGCTCGATGCCGCAGCTCCAGGCGCGCTGGATTTCCTTTGGCAAGACGGCTCCACCCAGCCGACGCTTTCGGTGAACGCTGCAGGGCTATACCACGTGCAGGTAGTCACCAGCTGCGCGGTGTTGCGCGACACTATCCGGGTGAGTTTTGGGCCGGCGCCGGCCCCATTTTCCCTTGGAAACGACACCCTGCTTTGCCCAGGCGACACCCTCCTGCTTCAGGTAGCTACTGCCGGCGCCGGCATTTTCTGGCAAGACGGCTCCAGCAGTCCCAACTACCCGGTGACGGGTCCCGGCCTGTATTCCGTAACGGTAACGGCCGGCAACGGCTGCCCCGCTCGCAGCGATACGATCCGAGTCGACTACCACCCGGCAACAACCGGCCAGCCCAACCTGGGCCCCGACACCCTGCTCTGCCCGGGCGATTCCCTCCTGCTCGATGCGACGACGCCGGGCGCTACCGCTTACCTATGGCAGGGCGGTTCCACGCAGCCGGTCGTTGCGGCAAAAATGCCGGGCTGGTACGCCGTGCAGGTCAGTACTGCCTGCGCTACCCTTTCGGATTCCGTGCAAATCCGCGCGGAAAAAGTCCCCGAACCGTTCAGCCTGGGCTCCGATACCTTGCTTTGCCCCGGCGCGACGCTTCGCCTCAGCGCCGGCGTAGCCAGTACCGACTACCGCTGGCAAGACGGCAGCCGCGATTCCATTTTTTGGGTAACTGCTCCGGGCGACTACGCCGTGACGGTGAGCACCGCCTGCGGTTCGGAACAGGCTGCCGTTCGCATCGATTTCGAAGCGCCCTTGGCGCTGGCGCTTCGGCCCGACACCTTTCTTTGTCCGGGCGCCAGTTTGTTGTTGCAAGCCCAGGGGAATGCCGCAGATTTCCTTTGGCAAGACGGCAGCACGGCGGCAAGTTTTTTGGCCACTGCTCCAGGGGTTTATCAGCTGACCGGCTCCAACCAGTGCGAATCGGCTTCGGTTTCGGTGACGCTGTGGGAATGCCGGAGTTGCCAAGTCTACCTCCCCAATATTTTTTCACCCAATTTGGATGGCTTCAACGACCTGTTCGGCCCCTCTTCCAACTGTGTTTTTCTCCGCCTGCGCCTGAGCGTCTTCAACCGCTGGGGCGAGCAAGTGTACAGCAGTACTGCGTCCGATGCGGGCTGGGACGGGCGCTTCCGCGGGCAGCCAGCGCCTCCCGGCGTGTATGTGTACATCGTCCAATTTTCAGTGGAAGAAAACGGTCAGGTGGTGGAATACCGCCGCAGCGGCGACGTGTTGCTGATGAAATGAGCGGGGTTGAAAAAATTTTAGCAAAGTTTTAGCAGCGGCTAAGAGCCGTTTTAGCGCCGGTTAAGTCGGTTTTAATTGGCGGGGTCTAGGTTTGCAGCAGATTTCCGGTCGGGGCGAAACACCCGGCCAGTCTGTTTGAAAACCTTAATTTTTTAACCCATGTGCCCGAAACGGCACTGCTAAAACTTCTTGTTATGGCACTTCTTATTATGGAACAAGTACCGGTTAACCCCTGGTATAACGTCGTGAACCCGCGCTGCACCGTGCGCGAACGCCCCGAACCCGACAACGTGTTGCCGCCGGTAATTTCCGGTGTGGGCGACGCTCCGTTCAACATGCAGCGCGACCAGCCCCTGCACGTGCAGTTCGAATGGTCGCAAAACGGCTTCTTCTCTGGCGCCAACCTGGGCGCTGTGCTCAACTTCGAAATCAAGTTCCTGTTCGAATCCTGGGGCTCCGTCGAAGTCGGCCCGGCCCTCGACCTCTCCGCCGTGGTGCCTTACCAGGCCGGCGTAGGGTTCAACTACAACTTCGGCACGTCGCCGGCCACGCGGCTGGTGATTCCGCCGAACACCCTGCCGGTGGGCGTGTATGAAGGCATGGCCGTATTCCAGATCAACTTCATCCCGAGCGGAGAAAAGTATTTCGCTGGATACGTCAAATTCCCGGCCATCAACGTGTACGAAGCGACCGTTTAAACCAGCAGCTGAAACGCCATAACGCTTGGCGCGCCACTCCTCCACGAACGTTCGCTCTTCCCAACCCTCGCCCTGATGCCCCGCGGTGTCGGGGGGAGGGTTTGTTTT
>CAZVZH010000168.1:7336-10137 GCA_964630705.1 uncultured Saprospiraceae bacterium | reverse complement strand
TCGCTCACTTGCAAGCCCAGGTTTTGCACCGTGAGGGTCACCGAGCCGGCCGGGCCCAAGGGCAACACAGCCGGGTTAGCGCTCAGGCTGGGCGGTTCCGAGTCGGTGGCAGTCAACTCCGCCGTGGTCATTTGCTGGCAGCCGTTGGCGTCGGTTACCGTTGCGGTAAAGATACCGGCGCCCAAACCAGTGGCTTGTTCGCCTTGCTGCCCGTTGCTCCATTCGATCAAAAGGGCGCCTGTGCCGCCCTGAGCGGCAACCGTTGCGGAGCCGGTGTTGCCGCCCGGACAGAATGGATGTACCAGTTCCGTCACTTCGAGCAACAATTCCGCCGGGTCGGTCAAAATGGCGGCGGCGGTATTGGTGCAGCCATTCGCATCGGTCACCAGCACCGTGTAAGCGCCGGCGGTCAGGCCTGATGCGGTAGCCGTTGTTGCGCCCGACGACCAGGCATAGCTAAACGGTTGGGCGCCGTTTTGCGGCATTGCCGTCGCCTGGCCGGTTGCCGTGCCGTAGCAGGCTGGGTTTACCGCCGTTGTTCCGACCGTCATAGCGCAATTGCCGTCAAACACTTCCACGGTTTCTTCCGCCGTGCAGCCGTTCGCATCGGTAACGGTGACGGTGTACAAACCGCCGGCCAGGCCAGTGAGCTGTTGACTGGTAGCTCCCGTGTGCCATTCGTAGGTATAAGTACCGGCGCCGCCGGTGGGCGCCGCGGTGGCGGTACCGTCGTTGCTGCCTTGGGCGCTCAGTCCGGTAGCGCTGGCATTGACCACGAGTGCTTCGGGTTCGTTCACGGTCAGGCTCAGCGAGGTCGAACAGTTTTCGCCATCGGTGACCGTTACGGTGTAGGTTCCGGCGCTCAGGTTATCGACCTGGGCGGTGGTTTGGCCGTCGGGCCAGGCATAGGCATAGGCGCCGTTGCCGCCGGCTGCTTGCACGCTCAGCGACCCGTCGGCGCCGCCGAAGCAGCTGACGTCAGTTTGATTTTGCACGCTGGCGCTAACTGCGGTTTGTTGTTCCACCGTCAGGCTGGCCGTGCTCGTGCAGCCATTTTGCGTATTGGTCAGCAACAGTTGGTAGGCGCCGGGGGCAGCCGCCGTCCAGGTGGGTGTAGCGCCGGTGTTACCCGTGCTGCCGTCGGGATTGGTCCATTGGTGTTCGAGCAATGTGGGGTCGGAGGAGGAACTGTTGGTCAGGGTCACCTCTGAATTGTTGCAATTCAGGTTGCCCGAAGCACTCAGCTCGGTAGTGGGCGCCTGCGTATCGGAATTTACCAAAACAGTCAAACCAGCCGTGCAGCCAGTTGCCGTATTGGTGGCCAGCAGGTTGTAGGTTCCTGCCGCGCCGATCAGCGGGGTGAGGGTTGTTTGGCCGGAAAGGATGTTTCCGTCGGCAGTGGTCCAGGCATAGCTAAAGGCTCCGGCAGGGGCCGAGTTTACGCCTGCCAGTGTTTGTTGGGTTAGCGCACACGTCAGCGGTGGCGGCGCCCCGATGCTCACCGGCGGCGGCGCGGTGTTTTGAACAACCACGGCATTGTCGGTACCCGTGCAGCCGCTTACCGGGTGGGTGAGCACGAGCACGTAGGTGCCTGGCGCGTTCACGGTGGGCGTAGGCGTGTCGGCGCCCGAAACGATGTTCCCGTTAGCGGTGGTCCATTGGTAAAGCAAGCTCGGGTCGGGATTGCTGCCGTTGGCATTCAATTGCACCTCGGCGAGGGCGCAGGTAAGTCCCTGCGGCGCATTGGCCACCGCGACAATCAGAGCGGTATCGGCCGGGACGAGCACCGAATCGCGGCCTGTACAGCCGCTGAGCGTATCGGTGACGAGCAGCGTGTACCAGCCCGGCGCGTTCACCACGGGCGAGAGCGAGTCGGCGCCGCTGACGATGTTGCCGCCGGGGCTGGCCGTCCACAGATAAACGAGCTGTGGGCCGGTGTACGAGAGGCTGTCCACACCCAGCGTCAGGCTGGATTCGAAGCAGTCGAGCGTGTCGGCCGACAGCAGCGCCGGGGTAGGTAGAGCCGTGGTTTGGTTGACCTGAACGGTGTCGTAAGCCACGCACAGGTTGCTGAGGTTGGTCACTTTTAAAATGTAGGTTCCGACCGTATCCGTCAGGGCGTAGAGGCTATCCACGCCGGAGAGGATCCGCCCGTCGACAGTCGTCCATTTATAGGTAAAACCTGGCCCGGTGGAAGAACCCGCGCCGGAGAGCGTCGTTTGCTGCTGGATACAATTCAGCGGGGCGGCGGTGGCTGACACGTTGGGCGGCGTGGTGTTGTTTGCCATTTCAAACACCGCTTCGGCGGTGCAGCCGTTGGCGTTGTCGGTAACCACTACCGAATAGGTGCCCGGAGCGTTGATCTGTACATTTTTTACCGTAGTGCTCCCGATGATATTGCCGCCGTTGCTGGCGGCCCATTGGTAGCTGACGTTGGTCCCGAAGCCGACGTTGGCCGTGAGCGTGGTTTGTTTGATAACGCAATTGAGCGTTTGCAAGGCCGTGACCCAGGTGCTGATGGTCGTTGAGGCGCGTTCCACCACTACCGTGGCGGTGCTGGTGCAGTTGGGGTGGTTGGGGTCGGCGGAGCTCACGGTGAGCACGTAGGTGCCGGGGGCATCCACCACCGGGTCGGGGGTGTCGGCGCCGGAAACGATGTTGCCGTTGGAAGTGGTCCACTGGTAGGTAATCGGAATACCGCTGGAGGTGCCGGTACCGTGCAGGGTTACCGTTTTACCGTCGCAAGGTTGCAGGAAAAAGGTGGGTTGTGCTGCAGCGCTGACGCTGGCCAGGTGGATGGT
>CAZVZH010000168.1:0-7236 GCA_964630705.1 uncultured Saprospiraceae bacterium | reverse complement strand
TACAAGGCGGATACGCGGGGTTAGCCGATTGCGGGTTTTGCAGCACATCATACACGCCCACCGGCGTGAGGTCGCCTTTGTTAAAAATATAGCCCGATTTAAAAAACTGATTGCCTTGTTCGAAGTCGCCGTTGACGATCAGGTTGATGGCCGGGTCGTACGATTTGGCGGTGTAGGTGTAGGTGGTGGTTTGCGCAACGGTGGCCTGGGTGATCGGGGCGTTGGGGTTGGCCAGGCCGGTAGTGGGCAGCCAGAAACCGCTCAGGATCGTGCCCATGGGCACCGCCACCAGCGTAGTGGTCACCGGGTTGGTGTTGCAAAAGTATTGATCGTCGCCAATCGACAGGCTGGCCAGGCAGGCTTGGGCGGCTTTGACGTCGAGGCCGCGCTGGGCGTAAATGGACTGGAAAAAAATGGGCGTGAGGGAAAGAACAATCCAGGACAGGTAGATTTTTTTCATGGAAATCGGTTTTTGTGAAAAAGAAGGGTAGCCTAAAAAGTAGCGGCTGCCTTTTACAAATTTCTGCATTAACTTTGAGAAATTTGTGAACACTTTAAAGGGATTTTTCCAGAAAACCGTTCCGAAATTCGGTGTTTTCACCAAGGTCTGAAATCATTTTTTCGCCAAAAGGGGGCTTAAATACCGCTATTGCATAAATTCGGAACTGAAATTTTGCACCAAAACCTACCTGAAAAATGCACCAAAACCGACTGATCAAGGTACTGCGAACCTTTTCCCCGAAAGAGCGCAAGCGTTTCCGGCAGTTTGTCGTTTCGCCGTATTTCACAGGCACAAAATCGGCGCTACTGCTCGACCGGGCGCTTCGGATTTGTTTCTCTGCTTTAAAATCGGGCAAAGACGCCGCTTTGGAACGGCAGCGGCTGTCTGCGGCAATTTTCGGAGGCCAGGCTGCGCCGGCGGCAGGCAAACTGGACAAATTGTTCAGCCAGCTCCACCTGCTGGCGCAGGATTTTCTGGTTTTTGAACACTGGCAATCGGGCGAACAGGAAGCGGCCCGGCTGATCGAATCGGCAGAAATTTATCTGAACAGGGGCTTGCAGGCCCATTTTCACCACAACAGAAAAGCGGCCCGCGCGCGCAGCCGCCGGCAATTGCACCTCGGCAGCGCCTATTATTTCCAGCGTTTCCGCTTAGAAGAAATGGAAACCAATTTTGCTTTGATGCAACCGACCCGGTCGATCCCTTTTCGGTTCAACGAGATGTATGAGGCGCTGTTTTTGTTGTACCAGTCCGTGAAACAAAACCTGGAAAACATGCTTTACCCCGTCTTGCACCGCTACGCGTACCGCTTGTCGGAGTTGGCGCTGTGGATGCAACGCGAGGCGCTTCCACCGGAGCATTTTCTTGCGCGACACTCCCTGCTGCGTTTTAACCAGGCCTACCTGCAACAACTCAGCGCAGGGGTATTTGAGGCCTCCGGGTTCGACGACTTCGTGCGCCAGGTACAAGCAATGGAGCGCGAATTGTCGCTGCCGGAGGTAAAAAATTGTTGGACCATGGTGCGCAACCTGTTGATTCACTGGAGTAATCAACACCACGACGAAAGCCTGGACTTGCAGCGCCGCTACGTCGATTTGTTTCTCGAACACCTGCACCAAGGTTACCTGTATACCGGCCGGGAGATTATGGCAGACGCCTTGTACAGTTTTTGCGGCATGGCGTTGGCGGCCCGCCGCGCCGACGAGTTTCTGGCGGTTTTGAACCAACATCGGGGCAGAATCAGCGGCGAACCCGCCCACGAACCTTGTTTTAACTATTGCCTGGCCAGCTACTACCTGCATACGGGGGCGCCCGAAAAAACGCTGGACCTATTGCCGCTGGACACGCCGGACAGTTCCAATATGTTACAAGTAAAAATTATTGAACTACAGGCCTTGTATGCGACCGGTTCGGAGCTTCTGCCTTACCGGATCGACGCTTTTCGAATGTTTTTGAAAAGAACCGGACGGCGGCAATCGGCGCACCTTCTCGACCGCGCCCGCCTGTTTTTGAATTTTTTGGCCCAAATCCACCGTTGCCGGCAAGGGGATCGGCGCCGCGCCGAAACGGTGCTGAAACGCATCCGCCAACACCCGCACACCACAGGGTACTTTTGGCTGCTGGAGCAAGCTGAGGCGCGGGGAAGTGGGTGAAAAATTGGGCCAGCAGGTTAAGTGCATGTTGGGCAGCGCCCGCTGGCATTTTCCTATAGTGCTGTTATTGAGCGCTTTGCATTTAAACTTTTAAAAAAACTACGGGGCAAAACGGCTGCAAAGTGTCCAAGGATATACAGGAACAAGCCGATACTTTTGTCTTGTCAGCCGGCCGTTCTTTTGCCGGCAGCCGAACCATGAAACGCGGTAAGACCCGAGCGCCAGGCTATCCTCTGAGCCTGGGGGTTTTACCCGGCTCTGAAAATATAAACAGCCGTATCAAAAATACCCTGCTTCCCAGCTGCAGGCCAGAAGTAGTATCCTGGATATAACGGTGGCAACCTGAAACCACCTAATAAAAATTGATGGACTAAACTGGCTCTCAGAGCTCAAAAACAACCTTAACATGCGAAACATTTTTATTTTCATTTCTGCCATTATCTTAAGCGCACCACTGTACGCGCAAATCGATACGACTGATTACCGGCCTCCTACGCCTTACACCCCTGAATTTGTGGCTAATCTATCGGACACTTGCAGGTTCCCTATTGTCAGCATGGCGCCCGTAATTCATTATCAACAAGGTATCGTGGCTTATCTGGAGTTTACCGAACCGGCAACTCAGATTAGGTTGCAAGAAGACGGCGCCGCATTTTATACCACCATTTGGGTGAATGGAATATCAAAATTAATCGAAGACCTGCAACCCAATAAAAAATACGAAGTACTGACGCTAAACCGCTGCGGTGTATTCGAATCTGCCGGACGGATTGACACCCGAACCGGTGAGCAGGAAACCGTTGAAGTTTCTGCCGCGCTGTACGACGCCATTCGCGATTTCCAGCAACAATCCGAAAATCAAGCTGTGCCGTTAACCGAATTCCTGCAAACCAGAGCAGAAGTATCTTTTTTTGAGAAAGTATACTTTCTCCAGCAGTACTTTATGAAAGGCCAAGCCATCAGCGTTTTTTCCGATAGCAATCTACCTGAGGTAGTTCCGCCTACTATTTGTAATTGCTCGTTTATCTTTAATCTTACGCAGGATGCTGTGCCGGGCAAATTATCGAACGGCACCATTATTCATGATGTTCGTTTTCAGACTAAAACCCCCATGCATGGCGACAAATACAATGCTGCCTGGTGGAACCGGAACACCAAAGGCCCCGCCAAATGGCACCAATTATGGACGGAAGGCTCCAAAGCTGGCAGTCAGGACACCAAATACCAGATGAAAATGGCCGACTCTACGGCTACCGCCAGCACCCAATACGGCCAACTGCGGTATAATTTTTTGTGTACAAATTACCAACAAGTGCCGGCAGATTGCCAATGCGCCAAAAGCTTATACTTATACTGGCGCTACGATACGGAGGTATGCGCGCATGCAGAACGGCATACCGAAGGTTGGGGCTCAAAAAATGCAGTGGCTGCAGCAGAGGATGCATCCGCCGTCGTATTTCGGCGCGATGGCGCCAACTTACCCGAGCTGATTGATGGCGGCTTGGTGCGCGCGGAAGCGGAATGCGACAAACAGGTCAACCCGGAATTTTGGCTAAATGCCTCCAAACTCGCGATTGACATTGCCAAAATAGCCTTTGGATTTGGCGATTCGCTTACCGCCATACAACAACAATTGTTCAACCAAGGATTGCAACGCCTGGACAGTAGCCTGACGGCCTTGTTTCGTACGCCGTACTATTCTGCCAACTTTTGTAACGCCGACAACTGTAAAGAGGTGAATACCAGCTTTGGCGATACATTGATTTACATGTCGCCCAACCAACCGGTCAACCTGTTTTTGTTCAGCAATTCATCCTTGATGGCTGGAGGAAAACGATCCTGGTTTAGCTGGAGCCGGATATTGAGCGACTTTTACCTCGCGGGATATGTGCCGGGGGGCTATTTCAGTCAGGAACAAATGTATTGTTGCACCAAAAAATACGGCAACTGGGTGCTCGGCTCAGAGCACGGGGCCCCGCATTCCACAGATGAATTAAAAAGAGAAGTCGGCAATATTTTTAGCGCCTGGGGGCCTTGGCCCTACCCGACTGACCCTTTTTCTGGAATTCTGCAAATTCTGTATGAATATCACGCCATGTCGGTACCCGTTGTTGAATGTCCGAACGGCAGTGGTTTTGCCGGAGGGGAAGATCGCGGGCGCCCAGCATCCGAAAAAAATAACCTTAACATACAAACCCAAGCTTGTTTGATCTATGTGTTCGACCTTTCCGGGCGGCTACTTTTTCAAGATGAGAGCAGTTGGCTACCCGATAATTACAGGTCGTATTTGAAGACCAAGCTGCCTTTTGCCAGTTCCGGGATTTATCTTGTCCAAGTCATTACTGATGGGAAAAGACAAACAATTAAAGTGCTACTCGATTGATCGTTTTTTTACCGCCGTTGGACAAACACCCAACGGCGGTATTTATTGACTAAACCTGATATTGACATGAAAAAAATTACCACCTTCAGCACCGTCTTTTTTGCTAAGGCCTTCTTGGTTTTGGCACTCTTCTCCTGTAAAAAAAACAAATGCCCGGAGGGATTTGTAAACATGGACAACACCTGCGTTTGTCCGCAAGACAAATTCGAAGGGAACGGCATGTGCCGCGATCTCAAGCCAAATGAATATTATGCCTCTTTGGAACATTGTATTTGTAAGGATACCATTTTTTTTGAAATCATTGAGCGCACGCCAGAACTGCTGTACGTTAGGCTTGATCTTGGGTGGGGATTTCAAGAAAATGCTATTGGTCTAATCCCTATGGTTGATGGCGATAGTCTGTATACAGATATTGGAACATATACTAGTGAATTAGCCTGTCCAATCAACGGCCGTTTGACCAATACTCAGATATTCGGAAAATTTATAGAGAACGACCGTAAAATACGAGTAACGTTGAAGTACGTGGCGATTCCCAATTTAGAGGAGTTGGGGCGTTGTGATTTTATCCTGCACCAATAATCCCGGTCGTAACAGAAAAGTAAGCGAGCGCGTGTTTGCCCGGCTGAAAAAGTTTTGAAGCCACCAGGCAAAAGCATGGTAACATGCGGCGACCTGGTGGCTTCCTTTTAATCTAATAAAGTGAACACACACGCCCCTTACTTCCACAAAAAAACCCTGAAAAACAATGAATTACATTTTATCAAGACGAAAAATCGCCGCCTGAAAGCGCTGCAAAGTGTCCATGCATAGATGGGAACAAGCCGATACTTTTGTCTTGTCAGCCGGCCGTTCTTTTGTCGGCGCCGAACTATGAAACGCTGTGAAACCCAAGCACTTTCCAGTCCAATTATGCCCAACAGACATTCACGCTTTCGCGCAACCTCCCGCTTTCCGATGAGATTTGTGATGGCTTGAAAGTCGAGCGCAGCGCCTTCCTTCCTCAGGGAACCTATACGATTAGAAACGCCGGTCCAGATTATGCCGCCGGCGACCGCGAGATCGTATTCTAAAAGCGCATGCTGAACTACCGGATTTCAATTTTTGTTGACCGCGCGTTTGCACAAAACGACGATCCGGTAGTTCATTTTCATCATTCATAAAAAAGAAGAAAATGACTAAACAGACTTTATGCGTATTGCTCTTGCTCTGCCTGGCTTTGGTTTCTTGCATTGAAATCTACAAAAATGAAGACCACAGCAAAGAACTATCCACCTTTAACCGCCAAAACCTCATCCCATTCCGCTTGAACGACACCGGCAAAGACCTGCCGGTATCTAAAGCCCAACACATCGTTTTTCAGGAAACCGATGCCGCCAAGCTGAAACAACAACTACAATTGGGTAAAAAAACCTGGGTATACATGTGGGGCTCCTGGTGCGGCCCATGTCGGAAAAAACTTCCCCTGCTCGCACAAATCCGGCGGGAGCACCCGGAAATGAACCTGATTATGATCGCCGACGACTACGATTTCGCCGAACTGCAATCCCTGCTTTACAGCAACAAAATCTTTGTGCAAACTTATATCCTCGACTACCTGAAATACGGCAATAAAATCTATGAAAAAGAGCGCAGGTTTTGGGACGAACTGGCGCTGGAAGGCACTTACTCCGACGGCGTGCCCCAGAATTACCTGTTCGACACCGCCGGCCAGCTGCAGTTTTTCGGCGCCGGCAACATCCCGGATACTACGCTCCAACAGTTCCTAAACCCCGGCTAAGTTCACTACAATCCTATGGTCCGGTTATGCCTGTATACCCGCCAAATAGCCTGCCGCTACTTCTGAAAAAAACAGCTTTCGCGCTGAGCCTGGCTCTCCCCATCCTGGTTCAAGCGCAAACCAAGCCCAACTATTGGAAGCAGCACATTGCAGTGCTGGGCGCCACCATGCGGACCATCGGCGCCGACACTACTATTCTTGAAATTGCCCTTGTCGACTTTAAAAAAACGGAACGTCTGGAAAGCGCCTTCGGGCTGGGCCTCAATTTATTTACCGACGACGGGCAAGGCTTCGACCGGTATCCAGCCGATGCTATTTACACCGCCCAGGTAACCGGGCAAGGAACAAGACCCTTGTCCTTTGGGCCAGGTATCCAAGTCAGCAGCAGCCACTCTTTTATTTTGATCGACCGGGAGTTTGAGCATAAATCCCTGGCGCTCCGCCTGCTTCGGTTATTGCAATGGTTTTGCAAATTACCCACTCCAGAAATACTGCTCGAATGTCAGTTAAAACACTGCCCTTGCCCGGGCGCCTGCCTATGCGTCGCCTGCGAATGGGGTCCTGCCAATTGGTGCCTGGATTGGTGCTCCTGTTCGACCGATACCGTTCACCGGTAATCCATTCACGTGCTCATGAAATCAACATTTTGCTTGTTCGCCAGCCTCCTGCTGCTCCAAAGTCCGGCCAAAACCTGCTCCGCGGAGCGGCCTCCAGCCGACAGCTTACCCAACTTTACTTATTGGTTAGAACAGATCGATCATGCGTTTTCCGACTACCACCAACAATCCAACCCAAAACTTGCCGGATACCGCCAACAACTGCAACAGTTAAACACTGCACTCCAACGCCATTGCCAAAAAAAAGCCTGGACAAATTCAACAACGCCTACAACCTCCCTGAAATCCAAGGATCCCGCCTG
>CAZVZH010000167.1:0-10237 GCA_964630705.1 uncultured Saprospiraceae bacterium | reverse complement strand
CTAAGCTGGCATTTCCTATTCCGTAATCAATAAAACCAACACCTTATGAGTACGCTCTTGATGGATAAAACCCTGGCTATTCAATCCAGCCTGGACCATACACTTTTCTCCTGGTCCAAACAATCGGGCCTGAATCCCATCCATATCGCCCGCGCCGAAGGGGTATACCTGTATGATAGTTCCGGCAAACGCTACATCGATTTTTCCTCCCAACTGATGAACGTCAACATCGGCCACGGCAACCAGCGAATCACCGAAGCCGTCCGGCGCCAGATGGAACAAGTCAGCTACGTTTACCCCGGCATGGTCACCGACGCGCGGGGCGCCCTGGGCAAAAAACTGGCGGAAATCACCCCCGGCAATTTAACCAAAGCGTTTTTCACCCTCGGCGGCTCCGAAGCCATCGAAAACGCCATTAAGCTCGCCCGGATGTACACCGGCCGGCACAAAATTATCGCCCACTACCGCTCCTACCACGGCGGAACCTACGGCGCTATTTCAGTGAGCGGCGACCCGCGCCGTTTCCCCATGGACAGCCAGCAGCTGCCCAACATCATCCGCGTGGAAAATCCGTATTTCTACCGCTGCCCCTGGAACGCCCGCAGCCCGGAAGAATGCGGCGAAATGGCCCTGCGCAACCTCGAACAAGTTATCCTGTACGAAAACCCCGACAGCATAGCCGCCATCCTGTTCGAAGGCGAATCCGGCTCTTCCGGCTGCATCAAATACCCACCGTTTTACCTGAAAAAAGTAAAAGCCCTGGCGGAGCAATACGGCATACTCCTCATCGACGACGAGGTGATGAGCGGTTTCGGCCGCACCGGAAAATGGTTCGCCATCGAACACCACGATACCACCCCCGATATCCTCTGCATGGCCAAAGGCCTGACCTCCGGCTATGTCCCCCTGGGCGCCGTCATGGTGTCGGATGCGATCGCCAAACACTTCGACGACCGGGTCATGGCTATCGGGCTCACCTATTCCGCTCATGCGGTGGCTTGCGCCGCTGCCCTGGAAAATATTCAGATCATGGAAGACGAGAACATGATCGCGAACGCAGCCCGAATGGGCCGTTACCTGGAAAAACGCGTGGAGGAAATGAAAGCCCAACACCCGTCTATCGGCGATTTTCGAAACACCGGCCTGCTCGGCTGTTTCGAACTGGTAAAAAACCGCGAAACCAAAGAACCGGTCTGCCCCTGGAACGCTAACCCCCGCGATATGGAAGTTTCCAATAAAATGGCCGCCGCAGTACGCGCCAACGGCATGTTCACTTTTGTCCGCTGGAACTGGATTTTCACCGCTCCACCGCTCTGCATCACCGAAGAACAGATCGATGAAGGCCTGGATATTGTCAGCAAGGTGATTCGTATTGCAGACGATTACTGCTCCTGATTGAAGCGATACCCCGACTTCCACAAGAAAACAAGACTACTACCCGGCTACCCATGACTAAAGAAATCGTGTCCATTCAGGACGACCATACCGACTCCCCGCTCTACAGCGCCGACCTCGCGCCTGTGCCGGAAGCGCAACGCAGCTGGAATACCTGGCACCTCACCGCCCTCTGGATCGGCATGGCCGTATGTATCCCGACCTACCTGCTGGCTTCCTATATGATCCGCTCCGGGCTCAGCTGGCTGGAAACCCTGGCAATCATCGGCCTGGCAAACCTGATTATTACCGTGCCCATGGTGCTCAATGGCCACGCCGGCGTCAAATACGGCATTCCATTTCCGGTGCTGGGCCGGGCTTCTTTCGGCACGCGCGGCGTCCATATTCCGGCAATGCTGCGCGGCTTGGTTGCCTGCGGTTGGTTCGGTATCCAAACCTGGATTGGCGGACTGGCTTTTTACGCGATCTATGCCGCGCTGGCCGGCGTGCCGGTAGCGCCGGGCCTTTCCGCCGGCAAATTCGCCGGCTTTGCCCTGTTCTGGCTGGTCAATATGTATTTCGTTTGGAAAGGCACGGAAAGTATCAAATGGCTGGAACAGCTATCGGCGCCGATACTGCTGGGCATGGGCCTCATCCTTATTTATTGGGGCACGGTCCAAACCGGAAGTTTCGGAAAAGTACTGGAGCAGAGCCAAAAACTGGCGGCGCCAACCGCCACCCTGCAATACGAAGGCGGGGCCACCTGGCTGAACCTAAACCCCTTGCAGAAAAAAAACCAGACCGGTTTCAAAGCGGAAGCCGTACAGGTTTTACCCTACGGTCAAAATACCCTGCTCGCAGAAAACTGGACGCCGATTGAAAACCGCAGCCGGGTCAAAATTTCGGATATCCGCCTGGAAACCGCCTCCGTGGCTTTCCAGGCGCAAGTAAATGGCCGGCTGGCGCAGTCCAGCATCATTCCGGTTAAGGCGGAAGCGGCCGCAAGCGGCGGCGGATTTTTCGATCGCTTGTGGACCTACATTTTGTGGCTGACGGCTATGGTGGGTTTTTGGGCCACCATGTCGCTGAGCATCGCCGACATCACCCGCTACGCCACCAGCCAACGGGCGCAAATTACCGGGCAATTTCTCGGCTTGCCGGCCACTATGATGTTGTACTCTTTTGTCGGTGTGTTCGTTACTTGCGCCGCGATCATCAATTTTGACGATATCCTCATTGGCGAGGATGCCCCCTGGGACCCCGTGAGCCTGATGGCGCGTTTTGAAAACCCCGCCATTGTCGTCGCCGCCCAGGTTTTTATGATTATCGCCACCCTGAGCACCAACATTGCAGCCAATGTGATTGCCCCGGCTAACGCGTTTTCCAACCTTTTGCCTAAAAAAATAAGTTTCCGCACAGGCGGCTACATCACCGGTTTGCTGGGTATCTTGATTTGCCCCTGGTATTTGCTCGACGAAATCAGCGCGCTGTTGCTCTTCGTCAGCGGTTTGCTCGGGCCGGTTTTAGGCATCATGTTGTGCGATTATTTCGTGCTCCGCAAAACCGAGATCGACCTCGACGCGCTGTACGACCCAACCGGCGCTTTTGCCTACGGCGGCTCCGGGTTTAATCGCGCTGCCCTGCTCGCACTCCTCATCGGCATTGGGGCGGCGCTGGTAGGCTATTGGGCGCCAGCGCTGAGTTTTTTGTACACGACCTCCTGGTTTACAGGTTTTTTGATCTCGTTTAGCCTGTATTACCTTTTTTCAAAACAGCGGCGGGTAATAACCGTGCCTTTACCGCTAAAATAAAAATAGCCTATGTCGATTCTGATTAAAAATGGCCATGTCGCTACCGCTTCGGAAGATTTTCCGGCCGATATTTTTATTGAAAACGACACCATCGCCGCCATCGGCAAAAACCTGCCGAATCTGGCTGATACCGTGCTCGATGCCAGCGGCAAAATCGTGGTGCCCGGCGGTATCGATCCGCACGTGCACCTCGACATGCCGTTCATGGGCACGTTTTCCAGCGACAATTACGAAACCGGCACCCGCGCCGCCCTTTTCGGCGGCACCACCATGGTAATCGACTTTGTGCTTCAAAGCCAGGGCGACAGCTTGTACAACGCGCTTCGCGCCTGGCAGGGCCGCTCGCAGGGCAAGGCACTGGCCGACTACAGCTTCCACATGGCCGTCACCGATTACAATGAAAACACAGCCGCCGAGGTAATTGAAATGATTGAAAAAGAGGGAATCACCTCGTTTAAAACTTTCATGGCTTACAAAGGCGCCCTGATGATCGACGACGGGCAAATGGTCCGCCTGATGCAACAGGTAAAAAAACACGGCGGCATGGTCACGGTCCACGCGACCAACGGCGACATGATCGATGCACTCATCGCCCAAAACCGCGCCCTGGGAAATCGCGCGCCCCTGTACCACTACCTTTCGCAACCCGAAGTGACCGAAGCCGAAGCCTCCGCGCGTTTCGCCGACATGTTGCACTACACCGGCTGCCCGGGCTACATCGTGCACCTGACCTGCGAAGGCGCCCTCAACGCCGTGCGCGAAGCGACCAAACGCAATCAAACCGTGCATGTCGAAACCTGCATCCAATACCTGTTGCTCGACGCGGCACTTTATCAGCAGGATTTCGAAGGCGCCAAATGGGTGATGAGCCCGCCGCTGCGCGAGCAAAAAGACCGCGATGCCTTGTGGGCCGGTATCAATCAGGGATTAGTCAACGTGGTAGCCACCGACCACTGCCCCTTCACCTGGGAACAAAAGCAAATGGGAAAAAACGATTTTTCCAAAATCCCGAACGGGCACCCCGCTATCGAACACCGGATGGAACTGCTCTTTTCCGAAGGGGTGAATAAAGGGCGGATTTCGCTGCCAAAATATGTGGAACTCAGTTCGACCAATGCCGCCAAACGCTTCGGCATGTATCCGAAAAAAGGCACGTTGGCCATCGGGTCCGACGCCGACATTACCATCATTCATCCGAACCAAAAACACACCCTTTCCGTAAAAACCCACCACATGAACACCGACTATTCCGCCTACGAAGGCCAGGAGGTTACCGGAAAAGTAGAAACCGTTATTTTGCGGGGGCAGATCGCCATTCAAAACGGCCAGTGCCTGCTGCAGCCCGGTTATGGAAAATTTGTGAAACGCTCGAAAGTCTGCTAACCAACAACTGCCGCCACACTATGCCAAGAAAAATTAAATCCGGCCTGATCCAAATGAGCCTGCCGCCCATGGATGCGAACACCTCTGTGGAAGCTATTTGCGAGGCTATGCTACAAAAACACCTGCCCTTTATCGACCGGGCCGGAGCAGCCGGCGTCCAAATTCTGTGCTTGCAGGAAATTTTCAACACGCCGTATTTCTGCCCCAGCCAGGACGCCAAGTGGTACGCTACCGCACAATCCGTACCCGGGCCGCTTACCGAAATGATGCAGCAATACGCCAAAAAATACGGGATGGTGCTGATCGTGCCGGTGTATGAAAAAGAACAAGCGGGCATTTTGTACAACACCGCCGCCGTGATCGACGCCGACGGAACATATTTGGGCAAGTACCGCAAAAACCACATACCGCATACCTCCGGTTTTTGGGAAAAATATTTTTTCAAACCCGGCAATCTGGGCTATCCGGTGTTTCAAACGCGCTACGCCAAAGTCGGGGTGTACATCTGCTACGACCGCCATTTCCCCGACGGCGCCCGTATCCTGGGCCTGAACGGCGCCGAAATCGTGTACAACCCTTCGGCCACGGTAGCCGGCCTTTCGCAATACCTCTGGAAACTCGAACAACCGGCGCACGCCGCCGCGAACGGATATTTTATGGGCTGCATCAACCGGGTGGGGACCGAACAACCCTGGAACCTGGGCAAGTTTTACGGTAGCTCCTACTTTGTTGATCCCCGCGGCCAAATTTTTGCGCAAGCCTCGGAAGACCAGGATGAATTGCTGATCGCCGAATTCGACCTCGACATGATCGACGAAGTGCGCGCCGTGTGGCAGTTTTTCCGCGACCGCCGGCCCGAGACCTATGGCAAATTAGTTGAATTGTAACGCGAATGGTTCATTCGCCTAACCGGCGATTGGAAATCGCCCCATAATTAAAACTATGGCTGAATATACCCGACCACAATCCGAACAGGAATTCGAACAAAATTTCCGGCAGAAAAAGCCGCAAATGAATCCAACCGAGGCGTTCATGGAAAGTGCCCGCTGCCTGTTTTGCTACGACGCGCCCTGCGTGCAAGCCTGCCCGACACACATCGACATTCCGCTGTTTATCAAACAAATCCATACCGGAAATCTCGATGGCGCGGCCAAAACGATCTACGAAAGCAACTGGCTTGGCAACGCCTGTGGAAAAGTCTGTCCCACCCAGGTGTTGTGCGAAGGCGCCTGCGTGTACAACCATCAACACGTCAAACCCATCGAAATCGGCCGTCTGCAACAGTATGCCACCCAGCATGCGATTCAGGCTGAGCGAAAACTATTCGCCCCCCAGCCTGCGAATGGCCGCCGGGTGGCTATCGTCGGCGCCGGCCCTGCGGGCATCGCCTGCGCCTGCGAACTGCGTTCGCTGGGGTATTCGGTAGATGTTTTCGAAGCGCGCGAACACCCCTCCGGATTGATCGCGCACGGCACTGCGCCCTACAAAATCACGAATACCGAAGCGCTCGATGAAATTGAATATTTGCAAAAGCAATTTGGTTTTTCTATACGATACAATCATGCGATAGAAACCCGGGAACAATTGAACGATCTGGAAACCCGCTATGCCGCCATTTTCCTGGGCCTGGGCAACGGGCCTACCGCCCGGTTGAACCTGCCCGGCGAAGACCTGGAAAATGTTATCGGCGCCGTAGAATTTGTGGAAGCCTTGCGTTTTCAAAAACACCGCCTGCAAGTGCCCGATAGGGTAGTGGTGCTGGGAGGCGGCAACACGGCGATGGATGCCGCCTCGGAATCGGCGCGCATGGGCGCTGCGCAGATCATTTTGGCTTACCGCCGTTCCAAAGCCGACATGGGCGCTTATGGTTTTGAGTACGAACTCGCGGTGAGCGCCGGTGTGCAAAGCCTGTTCAACGTCAGTCCCTTGGAAATCCTGGGTGAAAAAACTGCCCGCGCGGTGCGATTTGTGCGCACCCGGCAGAACTTGGGCAAATCGGAGCCGGTCGCCGGCTCGGAGTTTGAAATTCCCTGCGATCTGGTGATCCTGGCAACCGGACAATCCAAATTTGGAGAACTGCTGCGCACCATTCCCGGAATCGAACTCGACCCTGCCGGCCGGATTACCGCCAACCCAGACACTTTCCAAACGGGCAACCCAAAATATTTCGCCGGCGGCGATGCGGTGAACGGCGGCGCCGAAGTGGTCAATGCAGCGTATGAAGGCAAAATAGCGGCCCAGAGTATGCACGAATGGTTATCTTCTTGAAATACCCCGAGCCCTTTGAGACCCCCTTAAAATTTCTATTTTACCACTAAAAATACCGAGCAGCACTAAAAAACACTAAAAGAAGCTCTTTGTCTTAGTGAAATTTCGTGTTTTTTAGTGCTCTTAGTGGTGAAGTGCTATATATGAAACAACCTCGGCGCCTCGTTTAAATTCATACATAAACAACGTTGGTGCGCCCTCGCCAGCAACATTGTAACCATTGCGAACTATGGCCAACTTAAACATCGATTTTGCAGGAATAAAAGCGCCCAATCCCTTTTGGCTGGCTTCAGCCCCACCGACCAATTCCGGTTACCAGATCATGAAAGCCTTCGAGGCAGGCTGGGGCGGCGCGGTTTGGAAAACGCTGGGCGTCCCGGTGGTCAATGTATCGAGCCGGTACGGCAGCCTCAATTACCGCGACACCCGCATGTCGGGTTTTACCAATATTGAACTGATTACCGACCGGACGCTCGCCGACAACCTGCGGGAAATTGAAGAAGTAAAAAAATACTTCCCCCACCACGCCGTGATTGCCTCCCTGATGGTCGAGTCGCGCCGCGAATGGCAACAGATCATCAAAGACGTGGAGAACGCCGGCGCCGACGGTATCGAACTCAATTTTGGCTGCCCGCACGGTATGTGCGAACGCGGCATGGGCTCGGCGGTGGGGCAAGAACCTGCGGTGCTGGAAACAATCGTCGGCTGGGTCATGGAGGCTGCCTCGGTGCCGGTCATCACCAAACTGACACCCAATATTTCCAATATCGACGAGCCTGGCCTGGCCGCCGTCCGTGGCGGAACCAATGCTATTTCCCTCATCAATACCTTCAAAAGCATCATCGGCATCGACCTCGATACCTTTGCACCTTATCCTTCGGTCGATGGCAAAGGTACCAATGGCGGGTACTGCGGACCGGCAGTAAAACCCATCGCCCTGAACATGGTGCGCCAACTGGCGCAAAACCCTGAAATCGCAGGCACCCCGATCAGCGGCATCGGCGGCATCGAAACCTGGCGCGACGCAGTGGAATACATCCTCCTGGGCTGTACCTCCGTGCAGGTATGCACCGCAGTGATGCATTACGGCTTCGGTATCGTGCGCGAAATGGAAAGCGGCTTGCGTCAATTTATGGACGACCGGGGCTTCGAAACCATCTACGATTTTGCCGGCAAAGCCCTGCCCAATGTACTGGAATGGAAAGACCTGAACCTGAAACATAAAGTCGTAGCCAGCATCGATGCGGCCAAGTGCATCGGCTGCCAGCTTTGCTACATCGCCTGCGAAGACGGCGCGCACCAGGCCATTGCCTTGCCCGGGAACGGATCCGGCAGGGTTCCGAAGATCATCGAAGAAAACTGCGTAGGCTGCAACCTCTGCTCCCTGGTTTGCCCGGTAGAAACCTGCATTACGATGGAAAAACGCGATGACGGCAACGAGCATCGCAGTTGGGAACAACTGGTCGAGGCTGGCCAGGCGCCCGATCATTTCAACGACCCCCGCGCCGGCGGCAACGGCCACCATGTGCCGGAGCCGGCCGCGGCTTTATCCGGTTCATCAAAAAACAAACGCCATGGCTGATCAATTTTTACAAGCCGCCATCGAAGAAGCCCGAAAAGGGCTTGCCGAGGGCGGAATCCCTATCGGTTCGGTAATTGTATACCAGGGAAAAATACTGGGCCGCGGCCACAACCGGCGCGTGCAAAAGGGCAGCGTGGTGCTGCACGGCGAAATGGACGCCTTCGAAAATGCCGGGCGCCAACCCGCCAATGTGTACCGGGAATGTACCTTATACACCACGCTGTCGCCCTGCCCGATGTGTACCGGGGCGATCTTGTTGTACGGGATTCCCAAAGTAGTGATCGGTGAAAATGCCACCTTTATGGGCGATGAAGACCTCCTGCGCCAGCGGGGCGTGGAGGTGCAGGTGGTCGACGACCCGACTTGCATTCAATTGATGCGCGATTTTATTCAAGATCGCCCGGAATTATGGAACGAGGATATCGGCGTTTGAGGAACCACTCAGAAACATATGTTATGTGAAAATCAGGGGTAAAAAAATCTAAATCCACGGCTACATTTTTAACTCCTGATTCGCAGGATTCCTGTTTTTGAACAGCCCCGCGTTTGAGCGCTAGCTCTTTTTCTTTTTCTTCCCGGCCTGCCATTGTTCCGCCGCGTCGATTTCCCGCATCACGTCGCGCCATTTGTCTGTCACATCTTCGGTGAAGCGCAGGGTGTCGGAATACTCCGCCGCGTCAATTTCCAGGATGGCAATTTTTTTGTCCAAATAGCCTTCGATTTCGCGCAGCATAGGCAGTTCTTCTTTACTGCAAAAGGAGATCGCGTCGCCTTTCATCTTCCCCCGGCCGGTTCGGCCCACGCGGTGGACGTAGTTTTCGGCAATATCCGGCAGGTCGTAATTGACCACATAATTGACTTCGGGGATGTCGATGCCGCGGGCGCTCACATCCGTCGCGATCAACACCCGGACCTCGCCCTGGCGGAAACGCTCCAGCGCAACGAGACGCTCTTTCTGGTCTTTGTCGCCATGCAGGGTCAGGGCGGCAATCCCCACGCGTTCCATCGCTTTGGCTACCCGTTCGGCGCGGACTTTCGTGCGTACGAACACCAGAATTTTACTGCTTTCCCGCTCCCGCAGCAAGCGTTCGAGGAAAAAGCGCTTGTCGTCCATTTCAATGTAAGCCACGGCGTGGCGCACATTTTTGGCCACCGGGTCTTTGGGCGACAACTGGATGCGAATGGCTTTGCCCCGCACCAGGGAATAGGCCAGTTTTTTGATCTCCTCGTCGATGGTGGCGGAGAAAAACAAGGTTTGACGTTTTCTCGGTAAGCGGCGCAGCAAGTCGCGGATGTCTTTTAAAAAACCGAGTTTAAGCATGCGGTCGGCTTCGTCGAGCACCAGAAACTCCACCTTATCCAAGTCGATAAAACCCTGACTCGCCAGGTCGAACAAGCGCCCGGGCGTGCTCACCAGAATATCGATTCCCGACTGCAAGCGGGCAATTTGCGGCCCTTGTTCCACCCCGCCGAAGACACAAAAGGTAGCCACCCGGGTGTGCGCGCCAATCTGCTCGAACACGCCGGTGAGCTGCAACGCCAACTCCCGCGTGGGCGCCCACACGATGCAGCGGATGCCCGCGGTGCGCGCCGACGTTTTGCGTTCGTGCAACAACTGCAGGATGGGAATGACGAAAGCCGCCGTTTTCCCCGTGCCCGTTTGGGCAATGGCGAGCAAGTCCTCCCCCTTTAGGATTGGCGGGATGGCTTTAAACTGAATGTCGGTCGGGCGTTTGAAGCCCAGAGCCTCCAGGTTGCGTTTGATCTCGGGAGCGAGGGCGTATTGGTCGAAGCGCATGGGGCAAAGGTAGGGAGAATG
>CAZVZH010000166.1:9489-10364 GCA_964630705.1 uncultured Saprospiraceae bacterium | reverse complement strand
ATCGGGAAGTTGAAATACACTTCCGGTTTACTATCAACTGCCACGCCGGTGGTGCCGTTTTCCGGTACAATGCGTTGCACCACCGTCAGGTCGGCCAGCGGATCGTCGGCGCCGGTGATCTGGCATTTTTCACCAATGGTTACATCGAACTGGCAACTGCCTTTGATGAGGCCGCCCAGGATGGAATACTGTCCGCCCACAGCGCCTTTCGCCCAGAACGGATTGGGCAAACTGGCCTGCATGGCGGCCGCCAGGGCCACGGAGAAGATTTTAAACTGCTTGCGTTTGCCGAAAATCTTCACCTTGATGCCCATTTCACCCCAAATACCGGCGTACACCTGGCCGGAGGCGTACCAGCCGTTGATGCCCACTTGTTGACCGGTATTGGAACAGACGGCGTTGGGACCATAATCGAGGATGGCAACATCGAAGCCGAGGTGCACTTTCAGCCCCGCATAGAAAATCAGGAATTCCATATCCTGGTTGCCGATCTGGAAGTCGGCGCCGAAAATAAAGCCATTGCCGCCGAGGGCTACGCCCCGGTTGGTGAGGCCGGCGTAATCGTTCAGGCCGGTGAGCTGGGCGATATCGCTGGGCAGCGGCGGCATCGGGTCGAGGTTTTTGCCGAACTGCAAATAGGTGCCGATGTTGGCAATTTCACCGATCACCGGAATATCGATCACCAGACTGCAGCGGCTGTTGGGCGAGCCGATTTTCACATACCAGGTCGAGGGGTCGATGTGGATGATCGCCTGACCCAGGCGGTTGTTCGGGCCGCCGCCTTTCACCACGCCGCCGGCTACATTCAGGAACACCTGGAAGTTGCCGTCGAAGGTGGAGGTATTGAAATTGAAGTGCATGTCGAGGTCGGCTGC
>CAZVZH010000166.1:0-9479 GCA_964630705.1 uncultured Saprospiraceae bacterium | reverse complement strand
ATCGATGAACGAATCCTGCACGGGCTCGAACGAGCGTCGCCCCGCGGCCACGCGAAGCGCACCGCTCAGTAGATCGCCGCCCAGAAGCACGGCCGCCGGCGATTCGCTGGCGATGCAGTCGAAGAGTCGCTGATACCGCCGCCGGTGTTGAAGAGCAGCTCGAGCGTGGCATTGCCGTTGAAGGCGTTTTGCTTGACTGCCGAAGCGATGGCGATGGTGGCTTTGATGCCTACGCCTTTGGTCGGATCAGGCGTGTATTGGATGCCGGAAAGCGACACGCCGAGTCCGGTCGGGATTTGCGTCGGTCCGCTGCAAGCCGGCAGGCTGAATGCCGAACCCGGGCGGTTCATGTGGTAGTACACGCCGCCGCCGAAACCCTTGAGCACCAGGGCCCCGCCCCAGCCTTTGTCCAGGCATGCCAGGGCATCCACAAAGAAATATTTGTAGTTGCTGGGGGTAGTGATGCGGCCAAACTGCGCCACGGCCGTTACTTCCGCCATGCCTTTGATCGTCAAGCCCACGCCGCCGCGCCAGCCCGTGCCGAAGGTGTCGTGTTCGGCAAAAAACTGGAGTATGCCGTGGATGCGCGACACACCCGAGAAGCTGCCGTCGAGGATAATTTCATCCACGGCAAAGTTTTTGTACACCCAGCGCTGCCGCCCGTTCACGGTGGTCAGCATGCCGTTGATTCGAAAGCCGCCTTCGGCTGTAATGTTGACGCCGCCGCTGGCGATTTTGATACCGGCGTTGAAACTCAGGCCGGGGTCGCCGCCGCTGGATTCCATTTTTATGTCGGACAAATTGATGCCGAAGCCGCCGAAATTGGCCCCGGCGCCGAGGTTTTGCACCGGGAAACCCCAGACGCCCGGCGTGAAATACGGCTGTTCGTTTTGAATGATCAGGTTCTGGAAGGTGATGTTGGGGATGGAAACGTTCAGGCTGCTGTTCAGCGGCTCGGTAATTTTAACCTGACCGCTGAGCTGGGCTTTTACTTTGAACTGGCTGTTTTCCACCCGGATTTCAATTTGAGAGCCGGAATTGATCGTCACCTGCCCGGCTTTCCACATGTTGACACACCAATTCGAGTTGCCGGTATTTACCGTCAGGCGGTATTTCGGCGAGCCGCTGGCCGGTTCGATAAAGGCGTCATACTGGAAACAGTCGTCGGCCGTGGGCTGGCCCACGTTGCAGTTGCCTTCGACAAAACCGGCCGGGGTTTTCGTGCCGCCCGGACCGCCTTTGATACTGCCGCCCGGACCACCGGGACCGCCAGGACCGCCCGGCGCATCGCCTTTGCTAAAAATTGGCACGTGAATCCGACCTTTGAAGCCGGCATTTACCGGCTGGTTGGCCAGCACGAGCAGGTTGAACTCGTCGACCGAAAAAGCCCATCCGCCGGCGTTGCCGTTTTCCAGCGGAAGCAGCGGCGTAGCGAACACCCGGCCGCTGACGCCCATGTGGTCGAGCACCAATTGTTGCACGCCGATGGTCATGGTCGAGCCGTTGTTGTCGAACTGCCGCGGCATTTCCACCGACAGTTGTTTCATGTAAAATCCGCGCCAAAGCGGACTGAACGTGGTGCCCACCACGAAGGGCGACACATAGCCTGGGGGCGCCGGGTCGGTGGGCGATTTGGCATCGCTAAAGTCGATGACAACCCCGTCGATGATCCATTTGTAATCTTCCAGGTCGGTGATGACGAAGGGGTCGATATCTATTTGAGCGTAAATTTCATCGAAGGTCGGTACGAACAGGTCGATGTGGGCCGCCACCCGCGCCGGGTCGGGCAGCACCAGCATGGTAGCCGGGTCGAGGGGTTTGACGACGTTGCGGCACACCTCGACGTCGATGCTCAGGCCGATGCCGGCAAAGCCGTCGCAGTCGAAGGAGACATAGGTATCGGGGCCCGCGTTGAGGGTGAGTTGCACGGCGTTGTTCATGCGCACCACCACGTCGCTGGCCAATTGAAGTTTGGCCGGGTTGGTGATCAGGCCTGCCGGCGAAAAGGGCAGGTTAAGCGCCGAGAAGGCGATTTTTTTACCGCCATTGGGCAGTTCGAGCACAATGTACGCGTCGAGTTCGGCGCTGCTCGGGGTGAACACCATTTGGTCGAGCCAAATGCTGTACTTCCGGCCGTCGCTGCCGCGACTGTCCACTTCGATGGGCATCAGCTGCGGGTCGTGCGTGGTGATCAGCGGCGCATAAGCCGCCATGCGGCGGGCCTCGCCGATGGCTTCGAGGTAAAATGCGCGGTGCACACCGTTGACGTACTCCCAGCCTTGCAGGAACTCGAAGTTGATATCGTCGACCGTTACTTCGCCGGCGTCTTTCAAGATTTGCGGATTCAACGGATCGCCGTTGGCCATCAGGCTGCCGGAAGCGTAGCCGCCGGCTTGGGGCGCAGCCTTGGGCGGTGCGGATGGCGCAGCGCCCCAGGCTTCGTAGGTCCGGCTGGTGGGAAAGACCCGCGGTTTCCGGGGTTGGCGTTTTTCCAAAACCGGCGCGCTGCATTGGCCTCCGCAGAACGTTTCGCTCAGGTAATCGCGCAGTTCGGCATACAACCAGGCGCGGAAAGCGTTGTGGTCGTTCAGGAAAATCTCGGCCTGTTCGGGCGACAACTCCAGTATCTTGTCGTTGAACAAGGTTACCAGGTCAGACACCCCGGTTTGGGCCAGCAAAATGCTGTCGACAATGGCTTTGAAATCGTCGTAGGTGTCCAGTTTTTTATCGCAGTGGTACAGGGCCACGTGTTTTTCTTCCAGCAGTGTTTGGTTGGGGTCGCGTGGGAGGTTGATGTTCAGCTGCTGGGGCGGCGCGCTGAATTGTTTCCACATGCCGGGATTGAAATAGATATCGCCCGGGCCGAACACCAGCTCGCGGTTGGCCTGGTAACCCAGCGACACCATCAGGCCATCCATCACGCCCCGGATGTTGTCGCATTCGGTTTCGATTTGATCAATGGAATCCTGGAAAGTCGACTGCCACAGGTTCAGCTTGCCTTGAATCCACAGGGCCAGTGAATCGCCGACATCCTGCAGCAGCTCGTAGGCTTCTTCAGACGTGACCGTACTATCCTGAAGCCAGTAGTAGGGTATGGAATCGGGGTTGCAGGGCTGCCCCAGCGAGTCCAGGTGGTTTTGCGAGCAGCCGTTGGGGCCGTAGATAGAATTGGTTTCAAAATGGATGCCCTGGGAGTTAAAGCCGTTAGGGTCGAGCGTACTGTCGAAGGGCATGCCGGGTTCGTAGCCCGGGTAGGGCGGCACTTTGTCGTAGGTGCCGGTGGGACCGAAGCCGTGGGGGTCCCAGGGCATGCCGGTGAGGCTGTGAATGCCGTTGGTGTCGAAGCCGGGCGCGGAGGGCGCGGGCACGCAAATATCGTCGCCCCAAACAGCGGGCGCCGGGTTGAGGTCGGGCCAGTACTGCGGCGCGTCGGCGATACCGGTTACGGTGCCGCAGATCATACCTTGGGCGGTAATGTTGACCTGCGTCCACGAAACTTTTACTTTTTTGCCGCCGAAGGGCAGCGAGAGGCGGCCGGTACCGCTCCACACGGTGTCGCGTTGTTCGCCATTGATGAAAATTACTACTGCCTGCAGCGTCAACACCTCGATGGTAAAGCCGCCGACGCGCAGGGTCGTCCAGCCGCCGGCTTTGGAGTACGGCGGGTTGCAGGGCGGAAAATTGTAGTTCCCGCCGCAGCCGCCTTCGGGAATATCCAGCACGGTAGACGCTTCCTGAAACACGGTAGCGGAGGGCACCTGGGTGCCGTCTTTCCAGATACAAATTTTCTGCACTTCGAAAATGTAGTCGGTATTGGGCTTAAGGTTGTCCAAGGTGGTTTCGTTGCCCGAAAGCAGTTCCTGCGTTTCCCAATTCGCCAGCAAATCGCGCGGGCGGTAGCGAATTTGATAGAAAAAAAGTCCGGGTACTGCAGCGACGCCTTCCAGCGTCAGTTTTAGGCTGGTTTCCGTCAGCGCCTGCGCCAGCACCTGGGAAGGCGGGGTGCACACCGGCACGTAGGAAAACTGTATGGCCGTTTTTTCGCCCGAAACCAGGTAGGAATTGTCGGCGCCGGTGACGCGCAGGTTGACCTGCACCTGATAGGCTTCGTAGGGTTGCAGGAGGCGGTTCGCCTCGGAAAACAGCAGGAAGGGAGTGGTGGTGAAAGCCGAGTACACCCGCTCACCAGTCGCGCTGCTCAGCACCAGTTCGTATTCGACCGATGCTGCTTCGGGTGCGGCCGCCTTTTCCCAGCGGAAATAAATGCCGCCCGGCGTTTCGAGTATTTCCGGGGGCGACAGCCTCGGGGGGCTGAGCTGTTCCGGCTTTCGGCCGGTTTCCACCGAAAACCAGTGTTCGAGGGCAGCGCTCGAAGCGCTTGGGGACTGCCCAGGCAGGGAAGTTGCGCCCAAGCAGCATAGCAGGTAGAGATATACCATCTTCTGCATAGAAAAACAGGTTTAGATCGCTGCATCGCCCGGCCGGCTGGCATCGGGATGCATCGGGTTAAATTTTTTGTAGCCTTGGAAAAACTGGAATAGTTGGGGGAGGAATGGCCCGGCGGGCGGGAATCAGTGTTTGTAAAACCTGGAAAGGTGCACTTGCTCGCCGAGGCGGATTTTTACAAAATAAACGCCTTGCTGGAGGGCGGCCACTTCGAAGCGCAGTTGGCTGGCGCCAGCGGGAAGGGCAATAGGCCGGTCTTCCACCAGGCGGCCTTGCGCGTCGATCAGCCAGGCGCTGCCGGTGGCGGCAGCCGGGCTGTCGAGCTCGAGTGCGATCTGTTCGGTGGCCGGGTTAGGGAATACGGGGGATACCCGCAGGCGGCCATCGCTCAGGTTGTGCAGCACGGGGAGTTCGGACGTACGGCAAGGCTCGGCAGTTTTTTCAAAGCGGCAGCTGCCGCCAAATTCCAGCAAAAAACCGCCCGTAGCCTGGAAGTTGTTGACCACCAGGGCATATGAAACGCCGGCTTCTACCTCCAGTGCCGCCAGAAAATTGCCCGAACCGCCCGTGCAGCCCGAGGTTCCGGTTGTGCCTGCCGCGGTGGCCAGCAAACCCGTGGCGCCGGTGCAGGCTTGTTCGTCCGGAGTGTCGGCTCCAAGCATTTCTCCGGCCAACATGCAGCGTTCGGCTGTTTTGCCGGCGCAGCGCTCCAGCCCGCCGGCCAGGCGGTACAGTACAAAGTCCAGATCGTCGTGTTCATTCAGCGGCAGCAAGGTAAACTCCAGCGTGCCGGCCGACTCGACCGTCCATTTGAACCAGGTAAAATTGGTGGCAGGAAAGGTTTCACTCTGGCAGTTTTCAGCACTGGCTTTCGCGCCTTGCTGGCCGGGACTTTCCAGTGCAGGCACCACTACGGCTTCTTTATTGCAAAGAATAGTGGCATGGGCGCAATCGATCGGTGCGGATTGGCTATAGAGCGACAGGGACGCTGCCCCCCATAGCAGGAGGAGTAGGAGATTTTTCATTGTCAGGTTATAAATATGGTTCGCGGTTGTGTTACATTTCAGATTCTGAAAACGAAAGTCGGCGGGTGAAATCCCAAAAAATGAGACCGAATAAAAAAAATTAAAAATTTAACTCGAAGGGCTCCTGGTACTGGTAGGTCTCCCGGTTTTTGTTGTATTCCAGCGGGGCGCCGAAAGCGCGCAGTTCTTCCAGGTGCCGGAACAGCGTGGCGCGGGAGACATTCAGGCGTTGGGCGAGGTCTTCGGGCTTTCCGGTAGATTTTCGGCTGATGAGCAGGTGCAGGCGTTGCAACCGCATCAAGTGTTGGATGGCCTTCATTAGAATCGGATTTTGTATTAAAAAAGCGTGTTAAAATATTTACTGCACAGGCATGGCGTCTGACCTAAAAAAGCAACAATCGAGGCCAATCGTCAGCATATTCTCTTTTCCGGGTACAATTATGCAAATGCGGTTGCTGCCGGGCAAGCTTCGATGGATAACCCTGTCACCTGAACCCATAAGCCTGTAAATGCGCAGCGTTACCTCATTCCAAAAGCGGTATGGTCTTCCGCGTCCGGGCTAACTGACCTGACAAAATTATCCCGAGAGCCCTTAAATTTTTTCCACACTTTTTCGGCATTTTCCAACTGGCTGGGCTACGTCTATCCACAACTGGAAACAAGGCCAAAATTTTTTCCAATTTCGCTGCTAACCTTTGGTCATTTTCAGGATCAATTTTGGTAATTTGCCCGGAATCCGCGTGAGCAGAATGGACCCTTGAAGCACACCACCGGACATTTTCGGTAAAGACCTTCCAGGTTTGCGAAACCTGGAAGGTCTGGATTCACCTGAAGAACAAAATATCCAGTAGTGTGCCCTTGAAGTTGTAGACGTTGAAATGAAGCATACTAATCGTCGAAAACTAATAGCCCGGAGCCTGCTATGGATTGGTCTGTGGTGTTTTGCCGCCGTTTTGGCCGCCCAGGAGTTAGGTACCTGGGAAAAACAAGCCGAAACGCTTTGGGCAAAACATGAAGTCCAAGTGCTCGCGCAGACCGACCCAGACTCCGCGCTGCAATTCCTCCTGCCGCTGGTGCGCCGGCAGTGCGGCAACCAACTCCGTTGCCAGCACCAGACCTACCAACACATCATGTTTCAGCTGGAACGCCACTTCCGGATTTTCGAAGCCATCCGGTTATGCGCTGAAGTGGAAAAAACAGCGCAACGCCTGGGCGACTCCCTGGAAATTGGCGGTTCTTTCCTTAACTACAGCCGTTATTACGACGCGCTGGGGTTCGATGAGAAGTCGACCTTTTACCTGGACAAGGCTATCATCTATTTTGAAAGCACGCCATATTTCATGGCGCTGACGGAGGCGCGCATGAGTAAGCTGGAACGCAGTACGCATCTTTTCGCTCTTCCCCAGGTAGTAACTAAAATGGACGCTTTGCTGGTCGAAGCAGAAAGCCTGAACCAGGCCCGGGCCAGCTATTTTTTACACGGACGCATGTTGCCATACAAACTCAAATTGCAGCGTTTTGCCGAAGCGGAACGGCACATCGCTGCGCTTGAACAAATGCCCCTTTCCCAGCCGCCGCGACCTACCGAGTTGGCCTTGAAGCTCACCGCCGTTCGCAGCCGGGCTTTGTTGGCCGCGGGGCGCGGGCAAGCGGACAGTGCAGCGGCATATTTTCAAAAAATGTTTCCGTTACTCCAGAATAGACCCGACCCCTGGATGGAAGTCAACACCTTGCTGCAGCTGACCGAACTGGAATGGAACCGGGGCCATCGCGCCCAGGCGAAGGCTTACCTGACGCGCGCGGAGGCGCGAGGGCTCGGCTATCCGGTAGACGACCTGCTGCCCGATGTGTTTTTGTGGCAAGCCAACATTGCCGAACAGGAAGGCCGCCTCGTCGATGCCTTGCGCTACACCAAAAAACACTACGAGCAAAAAGCAGTCTACGACAGCCGGAGCGCCGGTTTCGACCTGAAAAACCACTTCCTGAAACAGGAAAAAGAAAAACTGACCGCTGAAAAAGAGAAACAGGCGCTCGAGTTGCGCCTGCATAAAGTGCAGCTCCGCAATTCGCTGATTATTGCCGGCTTGGTGTTTTTGCTGGCGGCTGGATTGTTCATTGGCTTCTACCGGCAACGCCAAGGGAAACGCGAACTGGCAGAGCAAAACGCCCTGATCCGCCAGCAATCCGAACAGCTGAAAAACCTCGACGCTGCCAAATCCCGCTTTTTCGCCAACGTCAGCCACGAGTTGCGCACCCCGCTCACGCTCCTGCTCGGCCCGGTACAGAGCCTGCTCCTGGAAAACAAGCTGACGAAAAAACAGACTAATTTGCTGCAAATGGCGCGGCGCAGCGGCGCTCAGCTCAGCCAGCTGATCGACGAAATCCTGGACTTGCGCAAAATTGAAATGGGAAAAATGACCCTGGCGCACCAAGCAACGGCCCTGGCGCCCTTTTTCCGCAACTATTTTGCCCAGTTCGACTCGCTGGCCGAACAGCGGCACATACACTTTTCCTTTGAAACCAACCTCGACCCCGGCCAGGCCGGCCTGATTGACCGGGAAAAGTGCCGACAAATTTTGTACAACCTGCTGTCCAACGCGTTCAAATTCACCCCTACCGGCGGCAGCATCACCGTCGGGCTACACCTGCACGAAAACCGCCTCCGCCTGCAAGTGGACGACAACGGGCCGGGCATCCCGCCGGAAGATCTGCCGCAGGTGTTCGACCGTTTTTTCCAAACCTCCCGGCCCGACAGGCCGGCCGAGGGCGGCACCGGCATCGGCCTCAACCTGTGCCAGGAGTACGCCCGCCTGTTGGGCGGCGACGCTTCGGCGGAGAATACGCCCGGCGCGGGCGCCAGCATCCGCGTGCAGTTCCCCGTCCAACTGGTAGCCTTGCCGGCTGCCATGGCATCCAGCCGGCCGGGCACCGGCGCACAGCCGGCGCCCGATGAAAAGTACGGCAATAGTCCGCAACCGCAGGCAGCCAGCGAAACTGGCCAGCAAGCCACCATTCTGGTCGTGGAAGACCACGTCGATCTCCGGGAATACATCCGGCTCAGCCTTTCGGAAAAATACCGGGTGTTGACGGCGGAAAACGGCCGGGTCGCGCTCGACTTGCTCGCTGAACCGGCTGGCCAAGCAGTATCGCTCGTGTTGTCCGACCTGATGATGCCCGTGCTGGACGGCTACCAGTTGCTGGAAAAATTAAAATCAGACGCGGCGACCAGTCAGCTACCAGTGATCATGCTCACCGCCCGGGCGGAAAAAAGCGACCGGCTGAAAGCCTTGCGTATCGGCGTCGACGACTATTTGACCAAACCCTTCGACCTGGAGGAACTCAGCGCTCGTATCGAAAACCTGCTGCAACACCAGGCCGCCCGCCAAGAGGAAGCCGCCCTGGCCTCGGGCGAAGGCACTGCGGGAGGGGGCTTGTCGCCAACCGACCGGGAATGGCTCGAGGGCTTTGAAACGTACACCCAACAACATTTTTCCGAGGGCAGGCTCAGCGTTTCTTACCTGGCCCACCATTTCACCATGAGCGAATCGACTTTGCTGCGGCAGCTCAAACGCCTGACGGGGTTGACGCCGCAGCAGTACCTGCAAGAAATCCGCCTCGACACGGCGCGCTGCTTGCTGGAAAACAGGACCTATGGCTCGGTATCGAGGGTGGCTGCGGAGGTGGGGTATTCCGACGCCGGGGCGTTTTCGCGGAATTTCCGGGCGCGGTTTGGGAAGTTGCCTTCGGAGGTGTTGAACTTTTCAAATTGAACTTTTCAAATTGAACTTTTCAAATTAGACTTTTGACTTAAAAAGCGCCGCCAACCGCGATGTCGCCAAAGAAGTCAAAAGTCTAATTTGAAAAGTCTGATTTGAAAAGTGGGCATCCCCTCAAAAACCTGGAATTGGCGGCCCAACACGAACAACCGGATATTTTTCACCGTTTGCCAAACTCTCCCCCACCCGGCCCCAGCTGCACCAGATCGTGCTGCAGGGCGTACACCACCAG
>CAZVZH010000165.1:0-10398 GCA_964630705.1 uncultured Saprospiraceae bacterium | reverse complement strand
ATCAGGCTACAAACATTGAGCCTCTCCGAGGCTTTCTGTACAGTTGTGGCGAGGACGCCAACAGCGGCAAAATAAGCTGCGCCAGCGGCTGTCGAAGAAACATCGGCAGCCGCTTTTGTTTTTGGAATCCGCTAACCAGAGTTTTCTATTTTTGCCCCCAGAATCAAAACCTGAATTTTCACCCATCATGCTTCAACCCGGCGACAAAGCCCCGGATTTTGCCCTGCGCGCCAGCGACAAATCGCAGGTACAACTCAAAGATTTTCAAGGAAAAAACGTCGTGCTACTGTTTTACCCCCTGGCCTTCACCGGGGTGTGCACCAAGGAACTTTGCCTGATGCGCGACAGCCTGGCCGACTACGAAAACCTCGGCGCCCAGTTGCTGGCCGTCTCCGTCGACAGCCTGTACGCGCTCGACAAGTGGAAAAAAGAACAGGGCTTCAACTTTCCCTTGCTGTCGGATTTCAACAAAACGGTCAGCAAAAAATACGACGTGCTCTACAAAACCTTCGTGTACGAAATGAAAGGCGTGTCGAAACGCTCGGCCTTTGTCATCGACGGCAGCGGCATTATTCGCTACGCCGAGGTGCTGGAAAATGCCGGGGAAATGCCGAACTTCGACGCGATCAAATTGACGCTGAAAGGCCTTGGCGCCTGACCAAACAAAATCCGCAAGCCATGCCAAAACCGCGCTGGGAAGAAGAGGAAGACATACTCGTAGAAGATGACATCGGCTCCGACGAGCCTGCCTACCTCATCGTGTACAACGACGACGTCAACTCGTTCGACTGGGTGATCCATTGCTTCATGGAAATCCTCAAACACTCGCACGAACAAGCCGAACAGCTCTCCATCATCATCCACTTCAAGGGTAAGGCGACGGTGAAAACCGGCCCGAAAAATGAACTGGCGCCGCTGTGCGAAGCCTTGTTGGACCGGGGGCTTTCGGCAGTGGTGGAAGACTGAGAAATGTAAAAGTCAAAATAGCTTGTCCCGCCTTAGCGGGATAAAATTTAAAGGGGGAAAGGTAGATTTCGGGGTAGGGAGGAATTGTTCGACGGATAAATTAGTAACAATGCGGGCAAATTGCCAAACAGCCCCCCCGAAAATCCCTTACCCCAAAATCTACCTTTCCCCCTTTAAATTTTATCCCGCTAAGGCGGGACGAGATATTTTACATTTTACATTTCCATGCCCGTGTTCCTCCTAAACGACGACGAACTAGCCTTCCCCCACCCCACCATGGCGGAACCGGGCGGTTTGTTGGCCGTGGGCGGCGATTTGAGTCCGGAGCGGTTGGTGCTGGCTTACCGGAACGGCATTTTTCCCTGGTTTGAAGAAGAAGGCAGTTTTTACTGGTACTCGCCCGACCCGCGGCTGGTCTTGTTTCCGGAGGAGTTGAAGGTGCAAAAAAGCATGCGGCCGGTGTTCAACCAGGGAAAATTCAAGTATACGCTGGATACTTGTTTTGAAAAAGTGATCCGCATTTGCGCCGAAGCGCCCCGATCCGGCCAGCACGGCTCCTGGATCACCGAAGCCTTTATCGAGGGCTACACCGCGCTGCACCGCCTGGGCATCGCGCATTCCGCGGAGGTGTGGCACGACGGCCGCTTGGTGGGCGGTTTGTACGGCTTGTCTATCGGTCGGGTGTTTTTCGGCGAAAGCATGTTTGCCCTGGAAACCAACGCCTCCAAAGCCGGTTTCATCATCCTGGTGCAGGCCCTCGCAGCCTCGGGTTACCGCCTGGTCGATTGCCAGCAGGAAACCCGGCACCTGGAAAGCCTGGGCGCCCGCAGCATTTCCCGGCAACAGTTTCTGGAAATCCTGTTTCAAAACAGTTACGAACACTCGCAGATCGGGCTTTGGCGCCTGGAGGATGGGCGGATTGTGCTGCGGAAAAAGGAAGATTGAGGCTTTTGGTACTTATTTTGCGGTACGGGCGCTGTATTTTGCGGCTGCCAAAACTTTTCAAATTGGACTTTTCAAATTGGGCTTTTGACTTAAAAAACTGCCCTTTCCGAAATGCTTCAAAAAAAGTCAAAAGTCCAATTTGAAAAGTCCAATTTGAAAAGTTTGCCCAGGATAATACCCTAAACCAAGCAACCGATTCGCTATGTGGACCAAGTTTTTGCGCGTTTTTCTCGGCACGCTTTTCCTTTTGCCTGCATTTTCAGCCGGCCGGGCGGATCTGCGTCCGGGCCCTGTACCGCCGGAACCCTTGCCGGTCGGGTATTTTCAAATGCCGGTGGCGCAGGCCACCTTCCGCTTGTCGGGCACCTTCGGCGAGCTGCGTTCCAACCATTTTCACACGGGCATCGACATCAGCCCCCTGAGCGGCCGGGCCGGCCAGCCGGTATATGCCGCCGCCGATGGTTTTGTCGACCGGGTGCGGGTGCAGTCGGGCGGCTACGGTAAATCGCTGTACATCAAACATCCCAACGGCTACACCACGGTGTACGCCCACCTCGACCGCTTTTCTTCCGAAATTGAAAAATACGTCAAATCCGCCCAGTACCAGCGCGAGGATTTCGAGGTAAACCTCCACCCCAAAGACGGAACATTCCGGGTAAAAAAAGGCGATCAAATCGGCCGCATGGGCAACACCGGCAGCTCCGAGGGCGCGCACTTGCACTTTGAAATCCGCCGCACCGCCGGGCAAAAACCGCTGAACCCACTGCTGTTCGGCTTGCCGGTGGCCGACGATGTGCCGCCCGAGCTGCGCGCCCTCAAAGCTTACGTGCTCAACCCCCAACGGGAAGTGCTGAGCAGCATCGACATCCCCATCGAACTGCGCAGCCCGGGCGTGTACGGCCCAAAAATCGGCGACACCCTGCGGCTGCCAGCCTGGCGGGTGGGCTTCGCCCTGCGCTCGCACGACCAGTCGACGGGCAATACGCACAACAAAAACGGCCTGTATTCCCTGAACCTCCAAACCGACGGACAAAAAGCCTTCCAGTGGCTCGGCGACGCCCTCGATTTTGACGAAACCCGCTACCTCAACGCGCACATCGACTACCCGTTTTACAAACAGTACAGCGCGATGTTTCAGCGCTGCTTCGTGCTGCCCGGCGACCGGCTTTCCAACTACTCCCGCACCGAATCGCTCGGCGCTGTGGCCTTGTACAAAGAAGTGCCCACACAGGTGCGCATCGAAGCGGCCGACGCCGCAGGCAACAGCTCCATACTCCGGTTTTGGGTGCTGCGCGACGAAGCCGAAGCGCCGCCCGAGTACCCCAACCGGGTGCCCATGCCTTTCGACGTGGAAAACCGCTTCGACCAGGAGCATTTTACCTGCATTGTGCCCAAAGGCGCTTTATACGAAACGATCTTTTTCAATTACGCAGCAACTCCCGCCCCGCAGGGCGTCTATTCGGCGCTGTATCAGGTGCATTCAAACCTGACGCCCTTGCACCGCTACTGCACCCTGCGCATCCATCCGGAACAACTGCCCGAAGCCCTGCGCGCCAAAGCAGTGATTGCCCGGCCCCGAAACGGCGGCCGGCCGGTCAATTGCGGCGGCGCCTGGGACCAGGATTTTCTGACCACCCGCGTCCGGGAGTTTGGCGACTACTGCATCATGGTCGATACAACCCCGCCCACGATCAAACCCGTGGTGTTCAGCGTGGACATGCGGCGCAAGAAAACCATGTCGTTCCGCATCCAGGACGACTTCCGAACCGACGCGCAGGCCGAGGGGCTGCGCTACCGCGCCACAGTCGACGGCAAATGGATTTTGATGGAATACGACAGCAAACGCGCCCGCCTCACCTACACCTTCGACGGCCGCATCCAACCCGGAGAACACACGCTCCGCCTTTCCGTTACGGATGACCGGGGAAATGAGGCGGTTTACGAACGCAACTTCGTGCGTTAGGGCCGATCAAATTAGGGTCCCTTAAAGCGCAACTATTCACCTCCCGGCCGCCAAAAATGGTCGATATCGCAATGCAGACTCAGGCCCACCGTAGAGCGGGCAAAGCCGTAGGTTTGTTTGTCGGGCATGATATTGAAATTGAAATGAAAATCGAACCAGATAGGTTTGTGCCCGAAGCCAAACGACAGGCCGACTTCCGGGATAAACAGCGGCGTATTTTCCTCGATGTTGCGGATGGTTTCCAGGTGTTGATCGCCGATATCGAACGTAATATCCCCTTGCAAATACTCCAGCCAGTTGAGCCGGCAGGCCAGGCCGAAGCGGGCCCATTGGCCTTGCGCAGTGAAGTTTGGCTGCAAAAACCAGCGCTGGAACCGCAAATCGGCGCGGCCGTTGGCGTCGTAGTAATTGACCACCCGGCCGCCGCCCCAGCCGCCGAACAGGCTTAAGGTGTTGATCTCGCTAAAAGGCAGGTATCCGCCCAAGGCAATTTCCGACAAGTGGCCCTTGCCCCAGTCGGGGTCGGAGCTGCCCTCGCCCACCCGGCTGCGCACCTGAAAATGGTTGACCATCACGGCGGCGTATTTGACCGGACTGTACAGCGCGTGGCCTTCCCAGCCGTTAAATTCGTCGCCGCCGATGATGCCCAGGCTGGCTTGAGTATCGTGTTGCTGGCGCACATGCGGCGCATAGAGCGTGTTGGGTGCGTAGTAATAATGGGTGCAGGCGCTGCACAGGCAGCAGAGGGCGAGCGGGAGCACAAGTTGGCGGGTCAGGCGCATGGGTTCAGCGTTTTGGCAAGTCAGCGTTATTCTAAAATTTTAAAGGTCGTGCGCCGGTTGGCCTGGTGTTCCGACTCGGTGCAGCGTGTGCACAGGCAGCTGACGGCGGGTTGGGTTTCGCCGTAGCCCAGGGCGGAGAGGCGTCCCGGGTCGATGCCCTTGCCGATGAGGTAGTTCACGGCGCTTTGGGCGCGTTTTTGCGACAGGTTTTCATTGTACGCGTCCTGGCCGCGGCAGTCGGTGTGGCTGCCTAGTTGGATGCGAATGTCGGGGTTTTGGCGGAGCACATCGGCCAGGCGGTTGAGCGTGGGTTCGGCATCGGGGCGGATGTCCCACTTGTCGTAGTCGTAGTAAATGTTTTCCAGCACGATCTCCCGGTTGCGGAAAATTTTGTCGAGCACGATTTCAATTTCAAAAGTTTGAACCGGGCGGGTGGGGTCTTTGGCGATACCCACCGTGCTGAAGCGGGCGCTGTTGGACAAGTAACCTTCGCGGGAGGCGGCGAAATTGTAGTCGGTATTTTCCTGGAGTTCGAGGCTGAAAAAGCCGTCGTCTTGCACGGTTACGCGTTGTTTTTTACTGCCGAAACTGATTTCGACGCTGGCGCCGGGCAGTGGTTTCCGGCCCAAGATCTTGCTGTTGGGGTCGTTGGGTGTGGAGAAGATTTTTTCCAGCAAATAGCCTTCGAGCAGCATTTTGTAGGCCAGCGACTGGGCTGGCGTCGTGTCGGCCTGCGGCGGTTTGGGCGGTGGCACGCGTTGTTCGAAGCGGTAAATATCATCGCCGCCGCGACTGCCTTCGCCGGGCCGGTTGGAGCTGAAAAACCCGGTCCGGAGCAAGTCGCCGGGCTGGAGCGGGCCCGAGCGCGTGGGTGCGGGCAAGGCGATAAAGCCGAAGTCGTCGGCCCCGCTGTTTACCGGGGGTTTGAGGTTGATGGGCGAGGCCCAGGCATTGCGGTCGGTTTTGTAGGTTCGGAAAATATCGAGTCCGCCCATACCCGGCAGGCCGTCGGAGGAAAAGTACAGGCTGTCGGCGCTGAAGCTGGGGAACACCTCGTTGCCCGGGGTGTTGATGTTGCGGCTCAGGAGGCGGGGCTCGTCCCAGCCGCTTTCGGCTTGTTCGTTGCGCTGCGCCGACCAGAGGTCGTAGCCGCCCCAGCCTTCGGGGTCGTTGCAAGCGTAGTAGAGTGTGTTGCCATCGGGCGAGAGGCAGGGGTGGAAATAGTTGATTTTGTCTTTTTGAAAGGGCAAGGGGCGGGGGCTGCTCCAGCCCTCGCCGGAGCGGCGGGCGGTGTAGATTTTGCAAAACTGGTCGTCGCCTTTGTAGGCGCCCACGGCCCGGGAGAAGAAAATTTCGGTGTGGTCGCGGCTGAAGCAAAGCGTGCCTTCGTTGCCTTCGGAATTGAGGCCGCCGTCGAACATTTGCGCGCCGGCATCTTCCGGGTCGGCGATGAACAAGTCCATGAACTTGTTGCCCGTCCACTTGTACGAATCGTCGCCTTTGCCCAGGGCGCGGTCGCTGCTGAACACCAGCCGCCCGTCGGCGTAGTACACGGGAGCGAAGTCGTTTTGCGGACTGTTGAACGGCGCCGGCTCCACTTTGTAGCCGCTTTCCGGGGCGATTTTCAGCCAGTCGATGGCGACATTGCAGGCCGTCGCTTCCTTGCGGTATTCGTAGGGGCTGCCGATCTCGATGCCCAGGTTTTTGAACACTTCGCGCGCTTCGGTGTAGCGCTCGAGTTTTTTCAGGGCATAGGCCTGACCTTTGAGCGCCTCGGGGCCGTAATTGTTTTCGTAAGCCCGGACAAACCATTGCAACGATTGCTCGTCGCGGCCGTTTTGGCGGTAGGCGTCGGCGAGTTGGAAGGCCAGGCTGCCTTTCTCGGCGCGGGTTTTGGCGCGGCCGAATTCTTTTTCCAGCATAGGAATGGCCGCGGCGTATTGTTTGCGCTCGTAGGCGGTGCGGCCGTCTTTGATCTTGATGGTATAGTTGCAGGAAGCGAACAGGAGCGCTAGTAAAATGAGTCGGTTAACTGGCATGCAAACGGGAATTTAAAGTCAAAATGGCTAGCCCCGCCTTAGCGGGGTAAGATGTAAAATGTAAAAGTTAAAAGGGAGTTTACGGGTAGGGGACGTTTCGGATAAAAATGTTGCAATGCTTCCCTCAACGCCATCTCCCTCTTGATTTTTCAATTTTACATCTTCCATTTTGACTTTTAACGAAGTGGCTGATTCCATGACGCAAATTAAACCCGTGGAGCTGCCTTCACATTTTGTTTAGTACGATTTTTGTTTTTGTTTCGTTAAAATCGCGGCTCTGCGCTTCAATCGTACCGGAACCTTTACCTCGCATGAAAAAATTGTCTGTTGCCCGGCAACGCTCCTCGTTGCTGTTTTTATTCGTACTGTTTTGCGGGCTGACGCCCGGCCTGCTGGCGCAAAATTTCGATGATAACGATACCCCCAAAGAAGTTGACCTCGACGCGTTTTCACCCCGCCCGATCGACCGCTCTAAAGCACTCACGGAAATCGCTTTCGGCTCCTGCAACCGCATGGACAAACCCCAAACCATTTGGTTCGACGTCGCCGCCAACAATCCCGATCTCTGGATCTGGCTCGGCGACATCGTGTATGCCGACACCACCAACACCCGCGCGCTCGCCCAGTGCTACAAAAGCCTGAAAACCACCCCCGGCTACAAAAAACTGCGCGCCAATACTCAAATCATCGGCATTTACGACGACCACGACTATGGCGCCAACGACGCCGGCAAAGGCCTGCCCAACAAAAAAGGCAGCCAACGCTGTCTGCTCGATTTTCTCGACGTGCCCTACCGCGAGCCCGTGCGCCAGCAGGAAGGCTCCTACCAGTCCTACCTCTTCGGCAAAGGGAGCCAACAAATAAAAATTATCGTGCTCGACACGCGCTACTTCCGCGACACCCTCATCCCCGACCCCAACCCCAGCCGGCGCTATGTGCCCAACTACGATGGCGATATCCTGGGCGAAACACAGTGGGCCTGGCTCGAACGCGAGCTGACCAACAGCCCGGCCAGGCTCCACATCCTCTGCTCCAGCATTCAAATCCTGGCCGACGAACACGGCCATGAAAAATGGGGCAACTTCCCCAATGCCCGCAAACGTTTGCTGCAAACCATCGTGCGCGCCAAACCGGCCAACTTGCTGATGCTCTCCGGCGACCGCCACATGGCCGAGGTGACCAAAATGGACCTCCAGGGCCTCCCCTACCCCTTGTACGATTTCACCTCCAGCGGCCTGACGCACATTCGCAGCGGCACCAGCGAACCGAATAAATTCCGCGTGGGCGATATGATCGTCAAGAAAAACTTCGGCCTGCTCAAAATCCGCTGGGAACAAGACCATCCGGTTGTCACCATGCAGGTGCGCGGCGCACAGAACGAACTCTATCAGGAAATTGTGGTGAAGTATTGAGCGGAGGGTTAGAAGGTTGGAAGGTTGGAGGGTTAGAAGGTTAGAAGGTTGGAGGGTTAGAAGGTTGGAAGGTTGGAGGGTTAGAAGGTTGGAAGGTTGGAGGGTTTCTGGTTTCTGGTTGGAGAAAAAATGCGCGGCGATTTTTCCTACTTTTGCCGCCGTTATGGAATTGCTCAAACAGCACGTAGAAGCCCTCATTTTCGTATCGCCGCAGGCTATCGGCCTGGAGGACATGCAAGCCGTTTTGTCGGAAGTTTTTCAGGCAGATGTCAACCCGACCGACATCCAGGAGGCTATCGCCCAACTCCGCGCCCAGTATGAGCAGCCCGAGTTTGCGTTCGAACTGATTGAAATTGCCGGCGGCTACCAGTTTATGACCAAAGGCGCCTACCACAACACCGTGGCGGTCCACCTCAAACAAACCACACGCAAGCGCCTCTCCCAGGCAACCATCGAAACCCTGGCCATTATCGCCTACAAACAGCCCGTCAGCAAATCCGAACTGGAAGCCATCCGCGGCGTCAACTGCGACTACACCCTGCAGAAACTTTTGGAAAAAGAACTTGTTCTAATCACCGGCCGCAGCGAAGGCCCCGGCCGCCCCCTCCTGTACGCCACTTCCGATAAGTTTATGGACTATCTGGGTATCAAAACCCTCGCGGATTTGCCCAAACCCAAAGATTTTAAAGAAGTGGAAAACAGCATCGGCGAAGCGCCTGCCGTTGAGGAAAGCATGCCCGGCGCCGCTGAAACCGAACAGGATTTTTAAGGCGGTTGGGAGCGCGGATGACACAGATTTTTGCGGATTGACACGAGTTAATTTTTTTAAAATCAGCGGCAATCCGCAAAAATCCGTGTCATCCGCGCTCCTATCCGCCCCACATCGCATAAAAAACGACCTGAAATGGATCAACCACTGGTAAACCGGGTAGCCGCCAACAGCAGCCTGGTCACGATCGACCTGGAAACCTTCTACCCCGAAGGCGAGGTAGTGCCGTTCGACCTGAAAGACTACTTGTTTATGGAACTCATCCTCAAGGAAAAAGACTTCCGCGAGGCCTTGCGCGCGCACGACTGGAGCCAGTACGCCGGTAAAAATCTGGCCGTCTTTTGCTCCACCGACGCCATCATTCCCATGTGGGCCTACATGCTGGTAGCCTCCTATGCCGCAGCTTATGCCCGCGATGTTTTCCAGGGTCAGCCCGAGCAATTTGCCGAGTTTGCTTTTGTAAAAAAACTGGCCGCGCTCGACCCGGCCGACTACGCCGGCAAACGCCTGGTGATCAAAGGTTGCAGCGACAAACCGGTGCCGCCGTCCGCTTACCTGGAAATCACGCGCCGCTTGCAGCCGGTAGCGCAAAGCATCATGTTTGGCGAAGCCTGCTCGTCGGTGCCAGTGTACAAACGCCCCAAAGCAGACTAGTGGACCGGTGTGACACAGCGGTAAATTTTCCCAAAACAGCTATTCCTCAATAAATCTGTTTTGGGAAAACTTACCGCTGTGCCACACCTAATAATTATCTTCGTTCTAATCCCACACCAATACTGCCTTTTCGACCATGGAATTATCAAAAACAAACCGGTTTTTACTGGTGTTCAACCTCTTGCTGGCCTTCGGACTGGGCGGCCTGTTTTTTCTCTCCTTTAAAGGAAACGGCGAAAAAGGTACCGGCTATGCCTCGCCCGACGAACAAACGATCCGTTCGGTCAACCTGGACAAAGACTTTGAGTTCTGCGGCGAAAAACTGCCCATGGACAACTTCGACGTGCTGCAACGCCTCGACGCCGAACTCCTCCGCAATGTGTACTACCACTCCGCCACCATACTGGCCCTCAAACGCGCCAACGCTATTTTCCCCATCATCGAACCCATCCTGAAAGCCGAAGGCGTGCCGGCCGACCTGAAATACCTGGCCGTAGCGGAAAGCAACCTCTCGAACGCTGTTTCGCCCGCAGGAGCCAGCGGTATCTGGCAATTTATGAAAGGGGCTGCCGGCGAGTTTGGCCTGGAGGTCAACGGCGAAGTCGACGAGCGCTACCACCTCGAAAAGGCCACCCGCGCCGCCTGCACCTACCTGCGCCGGCAAAAAGAGCGCCTGGGCAGCTGGATGCTGGCCGCCGCCGCCTACAACGGCGGACCCGGCCGCATCGGCGACGAAATGGCCAAACAGCGCGCCAACAGCTTCTTCGACCTCAACCTCGCCGCCGACGAAACCATGCGCTACCCCTTCCGCATCATCGCCATCAAAGAGGTGATGGAGCACCCCGAGGCCTACGAATACTCGGTGAAA
>CAZVZH010000164.1:6716-10423 GCA_964630705.1 uncultured Saprospiraceae bacterium | reverse complement strand
AGCCGGGGAAACATCCTTGGCCATTATTCCGCCAACCCGGGCAAGCGTTATGGTCGGACTGGCGCGACAATCAAAACCATGCTTACTGACGCGGGTGGTCAGTTGTGGCTGATTACAACCGATTTAAAGGGCGAACACTACTGTTTGCAGCGCTTTGACCCCAATCAAAAAAAATTTTTCAGCCATTATCTCCCGCCCTTTGAAGCATCGGGCTTTCTGGGTCGATTAGTCGATGAACCATTCTATTTGTTTGCTGATAAGGATGGAACGGTTTGGATGAATAACAGCAACGGCCTTTACCATTATCGCCCCGGGGAGGATGCATTTAAAAAAATAGAATCCCCGGAACCCATGAGTTGGCGGTCAGGCATTGCTTTTCTTCGCGATAAAAGCGGCGTGCTTTGGTTGGGAACCGCCGGCAATGGCCTGCTCCAATACGCGCCTGCTGCCAACCAATTTACGGTTTTTCGACACCAAGCCAGGGTACCGAAAAGTATTGCATCCAATGCCGTCTTTGATATTCTGGAAGATCGCAGGGGGCGGCTTTGGGTAGCCACTCAAGACGCGGGGGCCGACTGCCTCACCTTAGATTCGGATGATAATATCGTCGACATCGTCCATTATTCCTCCAAAGCACCCATCCAACACAGGATTGCAAGTGACATTATTTCAGGATTAACCGAAGACGCTTCCGGCAATATTTGGCTGTGTACGCCTTTGGGTTCGACAGCTATTCACCCGCTTACTGGAAATGTTATTCCAGGTCGCAAACTTCCCGGTTTTTCTAAGGAGAAAAATAAAATCCTGGAACAGGGGGTCCGGTTTTTTCATGCCGATCCGGAAGGCGGTTTTTGGGCCATCACCCTGACACAGGAGCTCATTTTTTGGGACAGTACGGCCAACAAGGTTAGAAAATTTTCCGTCGATCCGAAATCCCCCGAATTGCTGATCTCCAGTCAAATATCATCATTTTCTATCGATACCTACGGTAAGGTGTGGGTAGGCACCCGGCAGGGATTGTGCGGATATAACCGGAAGTTGGGCAATTTCAAACGCTACCTGGAGGGCGAACCCATTAACGGTTTGTATCGGGTCGACGACAGGCTGCTTTGGGTAAGTATTCACGGCGGAGGGTTGCTGTTGTTGGATATTGTCACCGGAAAAGTCTTGAATCGATACTGGTTAAAAAACGGGTTCCCCTCCAATTCGCCAAAAGGTATTCTTCCCGATAATACAGGCAAGTTGTGGATAGGAAGCGACCGTGGGCTCATCGTTTTCGATCCCGCCAGCGGGCAATCCCATTTGTTCGACCAATCGTCCGGCTTGCCTTCCGAAGATTTCTACTTCCCCAGAGGTTGTATTCGCCAAAACGGTGCATTTGCCATGCCCCTCGCGTCGGGTGGGTTTATCGTGTTTGACCCTGCGAAGGTGCGACCCGACACGTTTGCCCCGGCAGTCTATATAACCCATCTCAAGTTGTTCAATGAAACGCAGGCGCCGGGAAGGAATACTTCCCCCCTGAAGCAAACAATACATACGTGCAAATCGATTACGCTGGCCCATGACCAAAACGTTCTCTCCCTGGAATTTGCAGGGTTGAATTTTGCCGATCCCGAAGCCAACCAATATGCCTATAAAATGGATGGCGCCGATCAGGATTGGATCGAAGCGGGCGATCGCCGGTTTACGACCTATGCCGGTCTCCGGCCGGGGCATTATGTATTTTGGGTCAAAGCCGCAAACCACGACGGATATTGGGGGGAGCCCGTTTCACTTCAGATCATTATCCTTCCTCCATGGTGGGCCACCTGGTGGGCGTACCTTTTATACGCGCTGATTGCCGTAGGCGCCCTCCGGACCATCTACATCTGGCGCCGCCGCCGATGGCAACTGCAAGCCCAGCTCCTGCTGGAACACCGCGAGGCTGAACGCCTTAAAGAACTTGACACCCTGAAAACCCGCTTGTACACCAACATTACCCACGAATTCCGCACCCCACTTACCGTTATTCTCGGCATGGTGGAGCAATTGATGGCAATGGTACAGGAGGCTGGCAAAGAAAAACTCGCCGCTATCTGGCGCAACGGAACCGCGCTGCTCCGGCTCGTCAACCAGATGCTCGACCTGTCGAAGATCGAATCCGGGGCTGCGCTGATTCAACAGATTCAGGGCGACATCATTCCGTTTCTGCGGTACCAGTTGGAGGCTTTCCACAGCTTGGCCGAGAGTAAAGGCATCCGGCTGGAGTTTTCTGCCGAACCGGCCTCGCTCATCGGGAATTATGACCCGGAGAAAATGGAGACCATCGTGAGCAATTTATTGTCCAATGCCTTGAAATTCACACCGGCGGGCAAAGTGCAATTGCTGGTGCAGCACGCCGGATCATCCCTGCATATCCGGGTGCTCGACACGGGAACCGGGATCAAACCCGAAGCACTTCCCTTTATTTTCGACCGCTTTTACCAAGCCGAAAACGCAGCTAACCGGCCTGCTGAAGGGACGGGCATCGGTCTGGCGTTGACCAAAGAACTGGTCAAACTCCTGGGTGGAGAGATTGCTGTGCAAAGCGAACCGGGCGTAGGCACGGAATTTACAATCCGATTGCCTTATGAGGCAATTGCGCCGGCCCCGGGAGCAGGTGTTGCCGGCTCAAATACCGCGCTCAAAAAACCTGATTTTCCGGCTGCGCCTGTGCTGCGCTCCGAATTGGACTATCAAAAAAGCCTTAAGGCTACTCCTACCCCTGAGACCGAAGCAGTTGTCCCGAATTCGAAACCAACGCTTCTGATCGTTGAAGACAATGACGATGTGATACTGTACCTGCAATCCCTGTTGCAACATGCCTACCAAATTGGGGTGGCTACCGACGGACGCTCTGGCCTCGCCTTTGCCTTCGAACACATGCCGGATATCATTATCAGCGATGTGATGATGCCGGGCATGGACGGTTTCGAACTTTGCAAAAGCCTGAAGACCGATATCCGGACCAGCCACATCCCGATCATCCTGCTCACCGCCCGGGCAGATATAACCTCCAAAATAGAGGGCTTGCAACAGGGCGCTGACGCGTACCTGGCCAAGCCGTTTCATAAAGAAGAACTTTTTGTCCACCTGGAAAAACTGCTCGAACTGCGAAAGCGCCTGCAGGAACGTTATGCGAACATAGGGGCAGAACTCCCAACTTCGCCGCCCCCCACATTGGAAGATGCGTTCATGCAACAAGTCCGCAGCATCCTCGAATCTCATCTCAGCGATGATACTTACGGAATCCCCGAACTCTGTAAAGCCCTCGCCATGAGCCGGGCGCAACTCTACCGCAAATTTCAGGCACTTACCAACCAGCCCGTTGCACAATACTTCCGCTACCTGCGGCTGCACAAGGCCCAAACCCTGCTGCGCAATTCTGATATGCGCATTTCAGAGATCGCCTTCCAGGTCGGGTTTAATGATCCGGCGCACTTTACGCGGGCATTCGAGGAAGCCTTCGGGCTGAGTCCGAGTACGTGGAGGAAGGGGTGACTTTTTCATGGGTCTTTCTGGTGGAAACCGCCTTCCTTGGCAAGGACAATCCGGTTTAGGCTTCTCCAAAACAAATTTTGCAACTGCGAGACGAAATGGCAAGGGTTTGAGACGAAACGGCAAGAGGTACCGCAGGTGTCACCGGATATATTTATCCATCCGCTAACACACAAAATTTCCACCACATG
>CAZVZH010000164.1:0-6616 GCA_964630705.1 uncultured Saprospiraceae bacterium | reverse complement strand
GAGCGTGTTTAAAAATCTGTGCCACACCTAAATCCCGGGGCGAGGTGTGGCACAGATTTTTAAACACGCTCGTCCGTTTCATTGGACTGGGCCGGCCGTTGTGGCGTGATTTGCCGCAGAAGTCTAACCGACGGCGCGCGCCATTCGGTGTCACGCCAGGAAGCGTTCTTGGGCAGTTGACCTAAATTACCGCAAATAATGACCCCGCCCCCCATTTATTCCATACCGGAAATATAGCTTTGCCCCTCAACTATTTATCTGCCGCCGTGCTCAACACGCCTTTTTTCTCTGGACTCACCGACGCCCAGGTAATTGCCAGCCGTCAGCAACACGGCAGCAACACGTTGTACCTCCGGCCCAAACGCCAGTTTTGGCGCATCGTCGCGGAGGTGTTTCGCGAACCGATTTTCTTGCTGCTGGTACTGGGCTGCGGTTTGTATTTCGCCATCGGCGACACCACCGAAGCCTGGCTGATGGTAGCCTCCATTTGTTTTGTTATCACCATCGAAGTAATACAGGAGTACCGGAGCGAAAAAGCCCTGGAAGCCCTGCGTCAATATGCCGCACCGAAAGTGCGCGTGCGCCGCAACGGGCTTGATCTCGACATCGCCGTTGAAGACCTGGTGGTCGGCGATCTGATGTTGCTCACCGAAGGCGACCGCATCGCCGCCGACGGGGCATTGGTGGAGGAGCACGACCTGACCATCGATGAGTCGGTGCTGACAGGCGAGTCTTTGCCGGTAAACAAAACAGTTCGCGAGGGCCACAACCGCGTGTTTCAGGGCACCATCGCCGCCTCGGGCCGGGGCATCGCGCAGGTGCAGGCTGTCGGCGAACACACGGAATTTGGGAAACTGGGCAAGTCCATCGAATCCATCGAATCGGAACCCACGCCCTTGCAGCGCCAGATCGACCGTTTTGTGCGCCAGATGATGCTGGCCGGTCTGATCGCCTTTTTACTGGTTTTTGCCGTCAACTATTATTACGTAGGCACGATCATCGCCGCCCTGCTTTTTTCCCTGGCCTTCGCCCTGGCTTTGATCCCGGAAGAAATACCCGTGGCGTTTACCTCTTTTATGGCCCTGGGCGCCTACCGCATGACCCGCCGGAATATTTTGGTCAAACAACCCAAAACGGTGGAAAGCCTCGGTTCCGCCACTGTCATCTGCCTCGACAAAACCGGCACTATCACAGAAAACCGCATGTCGGTGGCCGAAGTGCAGGATTTCCGACCCGACAGCCGTTGCCTCGAATGCGCCATGTGGGCCAGCGAACCCGAGCCCTTCGACGCCATGGAACAAGCCATCCACAGCGCCTACACCGCCGCGGCCGGGCCCGACCGCCGGCCGGCATTTCAACTGGTGCACGAATACCCGCTTGGCGGCATACCGCCCATGATGACCCACGTGTTTGAAAACACTGCGGGCGAACGGGCTATCGCCGCCAAGGGCGCCGTCGAGCGGATTTTACTGGTTTGCCACGACCTGGACGACGCGGCCCGAATCCAAATCCTGCAAAACACCCACGCACTCGCTTCCAAAGGCTACCGTATCCTGGGCGTAGCCAGCGCGCAATGGCCGGGCGCGGCCTACCCCGACGACCAGGATGCTTTCCCCTGGCAATTCGAAGGTTTGCTCGCCCTCTACGACCCGCCCAAAGCGAATATCCGGCAGGTATTCGAGCAGTTTTACGGCGCCGGCATCCGGGTAAAAATGATCACCGGCGACTATCCCGAAACGGCGCTGAACATCGCCCGGCAAAGCGGCCTGCGCCATACCGACACCGTACTGACCGGCGAACAGGTGATGCACATGAGCGAAGCCGATCTGCGCGAACAAATACAAACCACCGCCGTTTTCGCCCGCATGTTCCCCGACGCCAAACTGCGCGTCGTGGAAGCGCTCAAAGCCAACGGCGAAGTGGTGGCCATGAGCGGCGACGGCGTCAACGACGGCCCGGCGCTGAAAGCGGCCCAAATCGGCGTGGCCATGGGCAAGCGCGGTACCGAAATTGCCAAAGGCGCCGCCTCGATGGTGCTGCTCGACGACAACCTCGACCGCATGGTCACGGCCCTCGAACTGGGCCGTAAAATTTACAACAACCTGCGCAAAGCCATCCGCTACGTCATCAGCATCCACGTGCCGATCGTGCTGATCGTGGTACTCCCCCTGGTATTCGGCTGGACCTACCTGCACATGCTGGCGCCTATCCACGTCATTTTTATGGAACTCATCATGGACCCTACCTGCGCCGTGGCTTTCGAAAATGAACCCAGCGAGCCGAACATTTTGAAAAAACCGCCCCGCGCTGCCAACGCGCCGCTGTTTTCCGGCAAAGAACTGAGCTTGAGTATTTTGCAAGGACTTGTCATCACCGCCGGTATCCTGGCCCTGTACCACTACGCCATCGCCCAGGGCGCCAGCGAGGAAAAAACCAGGGCCTTTGTTTTTACCACCCTAATGGTGTCAAATATCCTGCTCACCCTGGTCAACCGTTCGTTTGAATTCACCATCCTGCGCACTATCCGGTATCGCAACCGCGCGGTACCGCTCATCCTGGGCATCGCCACGGCCATTCTGGCCGCCATCCTCTGCATTCCATGGCTGACGGATTTGTTTAAAATGGAACCGCTGAGCTGGCCGGAATTTGGCTGGTGCTTACTCACCGCCGGCCTCAGCGTAGGCTGGTTTGAACTTTGGAAAGCCTGGAAGTTTCGCCAGGAAAACGCCGGCGCTACAAACCCCGAACATCCACCTGCAGCCGCCCTTTAGCGAAAAGGTCGACCAAAATGCCGGAGGCCGTCACCCGGGTTTGCTCCACCGTGATGCTGTCCAAAATGCCGGTGAGCACCACCCCGGGCTGAATTTCGTAGTGGCGCAGCGTTTCCTGCACGGAGTTTTTCAAGCTGGTGATGTCTTCGTCCAGCGGAAAAGCCATCGACTCGGCCATGCGCTTTTTTATCGTCCCGGAAAACAGCCAGGCGGCCGATTTCATCAAAAAATTGCGGGTATCGGTGTGAAAGTCGAGATCGACTACTTCGATGCGGTTCAGCCCCGGATTGTACACCGGCCGGCCGATGAAATAGATATTGCCGTTGAACGAACCCGACAGCCGGGAGTTGACTACCACCCGGTCGCCGTTGCCCCAAAGGTCGATTTCTTCCACCCGCACCTTTCGTTTGCCCGACTCGAATACCTGCCCGACCATTATGCTTCGGGCCAGCCGTTCTGCTTCGGTAAAGGGCACGTCGGTGGCAATGCGAACCTGGAAGTCCTCGGGCGCCCGGTCGATCAGCCGGAGGTCGGGCAAGTTGGAGTTTTCACGAAACAGGGGTTTTTCACCAAAAGTCACGTCGTTGTAACACTCCACGGCGATGCTCGCCCGCAGCGCATCCCAGTCGGAAACGAGCGGGGTCATGCCGATGGAAACGGGTGTGGTTTTGATCCACATCCGGTAGCCTTCATCCAGTAAAACCGGCTCCTGCAGGGCCGACCAGGCCTCCTGCACGTAGGGGCGCAGGCTGAACTGCTGGCTGACCAGGCGGTCGAGCGTTTGGCTGAGCGAGGCTTTGCTGCGGTTGAGCGCCATGTTGGCCAGCGACTCGATGTTGATGTTGCCCAGTCCGGTTTTCAGCACCGGCTTGGTCAGCCACTCGTGGTATTCCACTTCGGTTTTGGTGCGGAGCGACCAGTCCGGGTTGATGGAAAACGTAGTGCGCATGTTCAGCGCCAGGTCGCCCTGCACTTCGGCTGCCCCGACGAACAGTTTTTGCTTGGCCCAAATATTCAGCGGCACCCGGTATTTAAAGGTTTGTCCGCTCAGGAACATGGTGATGGGCTGGGCTTTGGTCAGCTTCAGCATGAGGTCGTCGCCGCCGTTGTCGGTGTAGGAATAATCTTCGTACAGTACCCCCTGGAGACGGGCGTTGAGGCTGTTCACCAGGTCCGAGGTCGAAATCTGAACCGGGATCGAAATCGTGGAAAGCAGGGGCGTTTCCAGCGGCGTGTCATAGCGCTCGCCCGGCTTGGGCGCGTTTTGAATTTTAGTGGATTTGCAAAAAGGAAAAAAGGCCATGGCGGCAGTAAGGGCGCTCAGGAGGAGGAAGCGTTGCATAAATAATGGACTGGGTTCGAATTCCGGGCAAAAATACGCAAGTACGGCCGGATTGAAACCGGACGGTCTGGCCAGCGAACGTCAAAATTCCGGCCGGCAGCGCTACATTTGCCTTCCAAGCAGTTTGACCATGCGCACGATCAATTTCTTTTGCCTGTTTGCTTTGGGCGGTTTTTTAGCCTGCCCTTCCTGCGATTCCGGTACCGGTTCCACCAACCAAAGGCCCGAATACGCCCTCGCCATTCACGGCGGCGCCGGCACCATCCGGAAAGCCGACATGACCGCCGAGCAAGACGCCGCTTACCGGGCCGCGCTCGACTCCGCGTTGACCATCGGCGAGCAAATTTTGAAAAACGGCGGCAGCGCGCTGGATGCCGTTACCGCCACCATTGTGTTCCTCGAAGACAATCCCCTGTTCAATGCCGGCCGGGGGGCCGTGTTTACCCACGAGGGCCGCAATGAACTGGATGCCAGCATTATGGACGGCAGCGGCCAAACGGCCGGGGCGGTGGGCGGCGTGACGATCGTAAAAAACCCCATCCGCCTGGCTCGCGCCGTCATGGAAAAATCGCCGCACGTGCTGCTCTGCGGCCGGGGCGCCGAGCAGTTCGCCGTCGAACAAGGTCTGGACACAGTGCCGCCCGCTTGGTTTTTCACCCAAAAACGCTGGGATGCTCTGCAACAAATTTTGGAAAAAGAAAAGGAAAACGGCGCGCGCGGCCAGATGCCCGGGCGTTTCGATCAAAAATTCGGCACTGTCGGCTGCGTAGCCCTCGACCGCTCGGGCCAGCTGGCGGCCGGCACCTCTACCGGCGGCATGACCAACAAACGCTGGAACCGCCTGGGCGACACCCCAGTGATCGGCGCCGGCACCTACGCCGACAACGGCAGCTGCGCGGTGTCGTGCACCGGCCACGGCGAATTTTTCATCCGCTACGCTGTGGCGCACGACGTGGCCGCCCGCATGGCTTACGGCGGCATGCCGCTGCAAACGGCAGCCGAGCAGGTGGTCCTGCAAAAACTGGTGGAAAAAGGCGGCGAAGGCGGTTTAATCGCCGTCGACAAAAACGGCAACATTGCCCTGCCCTTCAATTCCGAAGGTATGTACCGGGGCTTTGCCAAGCCCGGCCAGCGCCGGGTGATGATTTATAAAAACGAACAATAACTCGAACTGTGGCGCCCTTAGCCGAACGCATGCGCCCCCAAAACCTCGACGCTTATGTCGGCCAGCAACATCTGGTCGGCGAAGGCGCCGTATTGCGCCAGGCGATCGACGCAGGGGTGATTCCTTCCTTTATTCTGTGGGGACCGCCTGGCGTGGGCAAAACCACCCTGGCGCAGCTGATTGCCAAGTTGTTGAAAAAACCGTTTTACCAGCTGTCGGCAATCAACTCGGGCGTCAAAGATATCCGGGACGCCATCGAAAACGCGGAAAAAACCACGCTCTTTCAAGCGAAAGGCGCGATTTTGTTTATCGACGAAATCCACCGGTTTTCAAAAAGTCAGCAAGATGCCTTGCTCGGGGCTGTGGAAAAAGGCGTGGTCACACTGATCGGCGCCACGACCGAAAACCCTTCTTTTGAGGTCATCCCCGCCTTGCTGTCGCGCTGCCAGGTCTATGTCTTGCAGCACCTCGGCAAAGAAGAACTGACGGGCCTGCTACACCGCGCCCTCCAAACGGACGAGCAATTGCGGAACGCCGACATCGAACTGGCCGAAGCAGACGCGCTGCTGCTGTATTCCGGCGGCGATGCCCGGCGCCTGCTCAACGCGCTCGAACTGGTGTCCAATTACCGGCAAGCCGGCGAAAAACTGCGGATCACCAACGAACTGGTACGCCAACGCATCCAGCAAAATATTGCCTTGTACGACAAGGACGGGGAGCAGCACTACGACATCATTTCGGCCTTTATCAAAAGCATCCGGGGCAGCGACCCCAACGCCGCTGTGTACTGGCTCGCCCGCATGCTCGACGGCGGCGAAGACATCGAGTTTATCGCCCGGCGGTTGGTCATTTTAGCAGCGGAAGACATCGGCCTGGCCAACCCGAATGCCCTGCTGCTGGCCACCACCACCATGGATGCCATCCGGATGATCGGCATGCCGGAAGCGCGGATCATCTTGTCGGAATGCGCGGTGTACCTGGCCACTTCAGCCAAGAGCAACAGCGCCTACCTGGCGATCGACCGGGCGCTGGAAACGGTCCGGAGCGGCGGCGCGCAGCCTGTTCCGCTGCACCTGCGCAACGCGCCGACGCAGCTGATGAAAAACTTGAACTATGGCTCCGGCTATAAATATGCGCACGACTTTCCGGGACATTTTGTGCCCCAGGATTTTTTGCCTGAGTCGGTAAAGGGAAAAATTCTGTACGAACCGGCCGATAATCCGGCGGAGGAACGGGTGCGGCAGAAACTCCGGGAGGATTGGAAGGATTGGTACGATTACTAGAGTTTGGAGTTTGGAGTTTGAAGTTTGGAGTTTGAAGTTTGGAGTTTGAAGTTTG
>CAZVZH010000163.1:7996-10423 GCA_964630705.1 uncultured Saprospiraceae bacterium | reverse complement strand
ACACCGACCGCAGCCTGCAGGAGGAGTACGACATCCTGCTCAACGAACTCCGCGAATTCAACTCCGACCTGCTCGACAAACCCCGCCTGCTGGCCATCACCAAGTGCGACCTCATCGACGCCGACCTGGAGGCTATGCTGCGCGAAACGCTGCCGGCGGATATTCCGGCGCTGTTCATTTCATCGATCAGCGGGAAAAATATTCAACAGTTGAAAGACCGGCTTTGGGGGGTGATGAATGCGGAGTAGGGGACATTGAAAAAATGTACCATTCGCAACTACCTTCGCTGAATGAAAAAACGCGATCCCCGGACGCTTTCCGCAGGCCCCAACAACACAGTGGTCGCGCTTTCCGAATCCGAGGTGGGTAAGCTGTTCACCGGCGATACGCGCTCGGATATCGGTTCAGAGGCGGAAAAGATGAAATTTGCCAATCAGGTCAACGGTTTGGTGGTGCGGTTCATCCGTTTGGACGAGTTCAGTCCCGATGCGGAAATGTTGGTCATGGAGCGCCTGTTCCCGCTGGATTACCGCGCCTTCGAGTACGAGCGCAGGGAGTTGTTTGTAGAAGTCATGGAAGACGAACTCCGCCAACTGCATGCGGCGGGTTTCGTGCACCGCGATTTGCGCCGCCCGTCGGACATGCCCGGGTTTTCCTTCGACAATATTTTTCTGACGGAAAAGGGCCTGCGGCTGATCGACGTGGGAATTTCCGCACTGCGCGCCCAGGTGGGCGAGCGTCTGTTCAACCGCTTCACGGAACAGGAATGGGAGGAATTTAAGCGGTTTCGGGAGTTCTTTTTGACGCGGTGAAAAACCGCTACCTTTGCGCCGCCCCAAGCATCCCGAGCACTCATTTTTCCACTTCCGACACATGACTTCCCGCGACATCCGCCGCCAGTTCCTCGATTTTTTCGCCTCCAAGGAACACAAAATCATCCCCTCTGCCCCCATCGTGGCCAAGAGCGACCCCACGCTCATGTTCATCAACTCCGGCATGGCCCCGCTCAAGGACTTTTTCCTCGGCAACCAAAAGCCCCCGGCCCCCCGCGTAGCCGATACCCAGAAGTGCCTGCGTGTGACCGGCAAGCATAACGACCTCGAAGACGTGGGCCGCGACGGCTACCACCACACCATGTTCGAAATGCTGGGCAACTGGTCGTTCGGCGACTATTTCAAAAAAGACGCCATCGCCTGGTCCTGGGAACTGCTCACCGAGGTGTACAAAATCCCCAAAGACCGGCTCTACGTGTCGGTGTTCGGCGGCGACGAAAAAGAAAAACTGCCCTACGACCAGGAAGCCCACGACGAGTGGAAAAAATACGTGTCGGAAGACCGCATCCTGGCCTTCGGCAAAAAAGACAACTTCTGGGAAATGGGCGACCAGGGTCCCTGCGGCCCCTGCACCGAAATCCACGTCGACCTGCGCCCCGACGACGAGCGCGCCCGCCGCGACGGCCGCGAACTGGTCAACGCCGACGACCCCAACGTGATCGAGGTGTGGAACAACGTGTTCATGGAGTTCAACCGCCGGGCCGACGGCTCGCTCGACGTGCTGCCCGCCAAAAGCGTCGACACCGGCATGGGTTTCGAACGCCTCTGCCGCGCCGTGCAGGGCGCTGCTTCCAACTACGATACCGACCTCTGGAAACCGCTTTTTAACTTCCTGTCCGAATACTCCGGCATCCCCTACACCGGCAGCTACCCCGGCATCGACGCCGACTGGAAAATGACCGACGTGGCCATGCGGGTCGTGGCCGATCACCTGCGCGCCGTGAGTTTTGCCATTGCCGACGGCGAACTGCCCTCCAACACGGGCGCCGGCTACGTCATCCGCCGCATCCTGCGCCGCGCTGTGCGCTACTACTATTCCTTCCTCGACCTCAAGGAACCTGTGCTCTACCGCATGGCGCCCATCCTGGCCGAAGAATTCCACGATGTGTTTCCCGAGCTCCATGCGCAAATCGAGTTTGTGGTGAAAGTGATTCTGGAAGAAGAAAAATCCTTCCTGCGCACGCTCGAAAGCGGCCTCAAGCGCATCGACGGCCTCGATATTCGAAACAACACCATCGACGGCCAGCAGGCCTTCGAACTCTACGATACCTACGGATTCCCGATCGACCTCACCCGCCTCATTGCCGGTGAAAAAGGCTGGACCGTGGACGAAGCCGGTTTTGAAAAAGCGCTGCAGGAACAAAAGACACGCTCCCGCAAAGCCGCCGCCAAGGAAGTGGGCGACTGGATGGTGCTCCGCGAAGCCGGCGCCGGCGTCGAATTTTTAGGATACGACCAACTCGAACTCCGCGATGCCCGCGTGCTGCGCTACCGCAGCGTGCAAACCAAGGGCCAGCAGCAGTTCCAGCTCGTGCTCGACCGCACGCCCTTTTACCCCGAAGGCGGCGGCCAGGTGGGCGATACCGGCTGGCTG